>DHGE01000120.1 GCA_002402635.1 Deferribacterales bacterium UBA4806
ACTTCCATTTTTTCATCAAAAGTGAGATTTTCATCTTCATAAAGCAAACTATCTTTTGATCCTATGCCACCACCAACTGCTTTCTTGCCTCCTAAAGCATAAAATGAAGCTGACATTGCCCCAAACCATTGCATAAACTTACGTCTTGAAAGAGCAAGTTTTGACTCATGAGTTCTTTCACTCATTTAAATTGACCTCCATAGTTTATTAATTAGGTCCTTGTGGACCATGATATCCCTTGTGACAGGTAATACATTTTGTATCCCTTAAGTTAGGAGAATGACATTCTGTATAACAGTGCCCTCCATTTACAAATCTACTGGTGTGATACATTGGCATCTGTGTTGTATGGCATTCTTCACAAAATGCATTGTTATGGCATGTCATGCATTTTTCTCTGTTCCAGCGTGATTCAAGGCCATGCCCTCTCCTCATCCAAGATGGGGTGTGATTTCTGGGGGGGGTATCCTCGTGACACCTGATACAATCATCTCTTTTGCTATGACATGCTAAACATTCTTCTTCATTTACTTTGCTAGCCTGACCATGTAATTTCATCCAGGAAGCATTGTGGCTTTCTGGCTTGCTAGATTCGACAGAGTACACTACTAGAGTTGAAATTACTATAAATAAAGTTGATATCATTAATATTTTAAAAGTTTTCATTATATCCCCCTACAAAGCAATATTTAACCAAGCTTCAACTGTGTAATTATTTTCAAAGTCTTCATCTTCAAAAACATCAGAGTTTTCTATATTACAGTCAACTATTAAACTAACTCTTTTTGTTGGCTCCCATTTACTTCCAAAGTAATATGTTCTGATAGATTCCCTTTTTCTGCCCCTGGCAAGAGTTACGTCACCATAATCAAACTCAACAAAATCATATTTATATCTGTCATATCTTGTTCCTGCATAAATATCTAATGTTTTTGTTATCTGCTGCGTAACACTGCCACCCACTTGAAGTTTTTGTTCATCATCAGATTCCTTATTATCCTCTGTATCCCATTTTTCTACAAATAAAGAAATATAGGTTCCATCTGTAGGTAAACCCATAATATCAAGACTTGTAAAATACTTGGTATAATCCCTATTAAAGAAGTCATTTTGACCATTTGCATCTCTATATTCAACTCCTGCCCCAATCATGAAGTGTTCAAGGAAGCCTTGATAAGCAGACACGTTTATTAGGTTGTATTTACCATAGGGTAAAAGGGCATATGTAAGTGGGTTTTCTATATAACTGTTGTCATCACTAATCTCGTCATACACTCCTTCATATTTAACATTTAACAACGTTCCTATTTTAGGCAGCTGAAAATTTCCTCCTGCCTCCAGTGTTTGAGCATTATCTAAATTGCCAAACTGTGCATATACTGTTCCATAGGGAACTACCTGGTCCACTCTAATATGGGCTATATCATCATGGAAATCTTCAACATTTGCTCTGATATATTCACCCCTTATTTTAGTGGTGTGAAATGGTTTAAATTCAAAGCCTCCACCATGGATCCAGTCATCGTCCCAATCATCAAAATAATTAACTGCAGCTCCTGAAAAACCAAAGATGGATAATTTGTCATTTATTTCATAGGAAACATCTAAGCCATCAATTTGGAGTGTTTCTATATGGTTAACATATTGCCTGCCTGCCACTATGTTAGTGTTTGGTATTACATTGCTGAAAGTCAATTCTCCGTGGTAAAAGCGCGTGTAGACGTCGTTATTGTCGAGCCCTAAATCATGGGAATCATCAAAAAAGCGTTTACTATCAGAACCATTTAAATCACCTGAAAACCTCAGAAAATATGAACCTTCTACATTTCCTTGTCCCAATTTAATACCTTTTATACTTCCTCTTATATATTGAAAAAGATCTTCATCGTCCGAATATTCATTAGCTCTTAATCTAAACCTTGTTGTTAAATTCATATCCATTATTGCAGTGTTCCCTAACCTTATGCCTTGGTAGGAATTTTTAAATCCACCAGGGGTGGTATGCATCCCCCAGCTGTCTGGTGTGTTATATTCACCATAGGCAAATGCATAGTTACTACTAAAGACAGTTAAAATCATTGATAATAAAAGCATAATAAAGATATTTTTATTCTTCATTAATTTGCCTCCCTTAAAAAATATTGTATACATTTAATTATGTAACAAAAATGAACAATGCAGTCAACTCAATAATTAAATAATGTATTGAAATATGTAAAGATCATAGTAAAATAACTCAATGAAACTTTATTTTCCACATACTGATAGTTGTTTTGTTTGCGGCGATGATGTTCCTAATGGATTGCATCTGAAAAGTTTTTATGAAGATGGCTTTGTAAAAATAGAATTTTCTGCCTTTGATGGAATTGGAGGGTACATGGGTGTTGTACATGGTGGCATAGTCGCAACAATTCTGGATGAGGTAATGACATGGACATCATTTGCATTTAGTAGTTATATGAGATTGTTTTACACAAGAGAGATGAGCATTAAATATAAAAAACCAGTAACAATGAATAAGAATTACGTTGCAATTTCAGAATTTATGTATGAAAAAAAAAGCATAATTTTTGTTAGAGGCTATATTCAGGATCTTTCTGGCAATATTCATGTTCAATCTAAGGCTTCTTATTTTCCGATGGATGAGGAAAAATCAATAAAGGGGCTTAAAGCTTCGCGGTTTGTAAAAAATCTTACATATCACCCCAAAATTTTACAATTTTATAAAGATTTAAATATTGACAAGCATTAATTAATAGATATAGTGCCTGCAATTATGTATGTTTTTAGGTATTATAATTCCAGATAGGCTAAAAAATAGCATATTTATTGAGGCCTATGCAGATTATATAAGAAGAATTGGATTTTATTGTGATATAAGAATTTTTGACTTTAAAAGTAAATATACAAAAGATTTAGAGAAGACAATGGCATTCCAGAAAGATAAAATACTTGATATAAGCAATGATTATACTAAAATTACAGTTGAGGCTAAAGGTAGGATGATGAATTCATTATCATTTTCAAAATGGATGGAAAAGATGATGCTATATAAGATGGAGATATATTTTATACTTGGTGGAGCTTACGGCTTACCAAAAGGAATAACAGAAATAGCAGATGATAATATATCACTTAGTGAATTAACTTTTAGCCATGAAATTGCCTTGATTGTCCTTTTGGAGCAAATATATAGAAGTTTTACAATTTTGTACAATCATCCATATAATAAATAAGGAGTTAATTATGGAAAAAGATAAGAAAGAATACTTTAGAAATAGGTTGTTAGAGATGAAAAAGAAACTTATCAATAGCTTGAAAGAAAAATATGAAGATGCAAAGAGCTTAGATGAATCCTCTGGGAAAGATTTAGCCGATGAGGCTTACTATTTATATACAAAAACTTTAATGCTTGGGAAGGTAGAGACTGATGCATTGAAGTTAAGGCTTGTTGAACAGGCTTTACAACGTTTAGATGCAGACACTTATGGAGTTTGTATAGAGTGTGAAGATAAGATAGATGAGAAAAGACTTGAATATGTTCCATTTGCGAGATACTGCACAGAATGTAAAAGTGAATTAGAAAAAAGTGGTAAGATAAAGATGTAAGGGTACGTGATTCTGATGAATGATAAAAACAAAATAGTATTGCTAATATTAGACGGATGGGGTTATCGAGAAAGTGAAGATTATAATGCTGTGAAATTATGTAATCCTATAAATTTTAATAATCTATGGGAAAATAATCCTCATATACTATTAAATGCTTCAGAAGAATGGGTGGGATTGCCGAAAGGTCAAATGGGAAATTCAGAAGTAGGTCATACCAATATCGGGGCTGGTAGGATAGTTTATCAGGATTATGTTAAAATTAATAAAGCGATAAACAACGGAACAATAAGAAACAATGAAGTAATAATGCAATTTATTGAAGATCTCAAGAACTCAAATTCAAGGATACATTTTTTTGGACTTGTTAGTGACGGTGGCGTACATAGCCATATAGATCACCTAAAGGGGTTGTTGCAGCTGTTTAAAGAATTTGGGATAGAAAAAGCATACATACATGCTTTTACGGACGGTCGAGACACACCACCAAAAAGTGGAATAAACTATATTAAAGACTTAAATAACTATACTAAAAAAATAAATTATGGAGCCATATCCACAATAACTGGTAGATATTATGCTATGGATAGAGACAAAAGGTGGGACAGAGTTAAGCAAGCATTTGATGCTATTCGTTTTGGCAAAGGACTATGTGAAAAAAATCCAGAAGATGCAGTGTTGAATGCATATGAGAGGGGGGAAACCGATGAATTTATTAAACCCACCGTTATTAAAGGAATAGATGGCACGGTTAGAGATGGTGATGGTATTTTCTTTTTTAATTTTAGAGCTGACAGAGCAAGAGAGCTTTCATATGCTTTTATCAATAGTGATTTTAATTTTTTTGACAGAGGTAAAAAGCCAAAAGTTTTGTTTTTGACGATGACTGAATATGATAAAACATTAGATGTAAAAGTTGCCTTTCCTCAAGAAAAATTAAAGAACATCTTAGGAGAAGTAATTAGTAATAAAGGTTTAAGACAGTTACGTATTGCAGAAACTGAAAAATATGCACATGTTACCTTTTTCTTTAATGGTGGTAGAGAAGAGATCTTTAAGGATGAATTACGCATTCTTGTTCCTTCTCCTAAAAGTGTTCCAACATATGACAAAAAACCAGAGATGAGCGTTTACGAAGTTACAGATAAATTTAAAGAGGCATATAAACAGGAAGAGTTAAATGTAGTTGTTATGAATTTTGCAAATCCAGATATGGTAGGACATACTGGGGTTCTAGATGCAGCAATTAAGGCCTGTAAAGCAGTAGATAACTGTCTTGGTGAAGTAATTAAAGTAGTTAAAGAGAATGATTCAATATTGTTGGTAACTGCTGATCATGGTAATAGTGAACAAATGTGGGATTATGAAACGAATGGTCCTCATACAGCCCATACTACAAATTTAGTGCCTTTTATAATGTATAATTATAATGCTAAACTAACTAAAAATATTGGTAAATTGGCTGATATTGCACCTACTATGCTTGATATATTAAATATTAAAATGCCTGATGAGATGTCAGGTGAAACACTTATTGTTAGATGAAATATTTTATTCAGAATGTAGTTGTTGCAAAAGAAGAATCAATTATCAAAAATATTTATGTACACAGTGCTTATGGTCATTACGCAATCTATTTGTAAAAAATTATTGTTATAATTGTGGTTTTCCTACAGGAATAAATTCAAATTATTGTAGATATTGCTTAGAGAAAAAGAATTTTCAATATGCCTATTTCAATTTTTTCTACAAAGGTGCTGTAAAAATTATTATTAGGCAAATTAAATTCAATAACAGTATAAAGGCTATATATTTGTTGAAATATATTTCTAGAAAAATGTTAAAGATTGATTTAATAAGGAAATATGATATAATAACAACAATCCCAACACATTGGATGAGAAAGTTTAAAAGATTTGCTCATCCTGCCGATATCATTGCAAAGGAATTGTCAAAAAGGAAGGCCATTCCTTTTAAGAAGGTTTTGAAAAGGCTGAGATTAACAAAATATCAGTGGACATTAGAACGAAGTGAAAGATTAAAAAATGTAAAAGGCTCCTTTTCATTGGGTTTTAAAGTAAATGGATTGAATATATTGTTGATAGATGATATATATACATCAGGTGCAACATTAAATGAAGCATGCCTTGTCTTGAAGAGGGCTGGAGCTAATGCAGTTGATTGCTATATATTGGCAAAGAGCGTGTTATGATTGAACTTGATACTCTAAAAGAATGTGCAAGCAAAGTATTTGCAAATATAGTATTCCCAATCTATATAAAAATAGATAACAATGTTTTTGTTTTTACAAATAATGTACTTAAAAGAATAAATGTTTCTGATTATTTTGTAGGGCAACTAAGAGAAAATAAGTTTACTATTAAAGGTAAATTTAAAGATGAGTTAATAGATTTTTATATTCTACATATGTATTTATTAGATAGGAATGTAGCCTTCATTATCCCAGTTGTTTATGATATAAATAAACTCTTATCACATGTGTTTTGCAACATAATTGATATATATAGAGAACTTATGGACTTAAAAACAAAACTAGAAAAAAAACAATTAGAATTAGCAAATATATCCACAAAATTACAGGAAAAGGAAGATGAAAATAGCAAATTATATATTAATTTAAGTGTACTATTGGATGAGAAGAAAAAGCTTGAAAACATCTTGAATGGGCAAGAAGTGGCACTCTTTGTTGTCGATGAACATTATAATATTATATATGGTAATGATTCGTTGGCAAGAATATTAAAATATAATGATGTAAAATATCTTGTGAACAAAAAATGTTATAAACATATCTTTAATAAAGCTGAACCATGTGAATGGTGTAAAATGATAGATATATACAATTTGCAAAAACAATTTAATCAAAAGATTGATATAACATTAGATCATTCAAAGTTTAGCTTTGATCAGCTGATGTATCCTGTGATTGTAGATGGAAAAGTTATAAACGTAGTTGAAACACTTAATGATATAACTCAATATATTGAGTTGTTGGAATCAATTGAAAAAATTGATTTGGAGAAGCAACAGATTGCTAAAAGAAATATTGACAATATAAAAGAGATTGGAGCTTTGAGAAAAGCATATAATGAATTATATAATGAGTATTTGAAAAATAAAGAGCAACTTGATAAGTTAAATATTTTAACAAGTAAATTAGTTGAATTTAATAATGTACAAAAAACCATTGATATAGTTAATCAATTAAAAAAATTTTCGCAAATAAATAAAATTCAAGAAAGAAAACTTGAAAATTATGCAAAAAGAATTAACACCTATGAAACTAAAATAAAAGAATTGCGTCAAAAAGCTATTTATGAAGTAAATAGATTAGGTAATATTGTTAAGAATAGGAAAGAAATGAGTAATGATGAATTAAATGGTATACTTGCTTTTTTAGAAAAGCAAATAAACACATATATAAAGGAGGACGAATATGTCGATTAAAGTAGGTATTAATGGATTTGGTAGAATAGGAAGGTGTGCTTTTAGAGCCGCATTGAAAAAGGGTTTACCTTTAGAGTTTATGGCTATAAATGATTTAACAGATCCAAAAACTCTAGCGCATTTATTAAAGTACGATTCAGTTCATGGTATCGCTGATTTTGAAGTGACTTATACAGACAATTCATTAGTTGTGGATGGGAAAGAAATTAAGGTGCTTACAGAAAAAGATCCAGCAAATTTACCATGGAAAAATTTAGGTGTTGATGTTGTAATTGAATCTACTGGACTTTTTACAAAAAGGGATATGGCTTCAAAACATTTGCAGGCAGGAGCTAAAAAAGTTGTTATTACAGCTCCAGCAAAAGAACCGGATTTTACTGTTGTCTTAGGAGTTAACTGTAATAAATATGATAAGAACAAACATCATATAATATCCAATGCATCATGCACTACCAATTGTTTAGCTCCTGTTGTTAAGGTATTAAATGAATGTTGTGGAATTGAATATGGGCTTATGACAACTATTCATTCCTATACAAATGATCAGAGGATTTTAGATCTGCCACATAAGGATTTACGTAGAGCAAGGGCTGCTGCATTATCAATGATTCCAACATCAACAGGTGCTGCAAAAGCAATTGGTGAGGTAATTCCTGAAATGAAAGGGAAACTGGACGGTCTTGCTATAAGAGTGCCAACACCTAATGTGTCAATAGTTGACCTAACATGTGTTGTGAAAAAAGAAACTTCAGTTGAAGAAATAAATAAAGCAATGAAAAAGGCCAGCGAAAGTTCATTAAAGGGTATCTTAGAATATGTGACAGAGCCCATGGTATCTATTGACTTTAAAGGGAATTCGAGTTCTTCTATGTTTGATGCTGAATTGACCAAAGTTATAGGGAAAGTGGTGAAGGTATTTAGCTGGTATGATAATGAGTGGGGTTATTCTAATAGGGTTGTTGATTTAGTTTCAAAATTGTTATAAATTAAGAGAGGCCATGGGGCCTCTCGTTTTTTTTTTATTTAATAATTAAGGAGGCTATATGAGAATAAAGTCAATAAAAGAATTAAATTTAAAAGATAAAAGGACGTTTTTAAGGGTAGATTTTAATGTGCCATTAAAAGGTGGGGTGATAGAAGATGATACCCGTATAGAAGAGGCGCTTCCTACCATAAAATATGCATTAGATAAAGGTGCAAAACTTATATTGGCGACCCATTTGGGGAGGCCAAAAGGAGAAAAAAAAGCAGAGTATTCTTTAAAAAGTGTAGCTGATTATATAAATAAAAAGTATTTTAGATTAGCCTTTGTAGATGATTGTATTGGAGAAAGCGTTAAAAAGGCAATTGATGGGTTGGGTTCAGGTGAAGCAATTCTGTTAGAAAACTTAAGATTTTATAAAGGTGAGGAGAAAAATGATCCAACCTTTGTAAAGGCTTTGAGCGAGTTTACGGAAGTCTATGTAAACGATGCTTTCGGTACTTCTCATAGAGAGCATGCTTCAGTATATGGATTAGCCTTGAAAATAAAGGATAAAGGAGCTGGCTTTTTAATAGAAAAGGAAGTCAATGCCTTGGACAAACTGATTGTCAACCCTGAAAAGCCATTTGCAGCTATATTGGGAGGTGCAAAGGTTAGTGACAAAATTGGTGTCATTGAAAGCTTGCTCGATAAAATTGATAAACTTTTTATTGGGGGAGCTATGGCCTATACATTTTTAAAATTCAATGGTTTTAAGGTTGGTAAATCCCTTATTGAAATTGAAATGTTGCCAACTATAGACAAAATATATAAGAAGGCAATGGATAAAAATGTTGAAATATTTTTGCCTGTTGATCATTTAGCTTCAACAAGTTTAGATGGTCAGCCTATAAGGTTAGACAATGAAGATATAGATGATAATTTAATGGGGCTTGACATTGGTGAAAAGACTATAGAAAAATATAAAAGAGCTCTCAAGGATGTGAAAACAATACTTTGGAATGGTCCAATGGGTGTGTTTGAGAAAGATCAATACTCAAAGGGTACCTTTGAAATTGCTAATTTTATATCTTCTTTGGACGCTTTTTCTGTTGTTGGAGGAGGAGATTCAGTAAGCGCTGTTCACAAAGCTGGTGTGGCTGATAAAATAAGCCATATTTCAACTGGAGGAGGTGCTTCTTTGGAGTATATTGAAAAGGGGAGTTTACCATGTATTGATATTTTAAAATATTGACAGAATACTTAATATTTGGTATGAGCAGAATAATAAAAAATATAGTGAATTAAAATTATGTTAAATTTAGACAGTACATTAATATTGCAGATGATTAATTTTTTAATCATCATTTTTATATCGAAGAAATATATTTTAAAACCTATATTAAGCAATATTGAAAAAAGAAATGAAAAGTTAGCATATCTTCAAAGAGAAATTAAAGTTAAAGAAGAAAAATTAGCTGAGTTAAAAAAAATATATAATTTAAAATTATTGGAAGCAAGAAATAAGCTTAATGATGAAAGGAAATTAACATTAGATAATTTAAAGAAAAGTTTTGAGGAACAAAGAAATACTGAAAAAATTTTAAATGAAAGTTATTATCGTGAACAAATATCAATATTAGAACAAGAATCTGATAGACTAATGAATGAATTGAGCAAAAAAGTGCCCGAATTTTCAGAATTAATAATTGAGAAATTGTTGTGATATTAAGAGTAATAATATTAATTTTATTTTCAAATATTTATCTTTATGCTTCTGATAATTCACACATAGATATTGGTTCTTTTTTTTGGAGAATTATCACATTTATCATTTTTGTCTTAATAATTTATAAATTTGCCAAGGTTCCTCTGCTTGAATTTCTTGATAGGAGGAAAATTAATATTGTTAATAGTTTCAATTCTGCAAAAGAGAAAAATGATAATATAGAAAACTTTATAAAGCTTGAAAATGATAGATTGTTACATCTTGATAATGAAATTGAAGAGATGAAGAAAAAATATTATAAACAAATTGAAGTAGAAAAAGAGCAATTTATAAATAATTTTGAGCAAGAACTTAGAAAATATAGAAATTCTATTGAAAGAGCTATTGAAGGTGAGAGAAAAAAAATTGTTTCCACAATAGTTGATGAAGTTTTAAAAAATACCATAAAAACTTCCATAGAGATATTACAAAACAATACAAGTAAAGAAAAACTACTGTTAAGCTGGAAGAAAAATATCGGTAGGTTAAGTAAAATTGAAAGATAATGTTATCGTAAAGAGATATGGTTATGCATTATTTAGTGTATATAAAGAAAAATTGCAAGTTGATCTGCTTAAGGATGTTTTTGGACAATTTATAGAAATATTGAATCAATATGAGCAGCTATATGTTTTATTAAATTCTCCTATAATATCAAGAAGTGAAAAAATGGAACTTTTAAGTCGTTTAATGCAAAAAAGTAAATCTGAGAAAATATTTTTAAACTTTTTAAGCCTACTTGTTGTTAACAACAGGTTCAAATACGTTTTTAATATCTATAGATATATTTTAGATTTATACAACGAGGAAAATAATACAATGGTTGCTACTCTTTATGTTGTAGATAAGCCTGATAATAGTATACTAGATCAGCTGCGATATGAGCTTGAAAGGATTGTTCAGTACAAAATAATATTTGATATTAAAATAAAAAAAGATATATTAGGTGGCTTTGTTATTGTCATGAAAGATAAGATAATTGATGGAAGCATAAGAAAAACTTTAAATGAGATTGTATTAAATGTTAAAGGAGAAATATGATGCAGTTAAAATCCGATGAAATTAGCCGTATTATAAAAGATAATATAAAAAATTTTGAAAAAAAACTGGAAATGGAAGAAGTAGGCTATGTTCTAAGTGCAGGAGATGGAATAGCTCGTATATATGGTCTAAATAAGGTTATGGCTGGCGAACTTGTAGAATTGAAAGAGGACCGATTTGGAATAGCTATGAATATAGAAGAAGATTCTGTTGGCGTTGTAATTACAGATAAATTTGAAGACATTAAGGAGGGAGATGTTGTAAAAAGAACGGGGCGTATTGCATCAGTTCCTGTAGGGGAAGAACTTTTAGGGAGAGTTGTAAATCCTTTGGGGCAACCAATAGATGGAAAAGGGCCTATAAAGGTGAAAAATTATGATGTAATTGAGAAAATAGCCCCTGGAATTGTCAAAAGAAGGCCTGTTAAAGAACCCTTACAAACTGGTATAAAAGCTATAGACTCTATGATACCCATTGGTCGTGGGCAAAGAGAATTGATTATAGGAGATAGGCAAACAGGTAAAACAGCAATAGTTTTAGATACAATAATAAATCAGAAAAATACAGATGTAATTTGCGTATATGTAGCAATTGGTCAAAAAAATTCGACCGTTGCAAGAGTTGTCGATACATTGGAAAAAAATGGTGCTCTAGATAATACTATAGTTGTATCAGCAACAGCAAGTGACCCTGCTCCATTACAATATATTGCTCCATATGCAGGTTGTACTATGGGAGAATATTTTAGAGATAGAGGAAAACATGCGCTCGTAATATATGATGATTTGTCAAAACATGCTGCTGCTTATAGACAATTATCGCTTTTATTGAGACGACCTCCTGGTAGAGAAGCTTATCCAGGTGATGTTTTTTACTTGCATTCCAGACTTTTAGAAAGAGCAGCTAAGTTCAATGAAAAACATGGTGGTGGTTCTCTTACTGCTTTGCCAATAATTGAAACCCAGGCTGGAGATGTGTCTGCCTATATTCCTACAAATGTTATTTCTATTACAGATGGACAAATTTACCTAGAAGGAGATTTATTCTATGCTGGTATAAGACCAGCAATTAACGTTGGGCTATCTGTTTCGAGGGTTGGAGGATCTGCTCAAATAAAGGCTATGAAACAGATAGCGGGAAGTTTAAGATTAGACCTTGCTCAGTATAGAGAATTAGCGGCATTTGCTCAGTTCGGTAGTGAACTTGATGCGGCGACACAGGCACAATTAAACAGAGGGAGTAAACTTGTTGAACTCTTAAAACAAGATCAATATTTGCCAGTACCAGTTGAAGAACAAATATTGATATTATTTGCTGGAGTAAATGGCTATCTAGATGAAGTTCCTAACGAAAAAATAAAGGCTTTTGAAAAGGAGCTTATAAGCTATATTAGGGCAAATAATAAAGAAATATTGCAGGAGATAGTGGATAAAAAGGAATTGTCTGAGCAGCTAAAAGATAAAATAGGTAAAAATATAAAAGAATTTTTAAGTATATTTTTAACAACTAATTAGATGAAAAGCACAAGAGATATAAAAAGAAAAATTAATTCTATAAAAAGTACGCAGAAAATAACAAAAGCCATGAAGATGGTGTCAGCTGCAAAATTCAGAAGAGCTCAGGAAGCCTTTAATTCTACTATTGCTTATGCAAATAATATTAAAGAAATAATCATGCATTTAAGTAGTGCTATTGAAGACGATATACATCCATTTTTTCATGCAGAGAAGTTAGGTAAAATATTAGTTATATTTATTACTTCAGATAGAGGGTTATGTGGTGCTTTTAATTCAAATATGGTCAAAACTTTCAATGGTTTTGTAAAAGATAAGAATAAAGAGGAAATAGAAGTATTGTCAGTAGGGAGAAGTGGATTTGAGTTTATAAAAAATCATGGGTATAATGTGCCCTTTAAGTTAATAAACTATGGTGGTAAAATTACCTATAATGATGCAAAAAAGATTGGGGAATTTGTTAGAAAGAATTTTATAGATCATATCTATAGAGAGGTATATATTTTATATAATGAATTCAGAAATGTGGCATATCAAGTCCCTTTAGTTTATAAATTACTACCTATGGAAAGAAGTGAAACGGTGGAGGCTTCTATTAACTATATTTATGAACCTTCTCCTGAACAATTATTAGATGAATTGTTAAGAAGATATGTTGATTTTACTCTTTATAACAAGCTATTGGAGTCGACAGTTGGTGAACATGGATCACGTATGGCAGCAATGGAGAATGCCACTAAAAACGCTGGAGAAATGATTGATAGATATGTTTTATATTATAATAAGGCAAGACAAGCAGCAATTACCATGGAACTGTTAGATATTGTCAATTGTTCTGAAGCTCTAAATAAGTGAAGGAGGATTTAATTGGAAAACATTGGTAAAATAATTCAAATAATAGGTCCTGTTGTAGACATAAAGTTTGAATCAGGTGAATTACCTGAGATTTATAATGCAGTGCTTATAAGAGATAAAGATCATCAGAGAGAAGTGATTTGTGAAGTAGAAATGCATTTGGGCGAGAACAATGTAAGAGCTGTTGCAATGACTTCAACAGATGGGCTTGTAAAAGGAATGGAAGTGATAGATTTAGAAAAACCAATAAGTGTTCCAGTTGGTAAAGAGGTTTTGGGTAGAATTTTGAATGTTACTGGAGAACCCGTTGATGAAATGGGTGAGGTTAAGGTAAAAGAAAAATGGCCAATCCATAGACCAGCTCCAGGGCTTGAAGATCAGGATACAGGTTATGAAATATTAGAGACAGGCATAAAAGTAATTGATTTATTAGAACCATATACAAAGGGGGGTAAAACAGGGCTTTTTGGCGGAGCAGGTGTAGGTAAAACAGTTCTTATTATGGAATTAATAAATAACATCGCTAAGGAACACGGTGGATATTCTGTATTTGGTGGAGTTGGAGAAAGAACAAGAGAAGGAAATGATTTATGGCTAGAAATGAAAGAATCTGGTGTATTAGATAAAGTTGCACTTATATATGGTCAGATGAATGAACCACCTGGAGCAAGAATGCGTGTAGGGTTATCGGCTTTAACAGTTGCAGAATATTTTAGAGATGTGGAAAGACAGGATGTACTGCTTTTTATAGATAATATTTTTAGATTTTCACAAGCTGGTTCTGAAGTATCTGCTTTACTAGGCAGGATGCCCTCAGCCGTTGGCTATCAGCCAACCTTGGGTACTGAAATGGGAGATCTTCAAGAAAGGATAACTTCTACAAAAAGGGGTTCTATTACTTCTGTACAGGCAATTTATGTTCCTGCTGATGACTTAACAGACCCTGCTCCAGCAACAACATTTGCGCACTTAGATGCTACAACAGTACTTTCAAGGCAGATTGCAGAACTTGGTATTTATCCGGCTGTCGATCCATTAGACTCAACTTCTAGGATACTAGATCCAAATATTATAGGTACGGAACACTATATAGTTGCAAGGGAAGTTCAGAAAATTCTGCAAAGATACAAAGAACTACAGGATATTATAGCAATTTTAGGGATGGAAGAATTATCTGATGATGATAAATTAATAGTGCTTAGAGCAAGACGTATTCAAAGATTATTTTCTCAGCCATTTCATGTGGCAGAACAGTTTACTGGGATATCAGGGAAATATGTAAAACTAGAAGATACGATTAAGGCTTTTAGGCTATTAATAGATGGACAGTTAGATGAGCTACCAGAACAGGCCTTTTATATGGTTGGTGGCTTAGATGATATTTATGAAAAATCAGAAAAATTAAAGGCATCAACAAAGAAGTAAAATGGAAGCTAATTTTCATTTTGAATTGGTGACTCCAACAAGAAGTTTATTTAAGGGAGATGTTGAAGAATTAACTGTTCCAGGGTTATATGGAGAGTTGGGAATTCTTCTGGATCATGCTCCTTTAATAACAGCTTTGGCAATGGGAGAATTAAGGTTTAAGCATAATATGGTTTCAGACTGTGCTTTTATTGAATATGGTTTTTTAGAGGTTCGTAATAATAATGTTATCATTCTTGCTGAAAATGCTGAACTGGGTAAAGAAATTGACTATCAAAAAGCTTTCGAGGAAAAGGAAAGAGCAGAAAAAGAATTAATTATGGCTAGAGAAAAGGACGATAAAGCTGTTAGGGATGCTGAATACAAAATAAAAAAGGAGTTGATGAGGGTTAAAATTTCTGAGAGGTACAAATAGAATATACAATTGATAATATATTATCTAAAGAACTTAAGGTATGTCAACCAAAAAAGGGCTTTAGATTCTCAACTGATACCGTAGTGTTAGCACAATTTATTAGAGGGAAAAAATACAAAAGAGCCATTGATATTGGAAGTGGAAGTGGGGTATTAGCACTTTATGTAGCTAAGATTTTGAAATGCTCACATGTTGATGCTATTGAAATTCAGCCTGAATTATTTGAATGTTTAGTAAAAACAGTAGAAATTAATGCTCTTTCTGAAGTAATACATACTTATGAAGGAGATGTTAAAGAGTTCCGGACAACTACACAATATGATTTAATTGTATGTAATCCTCCATACAGAGAAACTAATAGAGGTAGAATTAGTCAAAATAAGATGAAAGAACATGCAAGATTTTCTAGATTTCTGAATATAGATGATATTTTTACATTTGCTTTGAAATATTTAAAAAATTCTGGGTCTCTTTATATGTCATATGATGTAGATTTTATGATAGATGTTGTTGAAAATTCGAGAAAATATAAATTAGAATTAAAAAGAATGAAGTTTTTACATAGTGAAATTAATAAAGTTGCAAAGTTAGTGTTTATGGAATTCCGGAAGAACGTTGGAAAAGAGTTAATTGTTGAACCTCCATTTATTCAAAAATATTAATATAAGAACCATTAAAATTAGTATAACAATAATACTTGATAGTATTTACATTATATGACTATAGAAGATTTTAAGCTTGTTTTTTTAGAATATAGATTTAGATTTCTTTTAAGCAGTATAAGCTATGAATAGGAGATGATACTATGAGTAAAGAAGAAGTATTACAGCTAAAAAAGGAACTCATAATTCTCAAGGATTATCCTGAAGTTTATAACACTGGTGAGTTAAATAATAATCTATCGAATATGGAAAAGACAGCAGGAATGGAATATGAGAAGCTGATCAATGAAGATAAAACTTGGGTAGACTATAATTTTAATGAATGGCTGGACTTCTATTTGGGCAATTCATGTCCAAGTGGTTGTGATGGCTGTTCATGCAATTTTTATGAATAACTAATGGAGGAGTTGGAGTTTATGCGTATAAGAATGTTAACATATATTTCAGTATTCTTATTTGTATTTTTAAATATAGGACAAACCTGTACACTTGCTGTTATATCAGGAAAAGTTACTGATGATGGAAGGCCTTTACTCTTTAAGACAAGGGATGAGCGAGATGAATATAGACAGGAAGTTAAATATTATAATCCCCAAGGCGATGAAAAATACGGGCATATGAGTGTTGTAAAGTGGGGATTTAGTAGGGGAAGTAATTTATATCCCGATGTCATTAATGGAGCTGGTATAAATGATGCAGGGCTTATCATATCCAACACTACTGTATCTGGTATTAATCCAGCCAATGAGATTACTAATTCTAATATGTACTTATTAAACTATGCTATAAGCCACTGTAAAAATTTATTAGAATTTGAAGAATTATTAGATAGTTGGCATACAATAAAGAAGTTTTCTACTATACATGGGAATTTTGCTCTAGTTGATAGTGAAGGTGGGGCAGCAATATATGAAGTTTATGCACCTATTCAAGGAGCAAAAATTAGATGGGAAAAGTTTGATGCAAATAATGCACTTGATAATAATGGTAATTTTATTGGTTTTGTAGTGAGGACAAATGACAACCAGTGGTCTCCTTATTCAGGAGGAGCGGCAAGAGAGAAAAGAGCCAATGAAATATTAATGACCTTAGTGAATAAAGGAAATATAAGTTATAAATCTTTGATGCGAGATTTAGCAAGAGATGTATGTGGAGATGTTGAAAAGGTGAACCTTGATGTATTGAAAAAATCAGGAGCAGACATTGATGCAGATTTAGAGGCTAAGGATATACATAATTTTTTTACAGAATCATGTATTAGTAGATATAATACGAGATTTGCATTTATAGGAAGAGGAATTAAAGCTGGGGAAGATAATAGATTAATTACCATGTGGGCAAACCTAGGGGAGCCTTCAGTAGGCATTTTTACTCCCTATTTTCCATCTACCAAAAAAGTACCATTGCTAGCTTGGGCAGACAAAATCGAGAGAAATGAGAAGGAAGAACAAATAATTGACGAAAATTCATCTTCCATAATTAATGATTTAATTGCACATAAAGGGAAATTGCATGCTTATGATAATTTAGTTGTACAACTAGATCAACTTGGTTTATTTATTAAAGAAGGTATTGATAAAACAGTAGATTTTACAAAGGTTTTGGAAATTCAAAATTGGGTATTCCCTACTGAGGATATTATCATTGAAAAGACGGAAAGTTTTTTAAATGATTTGAGAAATAACAGTAAAAAAATTGATGAAGATTTATTATATAATTTTTCTGATTATGCTTTAAATTTTGCTTATAATGATTACAAACAAATTGATGAAGAAATGCCTATACGATTCATAGAATGGAACTTTAAATATTAATAGTTTTTATTTCAAGATTATTCGTGATCCCTTCCTATATGTAAAATATGACCATGCCCATTGAAACATAACGACAATTTTGTTTTTAAAGCCAGTTAAATAATAGATATGTATAAATATCCAGGATATCCAAGCTATACTGCCGGATAGTCTTACTTTTCCCATTTCTGCTATGGCCTTGTTTCTTCCAATTGTTGCCATCTGACCCCTATTAGCATATTTGAAAGGTTTAAGTTCTTTATTATTAATTCTTGATAATATAGCTTTTGCAATGTATATACCTTCTTGCATAGCTACGGGTGCAATGCCTGGCAAAGGTTTATTATTTTGCTCCACATAAGCTATATCGCCTGCTACATATACGTTAGGCCAATCCTTTACTGATAAATCTTTTTCTACAATTATCTGTCCTTTTTTATTTGTTTGTAGGCTAGATTTCTCACCTAAATCTGTTGGTTTAACTCCAGCTGTCCATATTATTGTAGAGGCATTTATATCCCCCTTATCTGTTTTCACTAACTCATTTTCGATGTTTAAAACATTTACATCTGTTTTTACTTCAACACCTAGTTTTTTAAGGGATATATTTGCTTTTTTTGATAGATTTTTATGATAAGCTCCCATAATAAATGGAGCTTTTTCTAAAAGAATAATTTTTGCATCCTTCGTATTTATATTTTTGAAATCCTTTGCCATTGTATATCTGCACATTTCTGCAAGACTACCTGCTAATTCAACTCCCGTTGGACCTCCCCCAATAATGACAAAGGTGAGATATTTTCTTTTGAGTTCAGAATTGGTTGTTTTCTCTGCCTCTTCGAGGGAAGTTAATATTTTATTCCTGATATTTCTGGCGTCCTTTAAAGTTTTTAAAGGTAATGTGTGCTCTGTCCAGTGATTGTTTCCAAAATAATGTGTTGTAGAACCTGTTGCTATAACAAGATAGTCAAAATGAAAATCACCGAAGTCTGATACAACTATAGATTCTTCTTTTTTTATCTCTAAAACTGTGGCAAGATAAATTTTTATATTTGTAACGCCACTAAAAATAGTTCTTAATGGATTTGCAATATCAGCGGGGTCTAATCCTGCCATAGCAACTTGATATAATAAAGGCTGAAATAAATGATAATTATTGCTATCAAATATAATTACCTCTACATCATTTCTGTTCTTTAAATGCTTTGCTACATTCAAACCAGCAAAACCACCACCAACTATTATTACTTTTTTCATAGATTGATAATACCAAATTTATTTTATATTATCTATAATAAAATATAAAATTTTAGTAGTAGGTTTGTATAAAAATTAATTAATCTGTTGATTTTACTATTTGTTTATAATAATTTATATTGATGTTTAAAGTTAGGTTTTTGCTTTATAGATTAGTTATAAATATAATTAGTATAGCAACTGCATCAATTATGTTTAAGCATATTGATGTAGCATCTTTTTCTGTATTGTTTCTTAGTGCACTTATACTGACACTGTTAAATATATTTTTAAAGCCATTACTTATATTATTAACTTTGCCGCTGCAATTATTAAGTTTTGGTATATTTTATTTAGTTATTATAGCAACTATATTGAAATTAACTTCCTTGCTTGTAGAAGGTTTTTATATTGATGGTTTTTGGGCAGCTGTCGGAGGTAGTATTATAATTGGTTTTGTAAATTTTATATTTGATATTTTTGCAAAAAATGCCGATTTGCGCTATATTTCATGGAAATAGATAATAAAGTTGTTGAAAAAGATTTGAGACGTTTAGAACAGCTGATTGATATGGTTAATTTTGAATATAATCTATTTTTCAAAGGGGATGCTGACAGGCCTCCTTTGATGAACGAAGATTTATTAAAGGGAATAATTAATAAATATAGAGTGTATCAGATAACAGATTCTTCTTTAAGAAATAAATATAATAATTTAGTTTCAAAATATTATTCATACAAATCAAGATGGAAGAAATATAAAGGTGTTATTAAAGATGAACATAATCATATGGAACAAATAGGTTTCAAGATTATGCAAAAATTAAAAGATATTGGTGTTAAAAATGAAGAACAGCTTAAAGTCTTAATCTATAATAAGTTAAGTGGTTTAGTTGATAAGGGGTTAAATATAAACGATTTTGATATTATAGTTAAAGATAATAAAATTGAGGTAAAAATAAATTGAGTAAAACAAAAAATTTATACAAAATATATTTTCTTAACGACAAGAAAGAAGTAACACATTTATATGCTAGCCAAGTCAGTCCTACATCATTCCTTGGGCTTATAGAAGTATCAGATATAGTTTTTATAGACTCATCCGAGCTGATAGTAACACCAGAAGATGATAAAATCAGAAAAGAATTTCAAGATGTTGTAAAAACATATATACCTATAAGTTATATTTTAAGAATAGATGAAATTTCCCTTAAAAGAGAAACTCCAGTTATAAGGCTTTATAAGACAAATGAATCGGAATGAAGGTTATTGAACGATATATTCTTAAAGAAGTTTTTCCATATTTTTTATTAGCTAATTTATTTTTTATTTTTCTTCTATTACTAGATAAAATTTTAAATCTTTCTGAACTTTTTTTATCAAGAGGAAGGAATATTTTATTAGTTTTAGAGATATTTTTCTTTTATATACCTTCTTTTTTAGTGTTAACTATACCAACAGCAATGTTGTTATCTACAATTATAGCATTTAATAGGCTCAATTCGGATTCTGAAATAGTTGTATTGAAATCATCAGGCGCTTCAAATAAAATAATTGTTAGACCTTTGGTATTATTTTCATTGTTAGGTTTCTTTATATCAGCGGCATGTTCGTTATTTCTAACACCTCTTGGAAATAGGTTGGCGTGGAATAATTTTAATATTATTGCACATAATATTTCCATAAAAGATTTAAGTGAAAAACAACTCTTTGATAAAATACCCGGGTTGCTAATGTATGTTGATAAAAAATTAAGCAATAGGGATTTTAAAGGTTTGCTCATATATAATAAAAGTAGCAAGGTTTTAATATTTGCTAAATATGGGACAATAAATAATAATAATGGTATATTACATTTTGATTTAAAAAAAGGCTCAATAATTAAGGATGACAAAGAATTTACTCATATAGGTTATAATGATTTTAAAATTGATTTTAATGTAATAAACAAATTAAATAGAAATTTAAAAGATGAAATGTTTATGGGACCTTTAGAACTTTTCAGTGCTTTTAATAAAAATCCTATATATAAATTTCAGTTTGCATCTAACTTTGCATTGCCCTTTGCCACAATAATTATGGTATTATATGGTTTTGTTTTGGGGAATTTTTTAAAAAAATATTCAAAATCAACATGTTTTTTTTTCTCATTTTTAATAATAATAATATATAATTCTCTCTTTGTTTTTTTTAAGTCATTAATATATGAAACCTTCAACCCTTTTTTAGCTGCCTGGATGCCAAACATATTATTTATCTCTATATTACCATTGTTCTTTCTTAAGTTGAAATTATGAATATATTATACAAATATATAATATATTCTTTAATTAAATGGTTTATTGTAGTTGAAATCTTTATTCTTGCTTTTTATGTTTTTGTTTCAATTGTAACACATACAAAATATATAGAAAAATATTCTGCTACATTGAGTGAAATTGTTATATATGATCTGCTAAAGATTCCATACGCATTTTATCAGACAATTCCAGTGGCCATTTCGTGTTCTTCTGTAATAGTTATGATAGTAATGTTAAAACATAATGAGATTGTGATATGCTTGACCTCTGGTTTAAAATCCTTAAAACTTGTATTTCCTTTTTTAATAGTATCTTCTATCTTGTGTATATACATGATAATTTCTGGAGATTATATAAATACTAAAATTGAATATGTGAGAAATAGTTATAAAAAAAAGGTGATAGAAAATAATAACAACTATGTAGTAAATAGGTTAAGTGATCTATGGTTAAAAGAGGATAATAATACCTTTATATATATAGAAATGGTTGATCCAATTTTAAAGACCATGACTAATCTACGATTGTATCAAATAAATACTGATTTCAAACTTGTAAAGGTTAATAAGATTGGTAAGGCTCAGTATATAGATGGTGAATGGAAATACGAAGAAATAAAAAATTATAAAATAGATAAAAATTGCACATATACATTTGGTGGAATTAATATAAAAGATGCAACATTGAACAATATAATAAAAATTTCATTAAATACTCCAAAATCATTAAGTATCCAAGATCTAATAATGATGATAAATTTTTATAATAACAAAGGGTTAGATACAAAAATTTACAAATTTGTTTTATATAAAAAATTTTCTTATCCCCTAAGCGCAATAGCGTTAGTTCTTTTAATGGTTCCATTGTGTATTAAACTTTCAAGACATTCTGCCTATGTATTTATAGCGTCTAAGGTATTGATTTTTGCTTTTTTTTACTGGATAATGCAGTCAATATTTGAAACTTTAGGGCGTAATGAATATATAAGTCCATTTTATGCAAGCTTTATACCAGTTTTTATGTGTTTTGCAATTGCTGTTTATATAATAATCAATAGGGAGTATTATAACAAAGATTAGAGAGGTGGAGATATGTATAATATAGCAGTTTTGCCAGGAGATGGGATAGGTGTGGAGGTTACTAAAGAGGCTATAAAAGTGCTAAAGACCTTGGAGAAGAAAGATAATATTAATTTCAATTTTAAATATGCACTTGTAGGTGGAGTAGCAATTGACGAATGTGGAGAAGCTTTACCAAGAGAGACAATTGAAATATGTGAAAAATCAGATGCNNTTACTGCCTCTTCGTAAAATATTTGATCTATATATTAATATAAGACCTATAAGGATATACAAAAGCCTTAAAGAGATTTCGCCAATAAAGAATAGAATTATAGATAAAGGTGTTGATTTTGTTATATTTAGGGAGTTAACGGGAGGCATTTATTTTGGCGATCCCAAATTTATCTCAAAGGAAAGGGATTATGCTATCGATACAATGAAATATACTTCCATAGAAATTGACAGAATTGTAGATGTTGCCTTTAGAACAGCAAAATTAAGAATGAACAAAATAACAAGTATAGACAAAGCTAATGTACTTTCAACTAGTTTGCTATGGAGAGAGAGAGTCAATATATTGAATAAAGAAAAGTTTCCAGATATTTCAGTGAATCATATGTATGTTGACAATGCAGCTATGCAAATAATAAGGGATCCCTCTTTTTTTGATGTTATTGTTACTGAAAATATGTTTGGTGATATTTTGAGTGATGAGTCAGCTGTACTATCAGGTTCCTTAGGTCTTTTGGCATCGGCTTCAATAAATAACAAAATGTTTGGTTTGTATGAGCCTGTTCATGGATCTGCACCAGATATCGCAGGAAAAAATGTGGCAAATCCCATTGCAGCTATACTGTCAGCTGCATTAATGTTACGTTATTCTTTTAATCGAGATGATTTAGCATGCCGAATTGAAAGTGCAGTAGAAAAAGTCCTAGATGAAGGATATTCAACTTCCGATATATTTTCTCATGAAAGCAATCAGAAGCTTGTTACAACAACTGAATTTGGGGATTTAGTTTCTAAGAGTATTGTTTAAAATAAATTTAACAAATAATTGCTCTAAATAAGATTAGATATACTTTATACTTTTGTGTTTATTTATTATAAAAATTACAGCAATAGCTTTATAGCTATTGCTGTAATTTTAGATTTAGTAGGCTTCACCTTTAGAGTTAATGATATCCTCTTTAGTAACAGGTTTACTGAAAACAATATAATTCCATATCTGATATATTAATATAATTGGGACAAATATGATTATAACAATAGTCATAACTTTTAATGTATAGAGGCTGGATGATGAATTGTATATTGTCAGGCTATACTCAGGAGAAATAGAAGAGGGTATCATGTTTGGAAATAATCCAGTTATTCCTGTAAAAACAACTGTTAGAATTGTAAGGCATGATGAAAAAAATGCTGTAACATAGCACTTGATCATGGCAATTCGAATAAAAATAAGAGAAATAACGGCTATTAATGGAACTATAAACCAAATTGGTTTTTTGAAGTAATTATTATATAAATCTGTATAAAAGTAAGTTCCTATCAAAAATATAACAGCGATAATAAGTAAGAATATCCATAGTTTTTTTGATAGGTTTTTAGCTCTTAATGATAAATCATTAGTTGTTTTAATTGATAACCACAATGAACCATGCAGTAGAAATAATAATAGAAATAACAGTCCAGTTAGAAGCCCATAGGCATTTAAAAGAGTAAAAAGATTTCCATGATAGCCATTACTGTCAATTGGTAATCCCATAAATATATTACCAAAAGCTACTCCAAAAAGAAGTGTTGCAACAAAACTTGAGATGGTTATTACAATATCCCAAAAATTCTTCCACTTTTCTTTGTCTATTTTGCTTCTAAATTCAAAGGACACTCCTCTGCATATTAATGCAAAAAGAATTATTAGAAGAGGTGTGTATAGCCAACTGAACATGTATGCATAAGTAGTGGGGAAAGCCGCAAAGGTTGCTCCCCCTGCTGTAACAAGCCAAACCTCATTACCATCCCAGACAGGACCCAATGTGTTTATAATAATTCTTCTTTCTGTATCATTTTTTCCTAAAAATATGTGTAAAATGCCTGAACCAAGATCAAAGCCATCTAACATAAAATACATTGCCCACAAAAGACCCCATAGTGCAAACCATATAAGTTGATATACATTTAAATCCATATAAACCTCCCTAAATTATTGAGGACCCTTTTTAGATATTTTTGCTAATAAATAAATATCTATGACAGCTAGAGTGCCATAAAACAAAACAAAACCTATGAGAGATGTAAATACCTGTGAAGAAGTCACAGATTTAGAGATAGCGTCGTTAGTTTTTAGAAGGCCGTAAACAATCCAAGGTTGTCTACCAACTTCAGCCAAAGCCCAGCCTAATTCACCTATTATATAGGGGACTGGTATGAAAAATAATAGTAGTTTTAAAAACCACTTTTTTGATTCTATTGTATCTTTTTTAGAATAATAAAAGGCAAGTATGGCAAGTATTATAAATATAGAACTGAATATTACCATAAGCCTGAAACTGAGGAATGTAAGCATTACAGGAGGTCTTTCATCTTTTGGGAAATCTTTTAAACCTTTAATCGTTCCATCAATTTTATGTGTTGCAAGCAATGATAAAAGTTTAGGAATTGGCAAGGCTTCTATACTGTTTTTTTCTTCACTTTCATTTGGTAGCGCAAGCAAATATATGGGAACACCACTCGATGTCTCCCAATGTGCTTCCATTGCTGCAAGCTTAGTGGGTTGAACTTTTGAAACTTCATAGGCATGCCAGTCACCAACAAAAAATTCCAATAATGTTACAACTAAAGCAAATATAGATGCCATCCTGAAGGATTTTTTAAATATTGATTGGTGAGATTTCTTTAAGAGGTGATAAGCGGAGATTCCCATTATGAAAAAAGCAGCAACTATATATCCTGACAATACAGTATGTAAGAATTTACTCCAAGCATATGGAGAAAAAATTAATGCTGCAAAGCTTACCATTTCTGCTCTGTCATTATTTAATATAAAACCCACAGGATTCTGCATCCAGGCATTTGCAACTAGTATCCAGAGGGCTGACATATTAGAGCCTAAGACAACCATCCATATAGCGAAACAGTGCGTTTTTTTAGATAGTTTATTCCAGCCGAAAATCCACATACCTAAAAAAGTTGATTCTAGGAAAAATGCAACTGTAGCTTCAATAGCTAAGGGAGCTCCAAAAACATCTCCAACAAATCGTGAATATTCAGCCCAATTCATACCAAACTGAAATTCTAAAGTGATACCAGTAACGATACCAACTGCAAAATTAATAAGAAAAAGCTTACCCCAGAATTTCGCCATGGTCTTGTATTCTTCATTGTTTGTTTTTACATAAATCGTTTCCATAATTGCAATGAGAACAACTAAACCAAGGGTAAGCGGAACAAAAATGAAATGAAACATTGCTGTCATTGCAAATTGCCATCTAGCAAGAAGCACAGCATCCATATATAACCTCCTTGTAAAATTAAAATAATAACAAACTTATCATAAATAAAATTTTAACTTATTTATGTAATATTCTCAAATGTTAAATCTTTTAGTTTTACTTCTTGCAGCTTTTTATCAATAAAACTTTTGCATTCTCTAAATATTTTATAAGCTTGACATATATTTTTTAAATCATAACATTTGCCATTAAAATCATGACAACTGCTAATATCATAGCTAATATTCAATTTTTGAAATATTTCATAAATATTTGTATTTATGTATTTCCTATTTATAATTATACCACCATTTTTCCTTTTTTTGTTAAAACTAGATCCTTTGATTTTAAAATCTGTATTATTTTTATTAACATAGTTCTCCCAATAAATAAACTATTACTTAACGAGCTCATATTAGTGGGGTTATTTGTTTGTTGAGGTTTAATAAGCACTCTTACTGCATAATCTGATTCTTTGCTAATTATCTTTTTCATAGTTTACCAATTAGGGAAATATTTAATCTAAAGTTTACTATTGTCAAGAAGTAAAATTATATTAATTTAATTTTAAACCAATGAAGACCAATTCAACCCTTCTATTTAAGCTTCTATTTTTTTCTGAGATATTTGGATATAAAGGTTTTGTCTCCCCGTAGCCGATAGCTATGAGGCGTCCTGGGTCTATATCTGTTTTGTTCTTAAAATATTTCATTACACTAATTGAACGTGCAATAGAGAGCTCCCAATTGTTTGCATATAGTGATGTATGAATGGGTACATCGTCGGTATGCCCTTCTATTCTTATTTTAAAATCAGTATGAGCTAACATGTCTACAATTTTATTTAATACTTTTGAAGCATCGCTCTTTAATTTTGCACTCCCTGAATCAAAAAGTAATTGTTCAGAAATATTAATATGAAGACCTTCAGCACCCTGACTTACTGAAACTCCTTCTATTGTAGAGACTTTTTTTACTATATTAAATATGGGAACAATTGAAGATTTTTTAATAGATGCTCCAGGTTTATCTGTCGGCACATTACCAGTTTCTGGAGGTACTTCTGATTTAGGAGGAGTTCCTGAAAAAAAATCTCCAAACATTTTAAGTTTTTCTACGTCAGCCACCGATAGAGAAAAGGCCATAATGAAAAATATAAGAATATTCGTAAGCATATCAATATATGCTATACGCCATTCATCACCTGCTTGTTCTTCCTTTTGTTTTTTAAATTTGTTAATGCCTTTAATTGAGGGTTTACCCAATTCTTAAGTTCCTTATGATAAAGTAAATTTATTAAATATTAGTTTGTTTTGTTGATGAAGTAGTTTTTAATGATTTTCTCTGGTTATATGGTAGCATGGCTTCCATTCTTTGCCTAACAACCTGGGCAGGGTCTCCTGCCTGTAAGGCTAAGAAGCCTTCTAAAAGCAACATTTTCTCGGATGTTTCTTCTTCAGATCTTCTCCCAAGTTTTTGGGATATGGGAGCAAATATAAGATAAGCAAGTGTTATTCCGTAAAGGGTTGCACATAGGGCCATTGACATTCCTCCTGCCATCTTTGCAATCGTTTCTGGCCCTGCATTCCCTTCTCCTAAGGCACCTAGCATTTGAATTATACCAATTACAGCACCGATTAATCCAAAAGCAGGCCCTGCAGCTATACCGAAACGAAAAATATCTTGTCCAACCTTATTTCTCTCCATTGTTGCTTCAATATCTTTTATCATAATATCTTGAAATTTCTCAGAGTCGGTACCATCTGCAATTAATTGGCAGGCTTGTTTATAAAATGCATCGTTTAATCTATCTGCCACGTATTCCATAGCTATTAAGCCATCTTTTCTTATCATCCTTGCATAATCTTCAAACATGTCAACCAGTTTTTCTTGATCGATTCTATTTCTAACAAAAAAAACTTCCTTTAGATATTTTATAACTTTTAAAACATCTTTCATAGGATAGGCGAGGCAGATTGAGGCTATTACACCTCCCACAGCTATCATTAATCCATGGATACTAACATATAGAGAGGCATTGCCCTCAAGCATTATAGCCCCAATAATTAATGCAATTCCAACTATAAGACCTATAGCACTAGCAAAATCCATATATACCTCTTATGAATTTGAAAATATATTAGAAAATATATTTTTCTTATACTCAATAAATAGTTCTTTAACTTTATCCGGCTTTTCTTTGACAACAATTTTCTTTTTTGTAGTAAGTGTTATTATTGCGTTTGTATGTCCTTCAATAGTTTCTATAATCTCAGGGTTAATATAGATCCCTTCACCATTAACATTTGTTAATAATATCATGATTTTTAAAGTATATTTTTTAATTTATATGATGTCAATATAATGTAATACTGTACTGGAAAACTTTTAATTAAAGATAATCTATAAATTTCTATTTATGCTACAATATATTGCAAATTGTTTTGCAATTCTTGGGCTTCTACCTCCTCTATCTATTGCAAAATTTTCAGCTTCTGCTAGAAGGTCATCATGGCTGCATATTGATAGTCTATTTAAATAAAATTTCACTATTTCTAAATATTCTTTACGTGTTAATACTGGAAAGGGTATTACCAACCCAAAACGAGCAAATAGAGAAAGTTGTTCATTTATAATATCAGAATTGTAAATATCATTACTGTCATTAATAGTATTTTCTTTAATAATATGTCTTTTATTTGAAGTAGCCACATACATGCAATTGTGTGGTGTTTCTTCAAGGCCTCCTTCCATGGTTGATTTAAATTTTCTAAAATATAAATCATCTTCATCAAAGGATATGTCATCAAAGAATATTAAAAAATAGAGGTTGCTATTTTCTCTAATGTATTTATATAGCTTATATATTGTTTGTATGGTTTCCTGTGGGAATTCTATGACCTTTAATCCCTGATTTTTATATAGATAAAGCAACATCTTAATAAGTGAAGATTTCCCTGTTCCCCTGGGACCCCACAAAAACATATGAAGATATGGCTTGTTCTGAATAAAACTTTCTATATTTTTCTTAGAAATATTTTTTTGGTTATCAATAAATAGAAGATTGTTTTCCTTTACAAGTTCTATCTGCTCAATTGGTTCAAACTTAGAATCTATCCATCTAAAAGCTATAGGAGTAATTAATTCGTTCATAATTATTGAATTTTAGCTAGCGATTTAGAAAAATAAGATATTATTAAATCAGCTCCTGCTCTTTTAATAGATGTTAATACCTCTATAATTATATTTTCTTCATCAATAAATTGCTTTTCAGCCGCAGCTTTTATTAAGGAATATTCACCTGAAACATTATAAGCAGCAATAGGAACATAAAAATATTCTTTAAAATCTCTTATAATATCAAGATAAGCAAGAGCAGGCTTCACAATTAAAATGTCTGCACCTTCTTCTATATCTAACATACCCTCTTTTATGGCTTCTCGCCTGTTGGCTGGATCCATTTGATATGTTTTTCTGTCACCAAATTTTGGAGTGCTCTCAGCTGCATCTCTAAAGGGACCATAAAATGCTGAGGCATATTTTGCAGAATAGCTCATGATTGGTATATGGGTGAATCCATTTTCATCTAATAAATGTCTTATAGCACTTACCCTACCATCCATCATATCGCTGGGAGCTACCATGTCAGCACCGGCCTTAACGTGTGATAGAGCTTGCCTTGCAATATATTTTAATGTTTCATCATTATCAACATAATTGTTTTTTATAATGCCGCAGTGCCCATGATCTGTGTATTCGCAAAGGCAAACATCGGTAATTATGTAAAGATTAGTATTTTCTTTTAATGCCCTTATTGTTTTCTGAATAATACCATTGCTTTCATAGGCTGATGATCCAATTGCATCTTTTTTTTCTGGTATTCCAAATAAAATAACTGCTGGTATACCTAACTTGTCCACTTCTATAGCCTCTTGTACAGCTGAATCTATGTCTAACTGATAAATTTCTGGCATAGATCTAATTTCTTGTTTTTTATCAATAAGTTCTGATACAAATATAGGGTATATAAAATTATCTATTGAAAGTTGTGTTTCTTTAACCATTTTTCTTATTTTATTATTGTACCTGAGCCTTCTGGGCCTTAATTCAGGAAATTTCATTTTATTTCACCTCTTTGTAATTTTATTAGTATATTTAGAATGCCATCTTCTGTAAATTCGTCTGGGTATAAAGGATTTAGTCCTCTTTCTTCCAAAAAAAGTGCAGTTCTTTTCCCAATGCATACATACTTTATTGCTGTAGCTATTGTAAAATCAAATTGTTCAAATAAAGACTTGGCTGCTGATGGAGAAAACAATGTTACTGCATCTATAGCATGTTGTCTTATAAAAGTATCTATATAATTGTTTTTATATACTATAGGTATAGTGTCGTAAACATCAATTGACAATACATAATTATTATAATCTTGGCAAAAGCTTTCAAAATTCTTATCTCTAATTGTCGAACCAGGAATTAATATCCTTTTATTTTTTATGTTATGTTCAATGAAAAGATGTCGTAAACCTTCACTGGAAAATACCTTGGGGATTAGGTTTACTTCTATTTCCTTAGCTCTTAAAAAATTTGCAGTTTTCGTTCCTATCGCTATTATCTGTGTTCTTTTTAAATTGAAGTTTTTTAAAGTGTTGATGAAATATTTACAAGTATTTTGGCTGGTTAATATAATATAATCAAAATTATATTCTTTCAGATGAAATTCTACAGGCAAAATTTCAATGAGAGGTAACAGAAAAGGATGGAACTTATTTTTAGACAATTTATTTAAAAAGCTAATAGTTTGTTCAATGGGTCTTGTTATTAATATATTCATCTATAAAAATTCCCTCACCAATTCATTGCCACCTCTATCTAAAAGTTCATTTCCCAGGTCTTCACCTAATCTCTCTGGTTCATAGATGGAACCTTCTTTTTCACCAGTTATAAAAATTTTACCATCTATTGAAGAAACGAAGCCCTTTAAGTGTAGGGTTTTTGTGTTTGCAAATGTACAAATACAGCCAATTGGAGTTTGGCAGCTGCCACCAAGTTTTTTTAAAAATGCACGTTCGGCTAAAGCTGAAGTATGTGTATCTCTATCATTGAGGTGACAAATAAGTTTTTTAATATTTTCATTATCATTACCAACTTCAATTCCTATTATTCCCTGACAAACTGCAGGAATCATTAAATTAAAATCAATGGCCTCAGTTATTAAATTTGTTAAACCTAGCCGTAGCAAACCTGCCATAGCTAAGATAATACCATCATATTGAAGTTCTTTCATCTTTTTTAGTCTTGTTTGAATATTTCCCCTTAAATCCTTTATATTTAGCCCACTATTATATTTTAGAATCTGAGCTTTTCTTCTTAAGCTACTAGTTCCTATTACAGACTTTTCAGGGAAATTTTTTAAATTACTATACTTCTGAGAAATTAAAGCATCTCTAGGATCTTCTCTTTTAAGGGTTGCGAATATTCCAAGTCCCTCAGGCAAAATAACAGGGACGTCTTTCATGCTATGAACGGCCATGTCAATTTTATTAGAGAGCAAAGCCTCTTCAATTTCCTTTAAAAATAAGCCTTTCCCCCCAATTTTTGCTAATGGAACATCTTTTATTTTATCTCCCATGGTTTTTATTTTAACTATTTCTACATCTATATTTGGATATTTTGATTGTATAGCATTTTTTACTGTATTTGCTTGCCATAAAGCAAGTGAACTTCCTCTTGTACCTATTTTAATCTTTTTTATCATAATCTAATCCAAAGAGTATTTTTACAGCATCTATTATAGTGTATTTATTTTCATTTAGAGCTTCTAACTTTATATTCATAATAGGCTTATGCAACAATTTCTTCGCATAATCTTCTAGGGCTCTATTTATTTTATTTAGATCCTCACTATTGTGCAACTTTAGTTTTACTTGAAGCCTTTTTATTTCTTCATCTTTTGATTGTTCAAAGTAGTTTTTAATTCCAACAATAACAGGTGCTATATTTAGTGATTTTAACCATTTATAGTAATTATCTATAGCTTCATTTATGTAGAATTGTGCTTTCTCGATTTCTTGAATTCTAGTTTTTCTATTTAATTCAACAACACTTTGAAGATCATCTATATCATATACGTATACATTCTCAATACCATTGATTTTTGGATCGATATCTCTAGGAACTGCAATATCAATAAGAAGCAGTGGTCTGTGTTTTCTCTCAGGCATTTTTTTTTCAATTTGAGAATACTCAAGTATATAATTATTTGATGCTGTTGAACTAATTACTATGTCTACAGTCGACAATAAATCATAAAGATATTGAAATTCAATGGCTTTTCCCCCAATAGATTCTGCAAGAATTTTTGCACGCTCATATGTTCTATTTGTTACATATATATTATTTAATTGTTCATTCTTTAAATATTTTGCAGCTAACTCGCACATCTGTCCAGCACCAACAATAAGAGCATTTCTATTTGCAAGTGACCCGTAAATCTTTTTAGCAAGATCTATTGCTGCTGAACTTATTGTTAAAGGTTTTTCTGAAATTTTTGTATATGTTCTTATTTTTTTAGTGCAGACAATGGTTACTTCTTCCAACTTTTTTAGAATTTGCCTAGCAGCATTATATTCTTTAGCAGAAATAAAAGCATCTTTGACCTGTCCAAAAATCTGAGGTTCACCTAATACCATAGAATCAATACCAGCAGCTACTTCAAAGATATGTTTTAAGGCTTCTGTAGATTTATATTTATAGAAATAATCCTTTGCCTCATTAATTGTTACACCCTTTAATGTAAAAAGGCTATTTATGATAAAATCGCTATCATCATGAGTATTGTCATTTGCATAATATATTTCAACTCTATTACATGTTGACAAGATAAGTGCCTCATATATTGAATTGTGTGCTAAAATAGTATTGTAGAGATCGCCAAGTTCTTCCTTTGATATTGCATATACTTCTCTGATCTCTATTGGAGCAGAATTGTGATTTAAACCTATAACGAATATTTCCATTTATTTTCCAGATAGAAATATGGCAAGACCAATATATGTAATTATTAAACAAACAAAACCAACAATTGAACCCATTGCCAACTTTTTAGGAGGCAAACCTTTAATCTTTTTTATTAATATAAGTAATCCAAATATGACCCATGTAATAACTGAAAAAATTAATTTAGTTTTATAGGAATACTCTTCAATATTTTCTGCGTAAAACTTCCAAATAAATCCAGTAATTAGCCCAATGGTAAATATTATAAATCCATATATTAGAAGATTGTTTATTATATTATTAATACTTTCTAAAGAAAGATTTTGTTTATTAATAAAGCTGATATTTTTGTTTTTTAATTGTTTCTCTAAGTAAAAATAAATTATACCTGTAAAGGCGGATAAAAAAAAGAGTGCGGTACCAGTAATAGAAAATGGTAAATGTATATATAATAAAACACTCCCTTTGTCTATATTTATAGTTGATGTAGGACTTAGAATAAGGGCTGTTGCCATTAAAAGAATTAAAAATGGTAGTATGAAGATAAAGACCTGTGAGCTCCTATATATATAGTAGAAGACTAGAAATATTATAGTTGTAATGAATGTTAAGAATATTAAAGTATCCGAAAAAGTTACTGTTGGGAAAAATCCTAATTCTTTCCACCTTATTGTAATGAAAATAAAATTTAGGAGACTGCCAATTAGCGTAAATAAAATACCTAGAGTTATTATTACATTTTTATCTTTAAAGTAATAAAATAAAACGAGAAAAAAAGCTATTATATAAAAAATCAATGAAAACACATTTAACATTAACACGTCCAGATTAGAACTTATATTTTATGAACTGTGCTTTTATTGTCAAGGTATTTATTATTATATTATAAATGATTATTAAAGTTTATATTGTAATTAATTATAAATTTTATATTATTTAAAGTTGCTGTTTTATATTTTAATTTAATAGCGATTAAATATTGATATGAATGTAGTTAAATTAAAATTAGACCATAGAGAGCTTTTATATGATGCTTTGAAAAATGTAGATACTAAAATATCTGAATATTCCTTTTCAAATCTATATTTGTTTAGGGAAAGACATGAATATAAGTTATTAAGTAACAACAATAATTATATAATTGGGAAAACCGTTGATAATGTAGATTATATAATGCCCACTTTTGACTTAAGTGTAGTAGGAGTGGAAGAAATATGCAAATTGGCTAAAGATCTGAATAAAATAATTTTTCCCGTTGATGAGAAATGGTTGGAGCTTTTTGAAGCATATGATGTTAACATTCTGTGTGATGGAGCAGATAGAGATTATATATATACTTTAGAAAAAATGTGTACATATAAAGGGAGGAAACTACATAAAAAGAGGAATTTATTAAAACAATTTATTCAGAGTTATTCATATAGTGTCAAAGCACTTACAACTGGAGAAGTTGAGAATGCGAAAGTTATATTAGATGAATGGATATATGATAGTGGAATGAGTGCCTCCGAAACTGACTATAGTGCTTGTCAGGAAGCATTAAATTTGCTTGATACATTAATATTGTGCGGTCTAATTTATTATGTAGATGCTGAGCCAGCAGGATTTATATTAGGAGAAGAAATACATACAGATACTTTTGCCATACATTTTGCTAAAGCAAAAAAGAAATATAAAGGTATTTATCAATTTATTTATAATAACTTTGCGAAGATGCTGCCAAAGAAATATAAATATTTAAATTTCGAGCAAGACCTTGGGAAAGCCTCATTAAAAATTACCAAATCGTCTTATATACCCGATATTTTATTGAATAAATACAGAGTTGTTTTTTGAAAATAGTAGATGTTAATGTTGTACAATTCTGTAATACTATGCATAAAATAATTTATTAATAAATTTATATAAACCTTTATTCTATTTTATTTAAAATTATTAAATTCTCCAATATTGTTAATTAATTATGCTTTACTAACTTATTTGTTTGTTAAAATGGTAACTCACATCAATTAAAAAATTCTTTTATTTCACTTGACATCACTTTCTATCTTTATGTATTATTTGTCATATAGTGGTATAAAATGGTATAAAATGTTATGAACCCTCAAACTAGTTTTAAAGGAAAAAGCATTCATGCCCTTAACGAAGCAGGTAGAATTTCTATACCTTCTAAGTTTAGAGATATATTAAAAAGCAAATATGGAGATGAAACTCTTGTTCTTGTCACTATGGGTACACATATTGTTGGTTATCCTATTTACGAGTGGGTAAAATTGGAAAAAATGTGGGATGAAAATCCGCCAAAGGATATGAAAGTTAAGAAATTTTTACGCTTTCTTTATTCAACAGCAGAAGAAGTTAGTGTGGACAAACAGGGAAGAATACTAATCCCTCATATTTTGAGAGAGAGTGTTAACTTGAAAAATGAATGTATTATAACTGGGCAGAGGAATAGGGTTGAAATATGGCCTGTAGATAAGTGGGAGGCAGAATTTAAAGATGTTAATATTGCAGAATTATATGAAAGTGTAAGTAAAGATTTTCCGGAGTTGAGCATTTAAAATGCTAGTTATGCATAAGCCAGTATTAACGGAAGAATTATTGCATTATTTAGATCCAAGTACCAAGAGTGGTGTATTCGTAGATTGTACTGGAGGGGATGGGGGGCATTCTGAAAGAGTTTTACAGCATTTAACTAGAGAAAGTAAATTACTAATACTTGATGTGGATGATGATGCTGTGAAAAGACTGCAAATGAAATTTTCTGGTTTTGATAATGTGCATATTATAAAGGAAAATTTCAGAAATTTAGATATAATTCTAAAAGAGATGGGGGTCTCTAAATTAGAGGGTTTGTATGCAGATCTTGGAATGTCCTCCTTTCAATTAAAAGATTCTAAAAGAGGTTTTTCTTTTTTATTAGAAGGCCCGTTAGATATGAGGATGGATAAAACCTTAAAAATATCTGCTTATGATATAATAAATAGCTTCTCTATTGATAGTATAACAAGCATTATTACACAATTTGGAGAAGAAAAATTTGCAAAGAGGATAGCTTCTTTTATTGCAAAAAAAAGAGTAATAAAGAAAATAAACACAACCTTGGAATTGGCTAATATAATTAAAGAAGCTATACCTGAAAGGTTCCAAAGAACTATGAAGATACATCCAGCAACTAAAACATTTCAAGCGTTAAGAATTTACGTAAACAATGAATTGGAGGCTTTAGAAGATCTTTTAAAAAAATTAGAAAATTTAATTAATCCTGGAGGGAGAGTTGTTTTTATATCTTTTCATTCATTAGAAGATAGATTGATCAAAGAAAAGTTTGAATATTTTGATAAAGAATGTATTTGCCCTCCACGGCTTCCCAAATGTGTTTGTAACAAAAAAAGAACGTTTAATATTTTAACAAAAAAGCCTATCGTCCCAAGTAATAATGAAAGGATGATAAATCCCTTATCTAGAAGTGCAAAATTAAGAGCAGCAGAGAGGAGCATATGAGAGCTTTCGAAGTTGAGTATACACTACATTCTTTAACATTGGATGTTAAACATATTATTTGGTTGTTTGTCCTGTTCTTTGTAATTATGTTTATAGTTTTTGTTAGAATTAATACAATTAAACTGGGGTATGAAATTTATAAAATTGAGCAGGATATTGAAAAAAAACATTTAATCTTGCAGGGCTTGCATGAGGAGCAGTCAGTTTTGATTAACATAGAAGGATTATATGATACTGGTTTAAAGATGGGTTTGACTTTGCCTAATATGGAAAATGTATATTATGTTAAATAAAAGGGAATTAAAAGTACACTTATATGTCTATTTTATTTTCTTTATATGCTTTGTTATCGTCTTGAGATTAGCGTATTTACAAATTGTAAAACATGATTATTATAGTGAGCTTGCAAAAAATCAGGTTGAAAAAATCATTGAAATTACTAATAACAGAGGAATTATTTATGATAGAAATGGAGCTATATTAGCTTCTAAAAAAATGGGTGCATCTATATTTTTATATGGTAATGCCCTTTCAGATTATTTACCTTTAAAAAATGCATTAAGAGAAGCGGGAATATATATTAATCCAGGTGAAGTTAAGTCTCTTGCCCAAGCAAAAGGTTTTAGATGGATAAAAAGGGGTATAGATCTGTCAAAAGCATATAGGCTTAAAGAAAACTATTCAGATATAGGTATAATTAAGCATGAGATGCGGTTTTATCCTAACAAGTCTTTGTCTGCAGATATTCTTGGTTTTACTGGGATCGATAATCAAGGGCTTTTTGGTGTTGAGTATAAATTAGATAGTATATTAAAACTAAAAAAAACTACATTTTCCGCTCTAAGAGATAGTAGAGGAAACTTAATTAGCCTTGAAAATAATAATAATTATGATAGTGAAAAAATGGTTTACTTAACAATAGATTCAAAGATTCAGAGATTATCTGAAATTATTTTACAAAACGATACAATTACATTTGGAGCAAAATTAGGGTTTGCCGCAGCAATTGATGTTTATACAGGTGATATTGTATTCTCTGCTAGTTACCCTACTTTTGACCTTAATAAATACTATGAATATCCAAGAAACCTATGGAAGAATAAGCTTGCGCAATTTTTATTTGAACCTGGTTCAATATTTAAACCAATAGTATTTTCTTTTTTGATTGAAAATGGTTTAATTAATGAAAACGAGAAAATATATTGTGAGAATGGATCGTATAAAATAAGAAATCATATTTTTAATGATGTACACTCATACGGTGAGCTTAATATATATGATATTTTGGTTTACTCAAGTAATATTGGCATGGTTAAGCTTGCTCATAGGATAAATTCTGAAAAATTCTATAATTATTTAAAAAAGGTTGGCTTTGGAAACAAAACAAATGTCTATGGGCTTTCAGAAGAAAATGGGTTTGTAAGACAAATTAAAGATTGGTCTAAATTGTCTAAATATTCAATAGCTATTGGACAAGAGATTTTAGTTACTCCTATCCAAATGTTAAGATTCTATGCGGCAATAGCTAATGATGGTTTTCTGGTCAAACCTAGAGTTATAAGTAGGATTATTCCTGATGGATACTTTGATAGTGAATATAAGAGGATTTTTTCTAGTAATACTTCTAAAATATTGAAAAGTATACTAAAGGAAGTTGTGATTAGAGGTACTGGCAAAAATTCTAGATTGACCTTTTTTGATATAGCTGGGAAAACTGGTACAGCACAAAAATTCGATGTTCAACAAAGAAGGTATTCTTCTAGAGACTATATAGCTACTTTTATAGGTTTTTTCCCTGTAAACAATCCAAGGTATGCAATGATGGTTTTGTATGATTCTCCAAGAAAATCTATTTATGGTGGAGGGACAGCCGCTCTAACCTATAAAAAAATTGCTGAACAAATAGCAATATTAGAAAATATAGGAATTAAACAGTTGGTGGCGAAAAATGAAAATTAAAAATTTGATTGATAAACTTAAATTAGTGAAAATTAGTAGTAATGATCTACTAGAATTGGATGTGGATGAAATTACTTGGAGAGTTGATGATATTAAAAATAATTCTCTCTGTGTTCTTTACAGGGGAGTCAATTATGATTCTCATGAGTCCATTGATTTATTTTATAAATCTGGTAATGTAAAGTGCTTTATAGTTGAAAAAGAATGCGAAGGTTATCCATATATACAGGTTGAGAATTCAAAAATTGCTTTGGCCTTAATATCTAAAAATTTTTTCAATATTAACGCAAATGACTTTGAATCTACAGGTATAACAGGCACTAATGGTAAAACTACAATATCCTATTTGTTAGACAATATATATAAAGTAGCTAATAAAGAAGTGCTAAAAATTGGAACTGTCCAGTATAAGGTGGGCAATGAAATAATAAATGCAAATACAACAACACCTTCATCATATGAGTTTTATGGTTTACTGAAAAAGGCAAAGTTAAAGAATATAAAATATATGATCTCTGAGGTATCCTCACATGCCTTAAGCCAGCATAGAGTTTTTGGTTTTATTTTTGATGTGGCCATATTTACAAACTTGACTGGTGATCACCTGGATTATCATAGTAGTATGGAAGATTATTTTAGAGCTAAAAGGGAATTGTTTACAAAAAAATATGCTAAAAAAGCTATTCTAAATATAGATGATATATATGGCAAAAGAATATATCTTGCGACTAAATTAGAGAAATATAGTTATTCTTTTGATATTAATGGGGATATTCATGTAGTTAAAGCAGATTTTTCATTAAATGGTACAAAAGCACATTTATCACTTTTTGACCAACCCATATATATAGAATCACCACTTATAGGTAAACATAATTTATATAACATCATGGCTGCAATATTAGCAGCACACAGTTTAGGTTTTGATACTAATACTATAAAAGAAGGAATAAAGACTTTAGATAAAATACCAGGAAGGTTAGAAAAAGTAGAAAAAGATAATATTTATTACTTTGTAGATTATGCACATACCGATGATGCATTAAAGAATGTATTAGAAGCTTTAATACCCTTTAAAAAGGGTAGAATAATTATAGTTTTTGGATGTGGTGGTAACAGGGATAAGACAAAAAGGGCTAGAATGGGTCGTGTAGCAAAAAAGCTGGCAGATATACTTATAATAACTAATGATAACCCTAGATATGAAGATCCAGATATGATAATACAAAATATTTTGGCAGGTATAAAATCTAGGGATAATGTATATATAGAAAAGGACCGAAAAAAGGCAATTTATTTGGCTCATACTTTATCAAGAGAGGGGGACATCATTTTAATAGCTGGTAAAGGTCATGAGGATTATCAAATTATTTCTGGTGTAAAATATTTTTTTGATGATAAAGAGGTAGTTAATGAAATTATAGGTGCTAATATTGAAAAGCATATATGTTAAGAACATTGATGGTTTAATAGATTATAGAAATGATGATTCCTTTAACTATAACAATATGGTTATTGACAGTAGAATTCTTGCTAAAAATGATGCCTTTGTCGGTTTAAAGGGGATTCATGTTGACGGCAATGAATATGCCTTAGATGCACTTAGAAAGGGTGCATCCTTTATAATAGTCGATGATGAAAATGTATATAGAAAATTGTATAGTAAGAAAATATTGGTTAAGGATTCTCTTAAGGCTTTAAAGAATATTGGATCTTTAAATATAAATAATTTTAATGGTTTAAAAATAGCAGTTACAGGTTCAGCCGGAAAAACATCTACAAAAGAGTTAATTCATACCATATTATCAGAAAAATATCTTGTATATAAGAATTTTAAAAATAATAATAATGCTCTTGGATTAGCATTAAATTGTGCCAATTTGGACTTAAATAGCGATATTGCTGTTTTTGAATGTGGAAGCAACTCAAAGGGTGAAATAAAAGAATTATCTAAATATTTATTACCACATATTGCAGTAATAACGAATATTGGTTATTCCCATATAGGTAGATTTGGTTCTATTGAAGAACTTGCAAAAGAAAAATTGTCTATTACTATACCCACAAGTGTTAAAGAATTGTGGATTAATTTGGATGAATATTCAAAATATAAGCATTTAATAGATAAGAAAATTAATATTAAAACTTTTTCATATAATCCTCACAAAGAGGCTTATATATGTATTAATAAAGTAGAATTAGTCGACAATGAAATACATTTGGAAGTATTGTTCAACAAAATGGTATATCAATTTAAATTAAATCACTTTTTTATACATTTTGCATATGATGCACTCCCTGCAATTGGCATAGCCTTTGACCATGGGCTTAATGAATCTCTTATAAATAAGGGATTATTAGAATTTGTACCGCTAACGGGTAGAGGGCAGATTATATCTTATAAAAATTTGAAGATAATTGATGATACCTATAATGCTTCATATGATTCTATTATAGCTGCTTTAAATAGTTTATCTCTCTTAAAGGGCCATAAAATAGCCATAATAGGGACAATGGCTGAGATTGAGGGACATGAAGAAGCTCTTTATAACAAATTATATAACTATATGGTCGCATGTGATTCCATTTACTACATATTAGTAGGTGATGAATATATGAAGTTTACTCAAAATAATCATATCAAGTTTGTTAAAAACAAAGGAGCAGCAATAGAACTAATAAAAAACTATTTGAAAAACCAGAATATAACTTATACAGTTTTACTTAAGGGGGCAAGAAAGAATGCCTTTGAAGAGATACTTGCATCAATAATTAATCGGGGAGAAATACGAAGTGTTATATAACTTGCTATATCCATTAGCTGATTATTTTGTATTATTTAATGTTTTTAAATATATTACATTTAGAACAGCCTATGCTATTATAACTTCCTTTTTGTTTGCTCTAATATTTGGACCGATAATAATAAATTTTTTGAAAAACTTACATATAGAGCAGAGAGTAAAAGGGTATGAACCAGAAAGGCATAAAATGAAAGAGGGAACCCCTACTATGGGAGGATTGTTAATTATTGTAAGTGTTACGCTTTCTGCTGTTTTATGGTCAGATTTACGTAATATATACGTTTGGCTTGTGATTTTTATCTATATATCTATGGGGATATTGGGTTTTTGTGATGACTATATAAAAACATTCAAACATAATCCAGTGGGGCTTAATGCAAAAACGAAGCTCATTTGTGAAATAATATTGTCATTTATAGTTGTTTATTTTATTGTAAAAATAGATTCAACAGGTAATTCAACAAAAATTGCCTTACCATTTTTTAAGGATTTAGTATTTGATCTCAGCTATTTTTATTATGTTTTAGCAATATTTGTTATTGTGGGTGCATCAAATGCAGTGAATTTAACAGATGGTTTGGACGGACTAGCTATAATGCCCTCGGTAATTGCCTTTGGGACTTTTATTGTATTTGTATACGTTGCTGGTAATGTAAGGTTTTCAGAGTATTTAGATATATTATATGTTAGAAATTGTGGAGAACTTGCTATTTTTTGCGGTGCAATGGTAGGAGGGGGTTTGGGTTTTTTATGGTTTAATGCCTACCCTGCGTCGGTTATAATGGGTGATATGGGAAGCCTTTCGATAGGTGGAGCACTTGGAACTATTTCAGTAATTTCAAAACAAGAAGTTGTCCTAGCTATAGTTGGCTTTGTCTTTGTTATAGAAACCTTATCAGTCATATTACAGATTGGATTTTTTAGAGCAACAAATGGAAAAAGACTTTTTAAAATGGCTCCCATTCACCACCATTTTGAAATGAAAAATTGGTCAGAACCAAAAATAATTGTTAGATTTTGGATAATATCTTTTATTTTTGCATTAATTGCACTGAGTACTTTAAAGTTGAGGTGATATTATGAGAGTAGCTATAGCAGGATATGGAAAAAGTGGTAGATCAGCAGAAAAGATTTTAAAATGTAGAGGCGTTGATAATATTGAAATATATGACGATTATTTGTTAAATACAAAAAAAATAGGCGAAATTGGAAGCCATGAATTTGATTGTGTAGTATTAAGTCCTGGTATAGATTATAGAAAATATCCTATATGCACAAAGAACATTATAAGTGAGATTGATCTCGCCTATTCATTAGTTAATGATCCAGATAAAATAATAGCTATTACAGGCTCAAATGGTAAATCAACAACTACATATGTTCTAGCTCAGATTATTAATAAGCTAGGTAAAAAAGCAGTAGATTGCGGGAATATAGGGAAAACTTTTGCTGATATGGCTTTAGAGAATTATTATGATTATTATATTGTTGAACTTAGCAGTTTTCAAATAGAGTTACTTAAATTATTTAAAGCTAACAGATTAATTGTAACAAATATTTCAACGAACCATTTAGATCGTTATCCAACATATAATGAATATATTGAGGCTAAGCTAAGCATTGTAAATCGCATAAATAAAAATGGCTATATAGTCTCTATTGAAGACCCTATTCTTAAAAAGTACATATTACCCTACAAAGGAAAAATAACTTTTATTGGCAATAAGTTTAACAGTTTTCCAGAATTATTAAACAATACTTTAAACTTCGGCAATAAATTTTATTGTCATATTGACAAGTTTCCACTCTTTGGTATGCATAATATATATAATCTTACTTATGCCTTATTAATTGCCGATGATATATTTGATCTTACAGGTGATGTTTCCTATTTAATAGAAGATTTGAAAGGATTAAAACATCGTAGCGAATTAATTGCAAATGTTAATGGAATAAAGTTTATAAATGATTCAAAAAGTACCACTATAGCATCAACAGAAGCTTTACTCTCAAGTTTAGGAAGGAAATGCGTTTTAATACTGGGTGGAAAGGACAAGGGAGATGATTTTTCTAAGCTTAAATCAGCTGTTAACTCCTATGTACAAACATTAATTGTCTATGGTCAAGCATCAGAAAAAATTAATAAACAATTAGGACAACTATTGAATATTCCTGTTTATATTTGTGAAAATTTAAAGGAAGCTACAATAAAGGCTTATGAACATGCTAGTCCTTCTAATCTTGTTATATTTTCTCCTGCTTGCTCCAGTTATGATGCCTTTAAAAATTTTGAGGAAAGAGGAGAATATTTTAAAACAATTGTCAGGGCTCTAGTAGATGGAAATAATTAAAAGTATTAATGATGAGAAAAAAATTATTTTTCTTATGTTATTTTTGATCCTATTAGGATTTGTTTATTCTCTTGCTGCTGGGTCAATGCAAGCATTACGGGTTAATAAACTTGAATTTTACTTTTTAATAAAGCAGTTTTCAGCAGCTTTTATTGGTACAGGTCTTATTGTAATAGCTTATAAAATACCACTTGATTATTATAGAGTAATTGTACTGCCATTATATATAGTCACAGTAATGTTATTAGTCTTAGTTTTTATGTTTGATCCAATAAATGGCTCCCATAGATGGATCAATCTCCCGATATTTAGCTTACAGCCTTCAGAGTTGGCTAAATTTACATCTATTCTATATCTTGCCCATTATTTAGATAAAAAAAATGATGAAATTAAAGAACTATTAACTGGTTTTTTACCTGCCTGCATTTTGTTAGGAATTGTGGTGCTATTAGTATTATTGGAACCTGATATGGGAGGAGCATTTCTTATTGCTGTAGTTGCTTTTTCGCTATTTTTTATTGCAGGAGCTAATGTAAAGCATTTATTAGGGATAGTGTTTTTTAGTTTACCCTTTTTAGTATTTGTAATGATGATGGGTTATCGTAAAGAACGATTGATAAGTTTTTTAGATCCATGGAGTTATCACAATACTTCAGGTTATCAACTTATACAATCTTTAATTTCCGTTGGGAGTGGGGGCATTTTTGGCAAAGGTATTGGTAATAGTACACAAAAGTTATATTTTTTGCCAGAAATACATACAGACTTTGTATTTGCTGCTATTGCTGAAGAACTTGGGTTTATAGGTGCACTTATATTGATAATTACAATATTACTGCTTTTTATTTTATGTATTAAAAGTGCTTTAAAACAGAAAGATAACTTTAAATTTTTACTCATTTTTGGTATTTCATTAATGATAATACTTCCAGCATTGATACATATTGCTGTAGTTTTAGGCCTTGTCCCCACAAAGGGTATTACCTTCCCATTAGTCAGCTATGGGGGCTCCTCATTGATTATTAATATGTTTTTTATAGGTATAATATTACGCAACATTAAGGAGCTGAAATGCGAATAATATTTGCAGGTGGTGGAACAGCAGGACACCTTTTACCGGCAATAGTCATAGCTGATGAGCTTCGTAGGAGAAATGTAGATATATATTTCATTGTATCTAACAGAGGCATAGAACGAGATATGTTAGTGAAAAGAGGATTTCCTTTTTATGAGCAAAAATTAAGGCCTTTTAAAAGGACTAGTATAATAAATCAAATTATTTCTATTTTGCAAATATTTATAGAATCTATAAAGTTGTTAACTGTTATAAAAAAGGGTGAAAAAATCCTTCTTTTAGGTGGTTTTGCATCATTACCTGCTGGAATTGTAGGCTTTTTGAAAAAATGTGATGTATATGTGCACGAACAAAACTCTTCTATGGGATTAGCGAATAAAATAATCGCTCCAATGGCTAAGAGGACATTTACATCCTTTAAAAATACTAAAAATGCAAAAGGAAACTTATTATATACTGGATATCCAGTAAGAAATGAGTTCAAACTAATAAGAGAAAAGGAAAAATTTGAAAAACGTCTATTGGTTTTAGGAGGAAGTCAGGGTAGTAGAAGAATTAATCAGCTAGTTGCGTCTTGTGCTCTAATATTATTAGAAAAGGGGTATCATATAGCTCATCAGACTGGGAAAAAATTATATGAAGAAACTATTGAACTTTACAGGAAAGAAGGACTATTAAATATTAAATCACTTAATATTTTTCCTTTTTATGATAGTGTGGCATCTTTATATAATTGGGCTGATATTGTAATAGCTAGATCAGGCGCTGGAACTGTATTTGAAGTGTTAGCCGCAAAAAGGCCAGCTATTTTTATACCTTTGAAAACATCAGCTGATGATCACCAATATGTTAATGCCCTGTGCGCGAGTGAAAGTGGTTTTGTATTTATACTAAAGGAAGATGAGGCGAATGCAGAGAGTTTGATTAGGTTGATTTGCCTTATCGCAGAAAAATATGATACTGAAATTAAAAGTAAATTAACTTCTATGATGAATCCGGATGCTACAGAAAAAATAATGGAGGCCATGGATGCTGTTTAGAGAATTTGGTAAATTTAAAAATATTCATTTTGTTGGTATTGGTGGCATCGGGATGAGTGGTATTGCTGAAATACTTTTCAATATGGGATTTAATGTCACAGGATCTGATCTCTTAGAGGGCTCAAATACAGTCTACTTAAGGGAGAAGGGGATACCAATATATATTGGTCATAAAAAAGAAAATGCTTTTGGAGCCGATGTAGTAGTTTATTCAACTGCTGTGAAGGAAGATAATCCTGAAATAATATGGGCTAAAGAAAATTTTATCCCAGTTATTAGAAGAGGAGAAATGCTTGCAGAACTCATGAGGTTAAAATATTCTATAGCTGTTTCTGGAAGTCACGGTAAGACAACTACAACCTCAATGATAGCAGAGATTTTTTATTATGGGAAATTAGATCCTACTGTTATTATAGGAGGACGTTTAAATCGTAACAAGACTAATGCAACCTATGGTTTATCCTCTATCATGATCTCAGAAGCTGATGAGAGTGATAAATCCTTTCTTCTGCTGAATCCCACAATTACAGTTATTACAAACATAGATAAAGAACATTTTGAAACATATAAAAATATCAGAGAAATTAAAGAAGCCTTTATAGAGTTTAATAATAAAGTACCTTTTTATGGATTAAATGTTTTGTGTTTAGATAATAATAATATTGTTGATATCATACCACATTTAAAAAGGCGTTTTATTACATATGGAATAAGTACAACAGCAAATATAAGAGCCTCGAATATAAAAAAGAAAAATTATGGGATTTCATTTGAGGTGACGGCTTTTGACAGATTATTAGGTAAAATTGACTTAGAGATTCCAGGAATACACAATATACAAAATGCACTAGCTTCAATAGGTGTAGCACTTGAATGTGGTATAGATTTTAAGACAATTCAAACTGCCTTAAAAAATTTTGAGGGTGTGCAGCGGAGATTGTCTATTCGTTTTAAAAGCGAAAAGTATATAGTTATAGATGATTACGCTCATCACCCTGCAGAAATTAAAGCAAGTATTAAAGCTCTGAGAGATACATATAAAGGTTATAAGTTATATGTAATTTTTCAACCTCATAGATATACAAGGGTCTATCATTTAATGAACTGTTTTGCTAAATCATTTTTTAATGTTGATAAATTGTTTGTAACCGATATTTACAGTGCAAGTGAAGAACCAATAATTGGTGTTCATTCTATTGCACTCGTTAATGAAATAAAAACTCATGGGTTTAAAGAAGTAAGCTATTTGAAAAATCTTGATGATTTTTTAGAGATAATAAAAGAGAACAAAAATGAAAAAATTATTGTGATTACTATGGGTGCAGGAGATATTACAAAATTTTCCTACACACTTTCTAAAGTTTTAGAAAATAATTGTTTTATGAGTCATAATGAAAAAATTTAAAAAAGTTTTTAATTCTATTACAGTTGTATTGTTAGTATTTGTTATTGTTTTTGTAGTAAAGTTCTTTTTTGATTTTTTGACTCGTTATGATTATTTTACAATAAAAAATATTGAGATACGAGGCGCTAATTTTGTAAATAAAAATAGATTGGCTACCTATTGTAATAGTTTTAGGTTTAATAATATATTTTTATTAAAGTTTAAGGAAATTGATGATTTCCATAGTAAATGGGTAAAAAAGGTGTCCCTTAAGAAAATATATCCTGATAAGGTAGAATTGTGTGTGTATGAAAGAAAACCTCTATTTAGAATTAAATCAGGTAGTAGTTGCTACTATTTAACGGATGATTTAAATAGGATAGAAAGTGACTGTGAAAATATAAATGTTATTGTGGAAGAACCTCTTTCAAATCATCTGTTATTAGGTTTTGCTAAGATATATAAGCATTTTGGTAAAGACTTTCATCATATCAAATTATTTAGAACCTATTTTAAAGCATATAAAGATAATACTGAGCTAATAGGAACGTATAATAATGAATTTTTATCTAATTACAGAGCTTATAGTGAAAAAATTTCTCAGTTATACAAGAGTATTGAGAGAGTGGATTTAAGAATAGGGGGAAAAATTTATGTTAAAGGGGCGTTAGATGGTGCATAATGATATCTTTGTAGGATTAGATATCGGTTCAACAAAGATATGTGTGATAGTCGCTCGTAAAAATGCTTCAGGTAGTATTGATATAATAGGGAAAGGTGAGGCTCCAAGTAGTGGCCTAAGAAAAGGGGTGGTTGTAAATATAGATGCTACAGTTGAATCTATAAAAAGAGCAGTGGAAGCTGCTGAGAGAATGGCTGGAGTTGAAATAAGAAGTGTATGTACCGGTATTGCTGGCGGACATATTAAAAGTTTTAATTCTAGAGGACTAGTTGCGGTAAAGAATAGAGAAGTTAGCAAGAAGGATATAGAGAGGGCTATTGAGTCGGCAATAGCAATTGATATACCAATAGGTTGTGAAGCACTACATGTTATACCACAACAGTTTATACTAGATGGACAAGGAGAAATAAAGAACCCTCTTGGGATGACAGGAGTTCGACTGGAAGTAGATGTACATATTGTTACAGGTGCAGTTTCTTCAGCACAAAATATTATTAAAAGTTGTGAGCGTTCTAATTTATCTGTTGATGATATTGTTCTTGAACAGTTAGCCTCAAGCGAGGCAGTGCTTCTTAATGATGAGAAGGAAATTGGTGTTTGCTTAATAGATGCAGGTGGTGGGACAACTGATATGGCTGTATTCAAAAGGGGATCAGTTTACTATACAACGGTTTTACAAATTGGTGGTAATAATTTTACGAGAGATTTAGCCATAGGAATAAATGTGACAGAGTGTATTGCTGAAAAAATTAAAAGAGAACATGGGAGTGTTTGGTTACAGCAAGCTGAGTCTGCTAATGAAGTAGAGGTTCCATCAATTGGTGGAAGACGCCCAAAAAAAATAGATAAGCAAGTTTTGACGCAAATTTTACAGGCAAGGGCAGAAGAAATATTTCAAATGTTTTTAGGTGAATTGCAGAAAAAACAGTTATTAGAGATCGTTGGTGGAGGAATTGTATTAACTGGTGGTGTGGCAAATATGGATGGGATTGCTGATCTTGCGGAAAGTATTTTTGATTTACCAGTGAGAATAGGGCGTAGCATTGAAAATGTTGGTGGTATTATAGACATAGTTGATAATCCGGCTTACGCTACAGGTATTGGTTTGGCAATTTATGCAGCCAAGAAGGGACATCAAAAGAATAAACTTTCCAAGGGAACTGATGAAAAAGTATTCTCAAAAGTAATGGAAAGTATGAAAAGCTGGTTTGGTGAATTTTTTTAAAAAATGAAGGAGGTATGATATGTTTGAATTAGAAGAAACAATAAAAGGTGCAGTAATAAAAGTTATAGGCGTAGGTGGCGCAGGAGGTAATGCTATAAATAATATGATCAAATCAGGTATTGAGGGTGTAGAATTTATTGCGGCAAATACGGATTCTCAAGCGTTGTCAAAAAATCTCGCACCTGTTAAAATACAGTTAGGTTCAAATTTAACAAGAGGCCTTGGTGCAGGAGGCAACCCTGAAGTAGGTAGGAAGGCGGCTATAGAAGATGCAGAATCAATTAGTGATGTATTGAAGGGATCAGATTTAGTGTTTATAACAGCGGGTATGGGTGGAGGAACTGGAACTGGAGCAGCACCGGTTATTGCAAGCATTGCTAAAGATCTTGGTGCTTTGACAGTTGCAGTTGTTTCAACACCTTTTTACTGGGAAGGAAAGAAGAGAAATCAGTTTGCATTAGAAGGTTTAAGGTTATTAAAGGAACATGTTGATACCTATATTATAGTTCCTAATGATAAAATATTAGATATTATTGATAAAACAACACCTTTCACAGAAGCTTTTAGAATAGCAGACGATGTTTTAAGACAGGGAACTCAGGGCATTTCGGATACTATTAATAGTAATGGCTATATCAATGTTGATTTTGCAGATATTAAAACAATTATGGAATCAAAAGGGCTTGCACTGATGGGTATAGGTGAAGCTAGTGGAGACAATAGAGATAAAGAGGCAGCTCGTAATGCATTGAGTTCTCCTCTGCTGGCTGATATTAACATCAAGGGTGCAACAGGTATATTGATCAATATTACAGGTGGCAATGATATGACAATGTATGAAATCCAGAATATTGCTCAAATGATATATGAAAATGCTGGTGAGGAAGCTGCAATATTTAAAGGTGTTGTTATAGATGAAAGTATTAATGGTAAAATTAGAGTAACAATTGTTGCTACAGGCATTGATAGTACTAAAAAAGAAAAGACTGTTCAGATAGATGACTATAAAAAAGTCAATCCTGAGGCAAGTGCTATAATAAAAAAAGTGAAAAATATTCGTAGTATAGATAAAGGATTAAGGTCAGTCGAAGATTACAATGAGGAAGAGTTGGAGATTCCAACTTATTTAAGAAAACAAGTAGACTAATATGTGAATGCGCCTGTTACACTTAGTTAATGTTAGATGGTTTAATGCTACAGCCTGGTATGCATTAAACCTTGCCTGGATACAAAAGTTAAAGGGCCATGATGTAGTTGTTGCCTCCATTAAAAATAGTCCTGTAATTAAGAAAGCAAGACAGTTAGGAATTGAGACATTGGAGTGTGATTTTAATAGTAATAATCCTATAAAGTTATATAAGGCTATATATTCTTATGCTGGTACAGTAAAAAGATTTAATCCCCATATAGTTAACTGCCACAGAGGTGAGTTTTTTTTTGTTCCTGCAATGAGGCGGATTTTTAATAAAACACCTATTGTTATTAGATTCAGGGGAGATATTAGGGCCCCTAAAAAAGGAAGAATTAATAAAATACTTCATAAAAAAGGAAGCGACTATATTATAACATCAGGTGCTTTTATAAAGGAGTATTATATTAGATATTTAAATATTTCTTTAGATAAAATAACTACAATTTATGGTGGAGTTGATACATCTAAATTTAAAAGGGATATTTACAAAAGGAAGTTAGAAAGACTGAAATTAGGATATGAAGATAATAATTATGCTATAGCCATAGTAGGGAGATTTGACCCAATAAAGGGACACAAATTTTTGATAGAGGCAATAAAAGATTTATATTACCTCCATAATAAAAAAAAAGTAAGATTAATAATAGCTGGTGTTGATAGTGTATTGAAGAAAGAATCAATTGAAAAACTTGTTAATGAAAATAGAATTGCAGATATAACAACTTTTATTCCTTTTAGAATAGATATAGAAAGTGTATACAATGCAGCTGACTTGTTAGTTGTCCCATCATTGGGTTCTGAAGCAATATGTCGTGTTGCAATGGAAGCAATGGCGTGTAAAACTCCTGTAATAGGATCTAATACTGGAGTAATCCCTGAAATACTACCAGTAAATAATATTTTTAAAAAATCAAATTCAAAAGATATCGTTAATAAAATTATTGCACATTCAGAGAAGGTTAAGATTTTTCCAATTAATGAATTGTATAAAAAATATATGTATGTTGTTGAAAAGCTGTTAAATTAATAAACCCTTCATAAATTGAAAGATTATTGAACTCAAAAATATTTGTTAAGATAATCTTAAAAACTATGTAAAATGTATGGAATAATCTATATATAATAAGAGTTTTCTTCCTTTGATTAAACTTTAACCAGCGTATAATACTTTATTAATAGTATACCATAAATTTGATAAGGATTGAGTGGATTTGTATGAATAAGTATAAATAGTGTTATTGTAGTCTAGTATCGTTGAAACTGTATGCATTGTTTTACTTACTATGTTTCTACTTACTTTATCAATTTTTGTTAA
>DHGE01000175.1 GCA_002402635.1 Deferribacterales bacterium UBA4806
AATTTAGAGATATCTTACTTTACAATATATCCCCAGAATTAGTAACGGGACAATCGTTTGTAATATCTAAAGTCTCAAAAGCTGCAAAACTCTGGAGTATTGCTGACCTTAAGAAAATATTTGAAAATCTTCTAAACTGTGACTTTTCTCTTAAAAGGACATCTGTAAAGATAGAACATTTAATATTTAATCTCATTAATTTAATATAACAACCCTAAAAGAGGCTTTTTACGTAAATATTCTTTTTAACTTTAGCCTCAAATTCAGTTTTTTTTCTTTTCTGATAATTTAACCTGAATAGAGCTTATAATACCTGCTCCCGACTGAATTATATATTGAATATACCATGGAGCTTGTGAGTATTTCTGTAAACTAATTTTGCCACTGTAGTAAAGTGTATCGTAAATATAGCAAACTATTAAGCTTATAACTAATAGTGATTCACCCAGCTGTAAACTTTTTCTATTTAATATTTGATAAATGTGGGCAAGTGTAACAATTGCTGTGTAATATATTAATGTAATAATGAGAAATGGAGTATGAAGAAGATTATTTATTATTGTTGTACCTAGTAAAAACATAAATATTAAAACAATTGAAATTACAGGATTCGAAATACTTTTCTTATAAACATTTAGTTTTATTAATTCTGAAAATATAACTAATACACCAATTAAAAGCAAAATATCAGCTAAATACAAAACAAATAGTTTATTAACTATAATGCTAATGCATTCTAAAATACCATATAATATTATAAGAACTATGCTCAGATACAGTCTAATATTTCCTAATTGATTTGACTTAATATAATAATATATAGGCAGTGCTAATAAAAACCCGTTTAATATAGATAAATATGGCTGTATAATCATCACTTTACCTTAAAACAAATTTACAAAATTCTTTTTAACATAAAAGCATTCACCATAAACATATCATAGACTTTTAAAAATGTCTTTAATTATAATTATATTGATTGATTAACTTGAATTCTATATTTTTTACTTATATTATTTTGTACAAACGTTGATATGTTTTATTTACGATATTTTTATTTAAGTATTTAAGAAAAGTGCAGTTGTATATATGAAAAAATATTTATTAATTTTCATAATTTCCTTAGCTATTTCTGTTGTAAGTATATTTATTTATAATGAATACAAAATCGTTGATTTGTTTATAGCTTTTTTATTAGGAGCTATTATTGGCCAATTTATTAAGGATAATGATACCTATGAAAAATTTCACAATTACTTTTTATATCTACTCATCCCTATTGGTTTATTTTTCTATGGTAGTCAGATAAATTTAATTTTTTTAATTAAGCAAAAACCAATTACATATTTATTACTATTCACCACTATTATACTTTACTTTTTATTGATTATTCCTCTAAATAGGTACATCTTTGGGATTAATAATAAAAGATTGAATTATATTCTTGCAAGTGCCAATGCTATCTGTGGCATTACGGCAACAATAATTCTTATTCCTTTTACTAATGCAAAAAGAGAAGAAATACATTCAATTATTATCTCTGTTTTTATAACAGGTCTTATTAGCTCTATAATTTTTATTTGTCTTTCACATACATATTTTAATCTAAATCCAGGGGCTAATACAATTTTAGCAGCAACGACTATTAACAATACTGGATCACTTCTTTTCGTTATAGATAATGTTAACAGAAATCTTATAGATTATGCCATGTCTATTAAAGGCGTTAGAGTCAGCACAATAATACCTGTTTCAATTATACTGATGTGCTTGTTCTATAATAAAAATAACGATATGGCCACAAAACTTTATGAACATTTTAACAATTCAATATTATATATTATAACCCTCGCATTTTTGTTGATTTCTTCATCAATACTTTTTACATTTTTCCATGGAATTCATAAAGAGGTAACTGTAATTTATAAAATTATTTTCTGCATGGTCCTAGCAAATATTGGCATGTCCTGTAAATGGACAACTAACTTAGGTAAAATAATTTTAAATAATTTTTTTACGTCGTTTATTGCTTGGTTGGCAGTTACACTTGTTGGTTATTGTCTTTTAAAAATATTTTATTTTTAGGTAAAGAATGCACTCATATATCCATTGAAAACAATTAATAAAGAATATGGCTCTTTACAGGTTTTTAATAAAAAAGACCAATATACAGAAGAAGATATAAAAACTATTAAATTTTCTCACCATACATCGTAAATACATATGTACGTAATTATAAGTCTATAAGTATTTAAAAAATGAATAAAAAAAACTTTATAAATATGTATTTTTACTTTATAATATTTAACTAATTCAACTAATGGAGAAGTAAGAAATGAATGAAATTAATATACTTATTGGTGGGCAGGCTGGACAGGGTTTAAATGCTGTTGAAGGAATTTTAGTAAAATTTTTAAAAAAAAACAATTACTACATATATTCATCAAAAGAATATATGTCCAGGGTTAGGGGTGGAATAAACACAGTCACTTTCAAAATTTCAAGCTCTCTTAATTGTTCCTTGCGTAGAGACGTAGATATTATTTTTTCTATATCAAAGGGAGTTCTTGATTGGTGTGCTAAAGAAGGTAGAATATCAAGTAAAACAATATCATTAGGAGAAGAAGAGTATCTTAATAGCCAAAATGAAATAAAATTAAAAAAAATACCTATTAATCTCAAAAATGTTATCGAAGAATTGGGTGATAAGAGATATTTAAATACGGCAGTGGCAGGGGTAATCTCTGGATTACTAAATACAGATAAATCATTGATAACAGAAGTATTACAAAATATATTCTCTGGGAAAAGTGAAAAAATTGTTGAAGATAATAAAAAAGCTTTTTATAAAGGTTTTGATATAAGTGAACAATTAAGTTCACAAATCAAACTAGCTACTATAAACCAGGATAATTCAGTAGCTCATAAACTAATGATGAGCGGTAACGATAGTATTTCATTAGGAGCAATTTATGGTGGATGTAACTATCTATCCTTTTACCCTATGAGCCCTGCAACAGAAATGGCTAGTTTTTTCATTAAAAACGCTAAGTTATTTGGCCTAGTAGTAGAGCAATTCGAGGATGAGATTTCAGTGATCAATTCTGCCATTGGCGCATCTTTTGGTGGAGCTCGCTCTGTTGTTACAACTTCTGGTGGAGGTTTTGACCTGATGGAAGAAGCTCTTAGTCTTTCCGGTATGGCTGAAATTCCTGTCGTAATTCATCTGGCCCAAAGGCCAGGGCCTTCTACAGGGCTACCTACACGAACGATGCAATCTGATTTTAATTTAGCTCTCTATGCAGGTCATGGTGAATTTCCCAGAATAATTCTGGCACCTGCAAGTATAGAAGACTCTTTCTACCTATCATCAAAGGCTTTCAATTTAGCCCAAAAATATCAAGTTCCCGTATTTATTTTGACTGACCAATATTTACTCGACACATATTATTTATTAGATAGAAATAACCTCGAAGGTGAGAAACCTCAAAAATATTATATCAAGGCTGATTTAGATTATAAAAGGTATTTATTAACAGAAAATGGAATTTCGCCTTTTGCAATTCCAGGCGATAGCAAAGGGATTGTAATAAGCAATGGGAATGAACATGATGAATATGGGGACACTACAGAGGACGAATATTATAGTAGAATAATGCAAGAAAAAAGAAATCAAAAACTATTTAGCATTGAAGCCGAAGCCTTAATGCCAAAATTTATAGGTCAAGAGAAATATGAAGTTCTTATATATTCTTGGGGTTCTACATATTTCGTTATAAAAGATGCCCTGGAAATTATAAATGATAGTAGAATAGCCTTTGTTCATTATTCACAAATATATCCTATAAACAAAAAATCCTTAGAATATTTCAAAAATGCAAGATATATCCTTGGTATAGAACAAAACATAACTGGCCAGTTTGGTGAGTTTTTAAAAACAAAAATTTACAAACCGATTAATAGAAAAATACTGAAATATAATGGCAGAGCATTTTACTTAGAAGAAATAATAGAAGCTATTAAAATTTTCATGGGAGAAACATATGGGAATTAAACTATTTCAGCCAGATAGACCACATTCTAAAGAAATATCATGGTGCCCAGGTTGTGGCAATTTTGCTATTAGACTTGTTTTAATGGATGCTTTAGAAGAATTAGGCTTTAAACCAGAAAACACTGCAATAGTAAGTGGAATTGGGCAAGCTGGCAAAATGCCTCATTATATAAATGCAAATGGCTTCCACTCTTTACATGGTAGAGCAATTCCAGTTGGCACTGGACTAAAACTAGCCAATCCAAACTTAAATGTAATTATAGTGGGAGGCGATGGCGATATGTATTCTGAAGGTATGGAGCATTTTGTTCATGGTATAAAAAGGAATACGAATGTAACCGTATTAGTTCATAATAATCAAGTTTATGGCCTTACTAAAGGACAAACTTCGCCAACAACCCTAGTTGGGACAAAAACGTCTACACATCCTGGTGGAGTTTTCATTGAACCAATTAACCCAGTTGCATTGGCTATATCACTTAATTGTTCTTTTGTTGCAAGGACATTTATTGGACATAAAGAGGAAACTAAAACTATCATTAAAGAAGCTATACAACATGAAGGGTTTTCTTTTGTAGATATATTTCAACCATGCGTAACTTTTAACAGAATAAATACCTATGATTGGTATAAAGAACATACAAAAATTATAAATAACTTGGACACTTCAGATATTAAGAAAGCCTTCGATTTAGCCTTAAATACTAATCCATACTATGTAGGTATTTTCTATAAAACATTAAAGACAGTTTTTGAAAAAAATATTGAAGGTTATAAAGATTTTAAAGATCCTCTATACAAAAGGGCTGTTGATACAAACTTAATAAACCAATTTATAGAAGATAACTACAGATTATAAAATTTTTTCTTTAAACATACATGGTTCATTTTCATTACAAATTTCAATGGTTGCATGCTGAATATTTTCACCTATTAGAACACTTCTGACCATCTTTTTTATATCGTTGTAGTCATTAATAGAAATGTTTTGATTAACTGTAATATGTATGGATAAAACATTATAGTCACCATCAATAGACCAAATATGCACATCGTGTATTTCTTTAATTGGCTTTATATTTAACAGTATCTTTTTAATTCTTGTTATATTCATATTTTTAGGAACTGATTGCAAAAATATATTGATAACATCTTTCATATTTTTGATAACAATATAAAGCAAATAAATTGATATAAATATGGAAAAGAGTGGATCTAAAAAACTCAATTTTTTATTTATTAGCATAATAATACTCACTATAATAACAGCTGCCCAGCCTAATAGATCATCTAGGAGGTGCAACATAGCAAATCTTTCATTGTAGGTTTTGCCTTTTAATAGTTTTAAGATTGCTGAACCATTAAAAATGATGCCCAGACAACCAAAGATTAACACACCTTGAGTTTTTATCTCTACTGGAGTGATTAATCTAGAGATTGCCTCAAATATAATAATAAAAGAAGTTGCTATAATTAATGATGCGCTAATAAGGGATGCCAGTAATGAGAACCTTCTATAACCATAGGTGTATTCTTCATTAGATGGCCGTAATGATATTTTCTCTAAATACCATGCAAAGCCTAAAGAAATGCTATCTCCAAGATCATGTATGCCATTTGATATTATAAGAAGGCTATTTGTAAAAAATCCACCTACAATTTCAATAACTGCAAAGATGAAATTTAAAAAAAATGAAAATCTAATATTTTGAACAGAATAATCTTTATGTTCTTTTCCTGTCATGCTATATTTAGGTATTATAGAGCTATGAAATTTATTTTAAATATTTTTTTTATACTTGTAGTGCTTGTTTTAATAGCAA
>DHGE01000018.1 GCA_002402635.1 Deferribacterales bacterium UBA4806
AGGCAGCCCAGCAGCAGCCGGCGGACCTTGTAGCTGACAATTATAATCGACAACTCTATATTATTCATTATAGTTGAATATCGCTTATATCTTTTTAAGTATTTTTTCGCCTATCAATACGGACACACTGTATGCCGATGCTTTTGTTAAATGGTTTCCATCAATGTACTTATACTTACTATTATAGCTAGTTAAATTAATGTACTCAATATTATATTTTTTTGCTGTAACAGTCATAATTGAATCAAAGTTTGCGATTAATGTATCATCAATGCTTGATATTCTAGGACATACTGGAAGTCTTACTAAATATACTTCCCCATGTTCCTTGAATAGCTGTATAACTTCATTAAGGCTTTTATATCTTTCTTCTGAATATTTAACTGTTTTCAAGTATGTGTTGAATTCTTCAACATGTGCGTTTATCCTACTTTCTACACTTACGGAATCCATTTCCCGTTTAATAAATAACCAACCACCATTATCAATATTAAATGATAGTATTTGATTAATGTTGTATTTCCAGGCGAAATGGTTTTTCAGAACATTTACCAACGGCTCAGAATATGATTTAATAAAATATTCTACATTCGGTCTAACATTAACATTATTTACCTTTTCTAAACACCTTTTATTTTCTTCAAATTTATTAGCGTTGTCTTCTTCTGCAGATATTGACCAGGGATCTACTGTTACTATAAATATACCATTCTTCTCTTTAATATTTAATTTCTTATTTATTGCCTTATAATATGTTGGTCCATAAGGTGAGTGTCCCAAAGAAAAGGAAAAATTATAAGTTTTATTGTAAAACCCACTTGATGCATAAATACTATCTAGAACATTTGGGATAATGCCACAAGCTGCCCTAGATGTTCCTGTTACAATATTACTTTGCTTTTTTGTGGTCAGCCTTAAATAGCAAATATCAGTAGAGCCATCAGCCATCAGCATAATAGCATAAGCCAGTACTAATGGCCAGAAACATATAATCAATATTTTTGTTATAAATTTATTCATATTAATATTTAAAGTAAATATATTGTTGACCTTGTCTAAATGAAAGGACAATGAATGATATTAGAACAATATAGATTATGTATTTAATTGTCTTCGGTGTTTTAATGTCGTTAAAATCTAATCCATGCTGTCTTTTATGATGATATATTTCAAACATAAACATAATAAATATCATTACCATTGTTTCTTTTGGTAACAAGGAAATATCTGGCATTGAGAATATATGTTTCGATATCATTCCTTTAATAAATAATCTTACTTTATTAAGACCATCAGCACGGAATATTATCCAAGCTACTGTTATTAATAAAAATGTTGAGGCTATTTTTAACTGCTCAAAGACAATAGTCTTTAGATCAATGTATTTATCTTTTCTAATTATTTTCTTTTTAAATACTTGTGCTGCTACCATTGTCCCGTGAATTATACCCCAAAGAATGTAATTTGAACTTGCACCATGCCAGACACCACATAGCGTAAAAGTAAATATTGTTGATATAATGTTTACGATCTTATCTGTTTTAATATTAAAGTATCTTTCTCTCTTAAACATTCTCATCAATGAATATGTAAAAGGTAGAAATATATAATCCCGCAGCCACGTGGAAAGTGAAATATGCCATCTTCGCCAAAACTCAGCAATATTTTTAGAAAAATACGGGTATCTAAAGTTTTGTATTATTTTTATACCTAGCAGTCTTGCTAAACCAACGGCGATTTCCGAATATCCCGAAAAGTCTGCATATATCTGTATTGAAAAAAGTATTGCTATAAATGCTAATGTGCTACTGCCATATATGCTTGGAGTTGTAAATACTGCGTTAATCCCTTCTGCACATGCGTCGGCAATGGTGATCTTTTTAAACAAACCCCACAATATCTGCCTTGCACCATCAACTGCATCAGCATATATAAAAACCCTCTTTGTTGAAAACTGAGCAAGGCAATTGGATGCTCGTTCAATCGGCCCCGCAAGCAATTTCGGAAAAAATGATATGTACGTGAGGAAAGTAATATAGTCACTCGTTGGTTTAGTTTTTCGTAAGTATACGTCTATCGTGTAACCTAGCGTCTGTAAGGTATAATAGCTTATTGCTATTGGTAATATAATGTTTAGTGTTCTAATATGTACATTAATGCCCAATAGACATGTGACATTAATAAAGGATGCAATGAAGAAGTTAAAGTATTTGAAATAAAAAAGGATGCCGATGTTAATAACAATACTTGTAATAAGATATATTTTGCGTTTGATATTAATAGTTTCAGTTTGTAATTTACTTCCAATATAATAATCAATAAAAATATTAATGTTTATTAATAATAAAAATCTCCAGTCCCACCAACCATAAAATATAAAACTTGCTATTAATAACACAATATTTTGATATTTTTCTTTATGCGACAAAGGGACCCAATATAAAAAAAACACTATTGGGAAAAACAGCATGAATATATATGAGTTGAATAACATAGGTAAATACTTCTTTATAGATGCTTTTTAATTATAGAAAAATACTTAAAAGAAGAAATAAAAGGTTATTTTAAAGCTATATACAGCTATTTAAATTTAAGAATGCTAAAGTAACTTGCCAAAAGAATACGTATTCGTGCTTGCTTATCGATAATGACTAAGAACTTAAGCTTTGCCATCTTTCACTTTCACTTCCATCTCAAAGTCGCTCAGTCCCATGGCGATGATCACCACCAGGAGGAAAATGGCCTCGCGGGTCTGGTAGACCGCGGTGGTGGAGCCGACGAACAGGGAGTTGTAGACCGCGATGACGGCGATGGTGGGCCACAGGGCCCGGGCCGTGCCCTGGTGGCGTTTCCTGATCTCGTAAAGCTCCCGCGTCAGCCGGTAGAGCAGCAGGGCCAACAGCAGGGTGCCTATTATCCCGCCCTTGACCAGGAAGTACATGATGTCGTTGTGCAGGTTGTTGGTGGACCAGAATCCGGACATGCCGGTGAA
>DHGE01000133.1:0-3555 GCA_002402635.1 Deferribacterales bacterium UBA4806
GTTCTCCTTTAAATTATATAGAAAATTTAACTGGTGACTATTTAATTATTCATGGCACTGCAGATGACAATGTACATATACAAAATTCTATTCAATTAATCTCTAAAGCAGTGGAATTAAATAAAATGATTAATGTAATGATCTATCCAGGTGAGATGCACGGCTTTGGCGATATTTCTTCCATTCATCTTTATAACCTTATATCTGAATTTTTTACAGAACATCTATAGTATAATTTTTAAAAAAAATACAATGTAAGATTTTAAGGTCATCCTTTTATAAGATATTCTACTAAAAAAATAACATTCAATCTAAAGAATAAATATTTTTAAATATAGGTCATTGGAGAAGTTTTGCAGATATCCAGTTGTCAGTAAATTCATATACCTTATCTTTTTCAATTTCATTAAAGATTTCATGATAGAAGCCTTCAAAACCTTTTAGGGTTTTATCCTTTATTGTTAGTTTATTATAGTAGTCTATTATTGAATCTGGTGGTACAACCCTGTCTTCTGTTCCATACATAACTAATATAGGGGTAGTAGTTTTCTTAGCATTTCTTTGAATATAACTCATATTAGATGATAGTTCTACTGACATGCGCATTTTTATTGGTTCGTGGCATACTAATGGATCGTTAACATATGCTTCAACTACTGATTTGTCATGTGATAGATATTCAGCTGGGATTTGTGTCCCAGGCATAAAAGCATTTGCAATAAATCCTATATCAGTTAAAGGTCCGAGCGCACCAGTTAATGTCGTTGCGAACTGTGGAAGTTCTATACCTGCTAAATAGGTACCAACCGATGGACTAGATAAGATCATATAGTTAAAATCTTCTGGATAAACTAGAGCATATTTTGCAGCTATTTCACCTCCCATTGAGTGCCCTAACAAAAACAATGATTTGTTTTTATCTTCTATTTGTTTGACTACATTTTCTATATAATAGTGTAGGTCATCTAGAAAATAGTCAAATTTTTCAACATTCCATCTGTCTCCTTCAGATTTGCCATGCCCCCTGTGATCTAATGCATAAACTGACATTCCAAAATCAGTGTAATGCTTCGCCATCTCTATATATCTATCCGAATGTTCACCAAAACCGTGCGCAATTACAAGAATAGCTGAAGGATTTTTTTGTTGCCAGTATTGGTAGAAAATTTTATCATTATTTTGACCCATAAAATAGCCAGTGTTGTGTATAAGTATTTCTGAATATAAAGATATAGTAAAAACTAAAAGAATTGCTAATGTAAAAATAGTTTTTTTAGCCATTATTAGCCCTCCTAAGTATTATTTCTAATAATTATTGTTATTTTAATAAAGAATAATATGTGTGTAAATAGTAATTCTAAACTTATATATAAAATATTACTTGATAATAAAAATCTTTAAAAAAAGTATATATAATGTATATTTATATTCTATGAAAATTGATTGTGTTATATTTGACATGGATGGGACATTAATTGATAGTAGAATTGATATTACAAATTCAGTTAATTTTGTAAGAAGCAAAAAAGGGTTACCTCCTCTGCATTTAGAAGAAGTCGTGGCCGCTATTAATGGGCATGTTAAAGATCTCTCGATGAAGTTCTATAATACACCAAAGTACGAAGCTGAAGATAAAAAACTTTTTGAAGAATTCTATTTAGAGGAGTGTACTAAAAATGCAAGAGTATATACAGGAATTATTAAAGTGTTAGAACACTTAAAAAATAAAAATAAAATTTTAGCAGTGGCAACAAATGCTCCTTCAAAATTTGCTGAGAAAATGATAAAATCCGCGGAAATATTTGATTATTTTGATTGTATTAAAGGATGTGATGGAGATTTGCCGCCAAAACCACACCCCCATATTTTACTTTATCTTTTGGGCAAATTGAATTATAAAGATAAATATAGTGTCTATATAGGTGATAATGAGTCTGATTATTTGGCCGCTAATGAAGCACGTATGAGTTATATTATGGCATTGTGGGGTTTTGGTGTTAATAGAGATCTAAACCAATGTTCTTTTAAAGCAGATTATCCAGAAGACATTATTAAATACATTGAAGCAGGTGACTTTTGAAAAAAATTTATATTGTTTTATTATTTTGTTTTTTTATAAATAATTTTTTAAATGCTGAAGTAAATCCAAAGTATGTATACATTGGCGATTATGATGAGAAAATGTATTGTATAGATGCTGAAAATGGTAAAAAAGTATGGACATTTGATACAGATAATATGATTGAATCAAATCCAGCTGTGTATAAAATGAAACTATATTTTGCATCAGATGATGGTAAAATATACTGTCTTAATGCACTTACGGGAGAAAAAATTTGGTCTAAAGAAATAGGGGAGGGTACAAACTATTCCTCACCTATTATAATTGATAATGTTTTATATATTGGTTCTTATAATAAAAAATTATATGCAATCAATCCTGATAGTGGGGAAGAAATTTGGCAATTCAAAGCAGAAGGACGTGTTTTTTCTGATCCACTTGTTGCAAATGGAAGGGTTTATGTAGGTTCGCTGGATAATAATGTCTATGCAGTGGATGCTATTTCAGGCCAACTTGTCTGGGAAGCAGATGTGGATGAAATGGTTAAAACAGATTTAGCTTATTATAATGATAAAATTTATGCATATAACACAGAGGAAGACTTAATTGTTTTAGATAGTGAGACTGGGGAAAGACTATGGAAAAAGGGGCTAGGTGATGAATATTCTAATTCCTCGCCAGTAATAGTGGATGGTCGTCTATATGTTGGCACAACAGATGATGAACTATATTGCCTTGATGCAGAGACTGGCGAAACAATATGGAAATTTTATGATGATGGTGAAATTCATTCAACACCTGCTGTTTATAATGGAAAAGTATACTTTGGCTGCGACGATGAAGAGGTGCATGCAGTAGATATTGAAACAGGTGAAGAATTGTGGGATAAAGATCTTGATGATAGAGTCTATGCATCACCTGCTGTAGTTAACGGCCGTGTATATATAGGCAATAGTGATGATGAACTATTCTGTTTAGATGCAGAAACTGGCGATAGAATCTGGAAATTTGAAGGTAATGGAAAGATAGTTACAAGGCCAGCCTTTTTATTTGAAAGTGATATCCTCCAATGATATATTAAATGGGTTTCTGATAAATCTTATATTATTATCATCTGAAATATCTATGATAGTTGAAGAATAAGAATTTTTTATTCCATCATATAAATAGAAGGATATATCTTTTTTAAATGTATTTATTATTTTTTCTAGATCATTTGTGTATGATTTACCTGAAATATTAGCACTTGTTGCAGTAACAGGGCAATTTATTTCACTTAAGCCTTCACTTAACCATTTTACATTGGGAAACCTTACAGCGACTTTATCATTTTCTTTATAGATGTTATTAAGTTTTTTCTTTGCATTCAAAATGAATGTATAAGGTCCAGGCCAAAATTTGTTTATAATAGTATGTTGACAAGGGGTTATTTTTTCTACCAACATATTTAAATGAGATTTTGAACCAATTAATATTGGAAAAGGTTTTTTTAA
>DHGE01000133.1:3655-12508 GCA_002402635.1 Deferribacterales bacterium UBA4806
TAAATATACAAATCCTTTAATACCATATTATGATCGATTTCAACCTTGTTAGAGAGGTCTTTTTTGTAGGCAACGATTTTTTCCTTTAGGGTGATATCAGTGAGAGATAAGATTTGTATCGCAAATATAGCTGCGTTAATAGCACCAGCATTTCCAATGGCCATAGTTGCAACAGGGACTCCAGCAGGCATTTGTACTGATGATAATAATGAATCAAAGCCTCCTAAAGTTGTTGAAGCTATGGGTACTGCAACTACAGGTAGTGTAGTGTGGGCCGCTACAACTCCTGCTAGGTGCGCGGCAGCACCCGCTAAAGCAATAATAACTTTAATATCGTTTTTTTCTGCATTAATTGTCCATTTTATAGTCCTATCTGGTGATCTATGAGCAGAGGAAATTATAAAATCAAAATTAACTTCAAAAATATTGAGAATATTTATTGTGTGTTTTGCAATTTCAAAATCAGATTTACTACCCAGAACAATACCAACTTTGCTCATTTTTTATTTCTCCTTAATGCCTTAAAACCAATATCGGTTCTAAAATAAGCATTTTTGAAATCAATATTTTTAATAGCTTTATAAACTTTTTCAATTGATGATCTTATTGTTTTATCTTTTGCTGTCACAGATAATACCCTTCCACCATTTGTAACTATTTTACCATTTATGAATTTAGTGCCAGAGTGGAACACTTTAATATNNTTTTTCTAATTTTTCTAATCCCTTTATTTCATAGCCTTTTTCATATTTATCTGGATAACCTTTTGAAGCCATAACAACAGATATTGCAAAATTATCTGACCATTTAGCTGTAACTTCATTAAGTGTATTATTCATGCAGGCTATAAACATGTCGGAAAGATCATTTTCTAATCTCATTAATATTGGTTGTGTTTCAGGATCCCCTAGTCTGCAATTAAATTCTAAAACTTTAATACCTTTATCTGTTATCATAAGACCAGCATATATAAAACCTTTATATGAAATGCCTTTTTTTTGAAAAGTATTTATTAATGGTTTTATTATATGATTTAAGGTATATGTTGAATGCTTTCCCTCTAAAATTGGTGCAGGAGAATATGCACCCATCCCACCTGTATTGGGTCCCAAATCATTGTCATAAATTTGCTTATGGTCCTGGCTCGTGGCAAGAGGTAGTATATGCTCACCATCAGTTAAAACAATATATGATGCTTCTTCACCTGTTAGAAATTCCTCTAATATTACAAGAGGATTTTCTCCAAATTTCTTTACAATAAAGATTTCATCAATATATTTTTCAGCATCCTTTCTATTCTTTGCAATAAAAACTCCCTTGCCCTGTGCTAATCCATCATATTTGATAACAACAGGGAAACTGGTTGTTTGGATATATTTTAGTATTTGTTTATAATTTTCTGCGATATGAAAAGATCCTGTTGGAATTTGAGCTTCCAACATCAATGCTTTAGCAAAAGTTTTGCTTGATTCAATTTTAGCTGCATCTTTATTAGGACCTATTATATTTAGATTTTTTGATTTAAAGAAGTCTACAATTCCTTCAGATAAAGGGAGTTCAGGGCCTACAACAGTTAAATCTATTTTTTTTGTCTCAACAAAATTTGTTAACTCTTCGAATTGGAGTGGCAATATATCTATATTTTCACATTTTTTTTCTAAATAAGTCCCCCCATTACCGGGGGCAACATAAATTTTTTCGATATTGCTTGATTGTGCTAATTTCCATGCTAATGCGTGTTCTCTGCCACCTGAGCCAATAATAAGTATGTTCATTTTAATGTTTAAAATGCCTTATATGTGTCAAAACCATAGCAATGTTATGTTCATTTGCAGCATCTATTACTTCTTTATCCCTAATTGATCCACCAGGTTGTATTATTGCAGTTATCCCGTGCTTAGCTGCCTCATCTACACAATCTCTGAATGGGAAAAAAGCGTCTGAAGCCAAAACGGCACCATTTAATGGCAGCCTTGCTTTATTTATTGCTATTTTTGTTGAATCGATACGGCTCATTTGTCCTGCCCCAACACCTATTAATGTATCATTGTTTGTTATTACAATTGCATTTGATTTAACATGCTTAACAATTTTCCATGCAAAGTATAATGCTTGTAATTCTGCCTCAGTTGGTTTTTTTATTGTAGGAATATCAATATTATCAACATTGATAGTTAAATTGTCTTTATCCTGTATTAAAAATCCTCCTATGGTGTCCTTTATTTCCATTAAACTAGCATTATTTCTGTTTTTTACAGGATACTCTATTAGTCTTAAATTCTTTTTTTCTTTTAATAGATTTAATGCATCAATAGTAAAAGATTCTGCTATAATAACTTCAAAAAATATTTTATTCAATTCCTTTGCTAAAGTTATATCTACAACATTATTAAAGCATACAATACCTCCAAATGCACTTTGCGGATCTCCTTCAAGAGCTTTGTTAAAAGCATCTAAAAGATTTTCTCCAATAGCTGCACCACATGGGTTAGTATGTTTTATAATAGCACAAAAATTTTCATGAGTGAATTCCTTTGCCAACTCTATAGCTCCATCAATATCAACAATATTATTAAATGACAGTTCTTTACCATGTAATTGTTTTACTTCCGATTTGCTTTTATGACAGCTCATAAATGATTTTTTATATAATGCCGCTTGTTGGTGAGGGTTTTCGCCATATCTTAGGGGCTGCAAAAGTTTAGCAGGCAATGTTAAGAGACAGGGAAATTTTTCATCACTTAATGAAGTAAAGTAATTTGCAATAACTGCATCATAATAGGCCGTGTATGAAAATGCTTTTTTTGCAAAATTGAATTTCAAAGTATCTGTAATATAACCTTTTTCTTTGATTTCATTTATGAAAAAACTATAGTCTTCGGGATTGACAATTATTATAACATCCTTAAAATTTTTGGCAGCTGCTCTGATTAAAGTAGGGCCACCAATATCAATATTTTCAATGGCTTCATCAAAAGTAAAATTCTCTTTTGTTATAGTTTCTTCAAAGGGATATAAATTTACCACTACAAGATCTATACTCTGTAAATCTAGCTTATTGATTGTTTTGATATGTTCTTCATTGTTTCGTTTATATAATATGCCTGCATGAACTTTTGGGTTTAGAGTTTTAACTCGTCCATCTAGAATCTCAGGAAAACCTGTAAATTCATCTATTTTCGTATATTTTATATTATTATTCTTTAAAATTTGAGCTGTTCCACCAGTAGAAATTATTTCTATTTTTTCTGAAATTAGGAATTTAGAAAATTCGATAATATTTGTTTTGTTTGAAACACTTATAAGAGCTCTTTTTAAGTTATGTTTGTTCATGTTTACCTTCTTTATATAATAGGAAATCTAATAATATTACTAAAATACCAATAGTTATAGATGAATCGGCAATATTAAATGATGGATAATGCCATCCTTTAATATGGAAATCAATAAAGTCTATAACCTTACCAATTCTAATTCTGTCTGTTAAATTACCCATTGCTCCTGCAATTAGTAAAGTATAACCATATTTAGCTATTTTTCTATGATAATCCTTAATAAGAAAATATATCAATAGAATAATTGTAAAAATATAAATTATAATCAAAATTTTTTGTATTGGTATATTTTTTAAGTCAGATAAGAAACCAAAGGCCACTCCTGTGTTTTCAATATGGCTGATATTAAGAAAATTAAATATTCTAATGTATCCATATAGAGGTATTATCTTTACAACATATAGTTTTGTTATTTGATCTGCAAAGTAAATGATAAGAAATAAAAGTGTAAGTAAAAACTTAGCTTTCATCTAAAGTTTTAAAGCACCTTTCGCAAATCTTTGGATGTTTAGTATTTTTTCCAATACTATCAGAATGATTCCAACAGCGTTCACATTTTGGTTTCTTTGATGTTTCTACAATTATTCTATGTTTTTCAACAAGTTCCTTTTCATCTAGATCGGCAATATTTTTAAATTCTACTTCTGATACTATAAATATTTTTTCTAATGTCTCATCAATGTGTAAAAATTGTTTTTCATTTTCATCAATTCCTATTATAACTTTAGCATCTAAAGGGTGACCTATAGTTTTATTTGCTCTTGCTACTTCAAGCTTTTTATTAACCTCATTTTTTAGTGATATGATAAAAGCTAATTTATTCTCTAAAATGCTATTTTTATAATTTTCTATCTTTGGAAATGTCTCAAAGAATACTGAAGCTTCTTTTTTTGTAAAATTTTGAAGGTGTTCCCATATTTCATCAGCTGTAAAGGATAGAATAGGAGCAATTGTGATAGCAAGTTCTTTTATTATTGTAAATATAGCAGTTTGGGCAGAACGTCTTTTAATTGATGTTTTTCTTTCACAGTAGAGTCTGTCTTTTAATACATCTATGTAAAATGCTGAAAGATCGTTTACACAAAAATTTAACAATGTATGATAAAAAATATGAAATTGGTAATCATTGAAAGCTTTATAAATTCTTGATTTCGTTTGTTGCCATTTAATTAAAATATATTTATCAAGCTCCATCATTTCATTAAAATCTACAGAATCTGCATCAGGTTTAAAATCATAAATATTTCCTAACATGTATCTTGCAGTATTTCTTATCTTTCTATAGGATTCTACAAGTCTATTAACAATGTCATTAGATAGTCTAATATCTTCGGAATAATCTTCTGCTGATACCCATAGTCTCAAAATTTCAACACCATGTTTATTAATAATATCAAAAGGGGTGATTACATTACCAAATGATTTGGACATTTTTTTGCCACTGCCATCAACAACAAAACCATGTGTCAAAACTTCTTTATAGGGTGCTTTTCCTCTTGTTCCAACACTTTCTAATAAAGAAGAGTGAAACCAGCCTCTGTGTTGGTCACTGCCTTCCAAATACATATTAGCAGGCCATGTAAGTTCATTTCTTTTTTCGCATACTGCAGCATGTGAGGAGCCTGAATCAAACCAAACATCTAATATATCCTCTTCTTTTTTAAACTCATGTGAACCACAGTGATTACATGTAATATCACTTCCAATAAAGAACTCAACAGGATGATGGAACCATGCATCTGCACCTTCTTTTTTAAATAAATCAACTATTTTTTGCTGTAATTCATTATTTATATAATAATTACCACATTGCTTACAAGTAAATACAGCAATAGGTACTCCCCAGCTACGTTGCCTTGAAATGCACCAATCAGGTCTATTTTCAATCATAGAATAGATTCTATTTTCTCCCCATGAAGGAATCCATTTGACTTCTTTTATTGCTTTTAATGCATTTTTTCTTAAATTATTTGTTTCCATAGAAATAAACCATTGAGGTGTTGCTCTGTAGATAACGGGGTTTTTACACCTCCAACAATGAGGATACTGGTGTTTAATTTCCTCAACCAATAGAAGACTTCCATTTTTATCAATATAGTCAACAATCTCTTTGTTTGCCTTAAATACATTTTTACCACCAAAAAGCTCCAGATTATTTACAAAGTTACCATTATCATCTACTGGGTTATATACCTCTAAATTGTATTTAAGACCTACTACATAATCTTCTAAACCGTGGCCTGGTGCAGTGTGCACAAGTCCGGTACCCTGGTCAGTTGTAACGTGTTCTGCTAAAATAATTTTTGAATGTCTATCATAAAAAGGATGGATTGCCTTTGTGTTATCTAGCAAATTTCCCTTGAAAACTTTAATAACATCATAAGATGGTATTTTTAAGGCTTTTATTACACTGTCCAACAACTCATTTGCAATAACAATAAGTGATCCTTGTTTCAAATTTTTGTTGTTACTTGTAGTGATGTTTACTAAAGCATAATCAAAATTTGGGTGGAGTGCAACAGCGAGATTTGCTGGCAGAGTCCAGGGTGTTGTTGTCCAGATAATAAAGTATAAATCTTCATTTTCGGATACATTTAATGTTCTATAAACATCACTTTCTGCTTTAAATTTAACATATATTGAAGGAGAAGTATGTTCATTGTATTCTACTTCAGCTTCAGCTAATGCAGTAACACAATCAATGCACCAGTATACCGGTTTAGAGCTTTTGTAAATACCGCCATTATTGAAAAATTTATACAATTCTGATAATATTACTGCTTCGTATTCATAATCCATTGTAATATATGGTTTGTCCCAATCACCTAATATTCCCAATCTAATAAATTCATTTTTTTGTATTTCAATATATTTTCGAGCATATTCTCTACATTTCTTTCTGATATTGTTTTTTTGTAATGTATATCTTTGTTTACCAAGTTCTTTATCTACTTGATGTTCTATAGGTAAACCGTGGCAGTCCCAACCAGGAATATAAGGCGTGTAATAACCTTGAAATGATTTAATTTTTACAATAATATCTTTCAAGATCTTGTTAAGAGCGTGGCCCATATGTATATTTCCATTAGCATAAGGGGGGCCATCATGTAAGATATATTTTTTTGATTTATCTCTTTTCTCTAATATTGATTTGTACAGATTCTGTTTTTCCCATCTCTCCACCCTTTCTGGTTCTTTCTGTAATAAATTTGCCTTCATAGGAAAGGAAGTTGTAGGTAAATTCAATGTATTTTTGTAATCCATGTGAATTACTCCTTATAAGGTTAAGTTAAAGTTTATCCGATTTAATTTAACTGAAATATTTACCATTTAATTTTATATATATCAAGTCTAAGTATTTTAATATATCCTTTAGATAAAATAATTTAATTAATTGTATTGTTATATAATATTGAATTAATCTTAATTTTGTTTTAGAATATATATAATGATGCGGTTAAAGAGGTTAATATGAACATAGAAAATATAAAAAATGAAGAGTGGCTTGAAATTATAAAAAATTGTAAAGAGCTCGATTTATCATCATTTTCATTCAAGATATTATTGGGACAGTTGAAGACAAAAATCGAAATAAGTGGAGATGATGATACATTGAACAATGCTATAAAAGAATTAAAAAGTTATATTATGAAATATAATAAATTACCAAATTTACAGAATGATTTAAATAAAATATTTAATATAAAACAATAATACATTGAAAGGGAGGAATATATGAAAAAATGTTTATATACAGTTGAAGAGACCAATAGATTACTCAAAGAAGGAAAGAAGCTGATTATTGCAGGTAGCCACAATTATTTAAGATTATTAGAGCAAGGAGGCTGGATTGGTGGTTCAGCATATTATTGTTTTGCAGAGGGAAAAGGAATAGAGAGTAGAGAATTTTTATTTGTTCAGGAGATTCCGCCTTATTGCAAGGAAATAGAAATTAAATGCTATGATATAAACTCTCTGGAAAATATTTATTTAGATATGTTTGATAATGGTTTTTGTATAATTCTTATACCTTTTGAGAGCAAAACGCACTTTAAATACCCTGTTGAAGTAATAAATTACCCCCTTTTTGCAACTAAACCACTCTTGGGCTGGATTTCAGGGATTCCTTTAGATAATGAAAAGAATTTAAAAGCTATTGTTTATGATGGTTGGAGTAAACAAGAATATTATGATGGTGCTGTTGTTATGCATGTTAAATTGCCTGACAATAAATTAGCAGATGTTAAGGTATGCAACGTTTTTGAAGCTGCAGGAAAATATGAATTAGAATTTAATGAAGAGGGCTTTAATATAGAAAAAGTAAGTGTTAATGGGAAAGAACAGAATTTTATAGAATTTATTAAAGAAAAGAATATAGATATTAGATTTCCTCTTGTTGGTACATTGTCTAATGCAACTCCTACTATAGTTTCTTTTAAGGAGATTAATGAAAAGGAAAAAAAAGTGAAACTTTATGCTCCTGTATATAAGGGTATAAAGTATGATTTAGCAAAGCAAGAAGAAAGTTACTATGATATGCTTATTAAGAATATTCAAATTGAAGATAATTTTATTTTACCCAATCTCTGTGTACTTCACTTTGTTTATGCTGAATTACAGAAAAAACATACTGATAAAATTCCTAATGCCCCAGCTACGTTTGGTGAAATTGCGCATATTTTAGTAAATCAAACACTGGCATATTTATCTATATATGATGTTTAAATATGTTATTTAATTAATATTTATTAATCGTAAGTATTCTTTAAAGATACATTTATCCATTATAATGGGAATATTCGCATCGTCAGCTAGTTTTTTTGCGTCAAGAGAATATATACCCTCTTGTAGCCATATTAGTTTAGTCCCTTTTGAAATAGCTTCTTTAACAATTGGTGGGGTATCTTCAGATCTTCTAAAAATGTTCACTATATCAGGGAATACTGTTAACTCTAATATACTCTTATATGCTTTTTGACCTAACACTTCATTTTCTTTCGGATTTACTGGGATACAATTGTAACCATTTTTCATCAAAAATTTCATTATCCCATTACTTGCTCTATCAGGTTTATTTGAAGCCCCAACTATTGCTATAGTTTTTGCTTTTTTAAGCATATCTCTAATAAATCTATCCTTTAAATTATCCATGATTGACTCCATATACTGTTATAGTAAATTATAATTTAATTAAGATTTTCAAACAATATTAATTTTTTGCTAAAATTGTTCAACTTCTAAAGTTGAGGAAGAATAAAATAAATTAGTTGATTGAAAAATTTTATAATAGAATTAACTTTATTAAAGAGGCCTTTATGATAGAAGGTTTGTATTCCGCTTTATCTGCTTTAAATGCATCCTCAACAAGGCAGAATGTTACTGCTAATAATGTAGCAAATGTATCCACACCCGGTTATAAAACTAAAGTAACAAATTTAGGTGACATAAAAGGTGGTGGTGTAAATGTCATATCTGTTGAATCAAAAGATGGAATAAGCTATTTAATTAATACTGGAAA
>DHGE01000138.1 GCA_002402635.1 Deferribacterales bacterium UBA4806
TAAGGAAATAAATAATACCTGGATCAGATATTATGAATCCATCAACATTAATTTTTTCAAGTTTATCAATTAATTTTTCCAGATCCTTAAAGTCTTTATCTCTAGCGTAAATGTTTATTGTAGCATATCCTTTCTTATTTTTACTATGTAAAAATATTAATGCTTTTTCCATCTCTTCAATTGTAAAATTAGCGGCCCCACTTCTTAGTCCAAATTCCTTATATGAAAAATACACAGCATCAGCGCCATAATATACAGCAAACTTCAATTTTTCCAAATTACCTGCAGGTGATAATAATTCAATAGACATTTTTTATTACTAGCAATCCGTTACCAATAGGTAAAATAAATGACTGGTATTTTGTGTCATATCTTAATTCTCTGACGAACGCATCAAGTTCTTCATACAAATTTAAATATTTATCAGGAATCAAAGTTATTTCCTGACCCAAAAATCCATATAACAGAACATCATCAAATATTACTAAACTTTCTTTACATATCCTCTTTTTAATATAATGCCACATAATAGTATATCTACTTTTAATGGAATCAACAAAAATAAAATCAAATTTTTCATGATTTTCTCTCAAAAAGGCTTCGCCATCAATGTTGTAAAACTCAATTTTTTCATTTTTGTGTTTATTCTCACATTTTTTGAGTCTTGCTTTGTTAGTATCTAACGCTATATATCTTTCAATAGTTGGTGTTTGCAATATATAATCCATAGATACACCAATTCCGCATCCTATTTCCAAACATACTTTAGGTTTTAAAATCTGCAATATAAAAGAAATAAAATGACCCGTTAAGACATCAACTATTGGGATTTTATTTAATCTTGCGAAGGAGATCACTTCTTTGTCTTGTTCACAATAAAGAGATTTTAAATAATTTTCAATATGAGATTGCAATATTTCCGATATCAATTTATTTGACTTTAGTGATATTGTCTCCGGCTATTGCGAGTTTCTCTGAGACGATAGAGGCAAATTGTGGATTTATTTTTCCTATTGCGCCAAGAATTTCACCTGCTGTCATAGGCCTCATTCTCTGGAATAATTTAACTGCACTGTCAACATCCATTTCAACAATAATTTTTGCTGCTTCTTTTGCTTTTGTTGAACTATAAATTTTTGCTAACCTATCCAAATTTTGGTCTTCTTCATATGTTATAGCTTTTTTGAGTTCTTCAATTTTGTTTTTTGTTAATTCGATATCATTTTTACGCTCTTCTAATCTAGCATTTTCCTTTTTTAATTCTTCGAGCATTATATTTAATTCTCTCTGCTTCCTATTAAGTGTTTGCTCTTTCTGGTTAAGAATCTTTTCTTTTTCTGCTAATCGTTGTTCCCATTTTTGCAAGTCTATAAGTTTATCAGTCTGACCATAAAGGTTGAAAATTAAAAACAAGGAGAAAATTATTGCAATATTAATGATTTTTTTCATTATATTTTACAGTATTAACTTCGTCTATAAATTTATCTTCTAAATATTTTTGTAAAACTTCATAATTATCTTTATGTTTTTCTTTTAATTTTTCTATTATTTTTTTATCTTTACGGGCCTCCATAACTACTTTCATTTGCTTGTCAATTTCTATATTCACTTTTTTTATATATTTATCTATCTCTTCTATTTTTAAATTCAAATTGTATATATAATTTTCATAAATTGTTATAAATTCGAAATTCCCTTTTCTCTTATACATCTCTAATTCATTTATATTTACTTCTATAATATTATTAAGATTAGTTCTTCTATCTAATAGCTCATCTTTTATGTTATTTAAATTTATTAATTTTTCTCTCTCCCTATTTAATATATGATCTCTCAGATTCAATATAGAATCTAATCTAAAATTCTTTTCCATATTTTATTATAGTATATATTATATCATTTTATAGTAATATTTAAACTTTTTTTATTGGAATAAAGCCTTCTCCTAAAGCTTGCCTTCCATCTCCGATCACGACAAAAGCTTTATCATCAGCTTTAGATAAGAGATGTTTCAACATAATAATCTGTGATCTATAAATAGCACAATATAACATATAATGCTTCTCTCCTGTATAAAGGCCCTTGATTTCCCATGAACTAACACCTCTATTTAACTCATGCATCAAAAGGTCTGCCACCTTCTCCGGCTTATCAGTAATAATAGTAGCCACTTTTATTACACTAGGTCCCTCAAATACAAAATCAGAGGCCAGACCATTTAAGAATAGACACAGTAGCCCGTGCAAAGCAACGTCCCATCCAAAAACTAAAACTGAAGCAAATATAATAAGGCTATCTGTTATTAAGTAAGATTGACTCATGGGAAATCCAAATTTCTGGTGAACCAATTTGGCCAAAACATTTGTTCCGCCTGTTGACCCACCAACTCTCATTACTATTCCACCACCCACTCCACCAATTAAACCACCATATATCGTGCTGAGAAGCATATTTTCAGTAAGAGGGCTCTCAATCAACAAAGGGACAATATACCTAACAGACACATCTGTAACTAGTGAAAAGACTACTACTGATATTGCTGTAAATATTAGGAAGTACCACCTACCAAGGTTTTTAAAACCAATTATTAAAAGAGGTATATTAAATATAAAATATAGGATCCCTTCTGTAATGCCTGAATAATGATTTAGAATAATGCTAAGCCCACCAATTCCTCCAGCTACAATGTTAAAAGGGATTTGAAATAAGCTATAACCTAAAGCAGAAATAGTTGAGCCCACTATTATAATAATTACTACATTAATCAAATAACCAACTCCTAGATTTTCCTTAAACATAAACAATGGATTTGAATTCATAGGCATAACACTTCTTATATATAATTTTACAAAAATGTAAAGGATTTAAGCTGATAT
>DHGE01000037.1:0-8655 GCA_002402635.1 Deferribacterales bacterium UBA4806
AAGACCCTTGCACAATAAGATTGTATAAAAATTGAATTAAGTATTTGATATAATTAAATAATTTTATTATAATAGGTTAAAATATTGGAGGATTTATAGTGGAAAAATATAATGAAGAGACATTGGCAGATTCAATGTTAAGTTTAAGGAAGAAAGAAGAGAGTTATTTAGATAAAATAGATAAGATAATAGACTGGAATAAAATAAAGAGGGTACTAGATAAGAAGTATAAGTGGACGAAGAATGCAGCTGGCAATCCAGCATACCCACCACTACCAATGTTTAAGATATTACTTCTTGAAAGATGGGAGAAGCTCAGTGATCCCCAGATGGAATATGCCTTAAGGGATAGACTTTCATTCATAAGGTTTGTGGGTTTTTCAGTGATGAGTGATACACCAGATTATAGTACCATAAGTAGGTTTAGGAGTAGACTCTTAGAGCTCAAATTATATGACAGATTGTTTGATGAGATAAATAAGCAGTTAACAAAGAAAGGGATTATGGTAAGGGAGAAGTCAGCTGCAGTAGTTGATGCTACAGTTATAGAATCAGCTAACAGACCACGTCAAGTTATTAAAAACATACCAGAGGATAGGAAAGAAGAAGATTATAACAGTAATATAGACGAAGAAGATAAAACAGGAAAAACGGAGGAACCTAACAAAAATTCAGATAATAACCCTTCAGAAAAGACAACAAGCCATTTTGAGGTAGAATACTCAGTAGACCCTGATGCCAGGTGGTTAAAGAAGGGTAAACGTAATTATTTTGGATATAAAGGATTTATAGGATCAAACCTGAAAGGATTTATCCTTAATGGGTTAATGACCCCAGCCAATGTAAGTGAGATAAGTAAGTTTTCAGATGTATTAGAGGTTCTTAATTTATCACCAGATACACCTGTATTAGCAGACAAAGGATATAGTAGTGATAAAAACAGAGAAATATTAAAAAATAAGCAATTGAAAGATTTTATAATGTACAAGGCAGCAAGAGGCAGGAAGTTAACAGAATATCAAAAGGTGGTAAATAAAGAAATAAGTAAAGTCAGATATGTAATTGAACAAGTATTTGGTATATTAAAGAAACATTATCATTTTGATAGATGTCGATATGGAGGATTAGAGAAAGTTAATATGGAGTTTAAGTTAGTAAGTATGGCTTACAACTTAAAGAAGGCAGCCTCAATGGTGATATAATAAGTTTAACAATGAAACTATCTATAAAAATAGATAAAATACCTCATAAAGAGGTTAATTAGATGAATAAAACAACAATATTTAACGACATGATACTAAAATTATGACAAAAAATCACGAAAAGTATGAAATTTTTGGAAAGAGGAAATTGTGCAAGAGTCTTTCTGTTGTAGTAAAAGGGGCTGTTACTGGATAAGGTGCTGCCGCTTCCTCAGGAGTTAGCCTTCTTGCATCTAGAGTAGTTGAAAAAATAAAGATAGCCAAAGCATAAATAAAAACAAAACATATATAATTCTTATTCATTTAAAACCTCCGTTTTATTTTATAACTTATCTATTATTGTCTATAAATATTTATTAACAATATGTCAATATAAAATTAATAAAATAAACAATATTATATATATGATATTATTTCTTATAATAAAACCTTGGATATAAATTGTGAAGTATTTATATTATATATGTAAAGCTAATTATTAACAGCATACTATGCTTTACTAATTACTTTCAAAACTTTGTTAACATGGCCTTTAGATTTTATAAGCGCATCCATAAAGACATTATACTCTTCTTTAACATAATATTTAATTTCAGGAGCATACCATCTTTTAATAGTTATTGTTGTCTTTGCCTTAGTCATGAAGCTTCCTGTTTTTGTTACTAACTCAATTGTTATTGGGTAGCTCTCATATGACTTTGAACCAATTGCTATATTCGATTTATTATCAACAGTGAGTTTTAATTTACATTCATCAACATTTAATTTTCCTGATTCATACTTTGGTGCAAGTGAGATTCCTGTTTCTGTTAAAATTAGGTAAAAATTACACCATTTTTTACTTTCGAAAAAAAAGTTTTCTTTTAATGGAAAAATAATTATCGGTAGTTGTTCGGGTAACAAAAACAATTGTTTACTTCCTTTGCTATTTTCTTGATAGTAAAGTGCTAAGAAAGAATCCATAATGGCGTAATAATAGTTTGTCGTAACATCATATATATCTGGTCGTTTAATTTCAAAACGTGCACATTTGTAAGGACCTACCTCTGTGACATCTATATTCTGCCTGTCTTTTCCGTAAAAATTGTCAGCAATACCTTTATATGTATGTGTTTCATTATAATGATTAGCAAAGGGATGCAAAATTGGTGACATCGCTCCATTGTCTCCTTCAGCATCTACTTCGTATTCAAAAGATGTATTTAATTCTGGAAGATAATCTTCAATTATCATAATATCACCCCTATTTCATCATTTTTAATATTAAAATCATTTTCTAATAAAATTCAACATTAATTTTATATCATATATAAATATTGTTGCAATAACATTCTGTATGTGATAAAAAGTTTTACTATGAACAAAACATTGTGTATTTTTTGTTATATAAAAAAATAAAAATATGTTTGTAATACTAAAATAATGGAGGCAAAAATGAAGAATTTTAAAAAAGCTGCAGTATTAGGTTCTGGCGTTATGGGTTCAGCAATTGCTGCACATCTGGCTAATGCAGGGCTTGATGTTTTGCTCTTAGATATTGTTCCAAACAGTTTGACTGATGATGAGAGTAAAAAAGGTCTAACACTAAAAGATAAAACTGTCAGGAATAGAATATCAAAACAGGGTTTAGATTCTGCTTTAAAAGCTAAGTACCCTGCCTTTTATACACCAGAATTTGTGAAATATATTGAAATAGGTAATTTTGAAGATGATATAAAAAAAATTAAAGATTGTGATTGGGTCATAGAAGCTATTATTGAAAGAATGGATATCAAAAAAAGTTTTTATAAAGAAAAGATTGTAAATAATGTGGGTAATAACACTATTATTTCCTCGAACACAAGTGGATTGTCAATTAATGAGATGGCTTCGGTATTTCCAGAAGAATTAAAAGAGCGCTTTTTGATTACTCATTTTTTTAATCCTCCAAGATATATGAGGTTGGTTGAGGTAGTTCCCAATGAAAAAACATCTAAAGAAGTAATGAAATTAATGGCTGACTTCCTATCTAGTAAACTGGGAAAAGGTGTTGTCTATGCTAAAGATACACCTAATTTCATCGCAAATAGAATAGGTGTTTATGGTATGTGTAATGCAATAAAACATATGCTAGAACTGGATATGACTGTTGAAGAAGTTGATGCTGTTGGAGGACCTGCAACAGGCAAACCAAAAAGTGCTGTTTTTAAAACAACAGATTTAGTAGGGATAGATACTTTTGTACATGTAGCAAATAACAGTTATGAGTATTTAGTAAATGATGATGAAAGAGACTTATTTAAACTCCCTCAATTTGTAAAGGATATGGTTGAAAAAGGTTTACTGGGTAATAAAAGTAAAAAAGGCTTTTATAAAAAAGAGAATGGAAATGAGTTTTACTATGATTATAAAGTTGGTGATTATGTACCCAGAAAGAGACCAAAATTTCAATCAGTAGAAAGCTCTAAAATGGCTTCAGAAGCAAAGGACAAATTACTGGCTGTGCTTTCTGGTAAAGATAAGGCAGCAGAATTCGCATGGAGAAATATTAGAGACACTCTTTTATATACATTTAAACGTATTCCAGAAATCTCAGATGATATAGTTAATGTAGACAATGCTATGAAATGGGGTTTTAATTGGGACTTCGGTCCATTTGAAGCCTTTGATTTAATAGGCGTTCAAAATTTTGTGAAGCGTTGTGAAAAAGATGGAATCAAAGTTCCTGAAAAACTAAAAAAAATTGATAATTTTTATAAAATTGAAGGCAGTAAAAAATATTATTATGATTTAATCAACAGTCAGTTTATTGAAATTCCAAAAAAATCAAGAGAAATAAATCTATCTCTCTTAAAGAATGCTGGCAAGATAGTTGAAAAAAACAAAGGGGCTTCATTAATAGATTTAGACGATGGTGTCTTCTGTGTTGAATTTCATTCTATAATGAATGCTATTGGACCGGATACTATTTCTATAATTAAAAAAGGAATAAAGAGAGCTGAAGAAGAAGGACAGGGCTTAATAATTGCCAATCAGGGTAAAAATTTTTCAGCTGGCGCAAATCTTATGTTAATGGTCTCTACAATAACTGAAGGAGCCTTTGAAGATATTGACCTTGGTGTCAGAGAGTTTCAAAATACTTCAATGTTATTAAAATACTCTAAAATTCCGGTAGTTGTGGCTCCTTTTAATATTACAGTTGGAGGAGCATGTGAATTTTCTATTCATGCTGATGCAATTGTCGCTAGTGCAGAAACATATATAGGATTAGTCGAAGTAGGGGTAGGTCTCTTACCAGGTGGCGGTGGCACAAAAGAAATGGCAATTAGAGCTATAAAAGAGGCAGATTATTATGGTGTTGATATATTACCTATATTGGGAAAATATTTTGAAAATATTGCTATGGCTAAATATTCATCTTCTGCTTATGAGGCAAAAAAACTGGGTTATTTAACAGAAAAAGATACCATTGTTATGGATATTGATAGCCTAATATATGAGGCTAAATCAAAGGTTATAGAGTTATCTAAAAACTATAGACCAAAGAAGGAGGAAGATTCCCTTAAAGCACCAGGTAAAAGTATTTATGCTAGTATAAAATCTCAAATATATAATTTAAAAATGGGAAACTATATAACTGAATATGAAAGCTTTATTGCTAGTAATATTGCCTATGTAATGTGTGGAGGAGACGTACCTGGTGGAACAATCATTAGTGAAAGATATTTACTTGATCTTGAAAGAGAAGCCTTCCTGAAGTTATGTAAACAAAACAAAACAGTTGAAAGAATAAAGCATATGTTACAAAGAGGTAAACCTTTAAGGAATTGATTTGAAAGTATTTTATCATTTAAAAGGCAAGAACAATTTTGAGATACACAACTATAATGCAAAACAAATATATATCAAAATATTTAGGAGGAAAATATGCGGGAAGCATACATTATCGACACTGTTAGGACAGCAGGGTGTAAAGCAAAAAAAGGCAAATTTAAGGACATGCGACCAGATGATTTAGCAGCAAGCGCTATAAAAGGATTGATTCAAAAAACAGGAGTAAACCCAGAGGATGTTGAAGATGTTATTTTGGGATGTGCATTCCCAGAAGCAGAGCAAGGGATGAATGTTGCAAGGATTGTAGTCATGAATGCAGGCTTACCATATACTGTGCCTGGCCAAACTGTAAATCGTTTTTGTTCTTCAGGTTTACAGGCAATAGCCAACGCTTGTGAGAGTATAATATCTGGTTATGCTGATTGCATCATAGCAGGAGGAACTGAATCAATGACGATGGTTCCAATGATAGGCAATACCTTTAGAGCCAATCCAACATTAATTGAAAAATGGCCTGAAAGTTACATATCTATGGGCCTAACTGCTGAATTGGTAGCTGAAAAATATAATATAAGTAGAAAAGAACAGGATGAATTTGCTTTTAACAGCCACCAAAAGGCAGCAAAAGCCATTGGGGCTGGTAAATTTAAAGATGAAATCATACCTGTAGAAATTGAAATTAAAGAACTAATAGGTGGAAAGATTCATATAAAAAGGGAAGTTGTTAATATAGATGATGGAGTCAGAGAGGATACATCTTTAGAAGGTCTAGCTAAACTAAAAGCCGCCTTTAAACAAGACGGTGTGGTCACTGCAGGTAATTCCTCACAAATGACAGATGGGGCTGCAGTAGCACTTGTTGTATCCGAAAATTTTTTAAAAAAGAATGGGCTTATTCCCTCCCTAAAATTTAGAAGTTTTGCTGTAAAAGGTGTACCACCTGAAATCATGGGTATTGGTCCTGTAGAAGCTATTCCAGCTGCCTTAAAACGCGCAGGACTAAAGCTTAATGATATAGGCCTCATAGAGCTAAATGAGGCTTTTGCTTCCCAGTCTTTAGCTGTTATTAAAACTTTAGACTTAAATGCAGATATAATAAATGTTAATGGTGGAGCTATTGCTCTTGGACATCCCTTAGGATGTACAGGTGCAAAGTTAACAGCAACTTTAAAACATGAGATGAAAAGAAGTGGAATAAAATATGGTATTGTTTCAATGTGTATAGGTGGTGGTATGGGAGCTTGCGGTATATTTGAAAATGTATAAAAAATAAAAATAAATTTTAGAGGTGTGTAATGAGAAAGGGTGGAGAATTTTTAATTGAAGAAATTTCATCAGCTGAAGTATTTACTCCTGAGGATTTTACTGTTGAACAAAAACAAATTGCAGAAACCACAGAAAATTTTGTAGTAAATGAGGTATTGCCAAATTATGAGGAGCTAGAAAAAGGGGCTCCCAATGAAGATTATGAATTGTCTCTAAAATTATTTAGAAGATGTGGTGAATTAGGTTTATTAACAGTGGATACTCCTGAGGAATATGGCGGATTAGAGTTAGATAAGGCTACAAGTATGTTAGTGTCTGAAAAAATGGCTCCAGCAGGATCTTTTTCTGTTATCTATTTGGATCATATAGGTATTGGCACACTACCATTAATTTACTATGGGACTGATGATCAAAAAAGGAAGTATCTTGAGAAATTAATTACTGGCGAGTGGGCAGGAGCTTACGCTTTGACAGAACCAGAAGCCGGGACAGATGCTTTAGGAGGTAGAGCTAAGGCTGTTTTATCTGATGATAAGAAATATTTTATTTTAAATGGCACCAAACAGTTTATTACCAATGCAGGCATCGCTAGTTTATTTACTGTTTTTGCTAAGGTAGATGGTGAAAAATTTACTGCTTTTTTAATAGAAAGAAATAGTGAAGGTTTGTCCTTTGGACCAGAAGAAAAAAAGATGGGTGTTAAAGGTTCATCTACCAGACAAGTAATAATGGAAAATGTAAAAGTTCCTGTAGAAAATGTTTTAGGTGAAATCGGGAAAGGACATAAAATAGCATTTAATATATTAAATGTCGGTAGATTTAAATTGGCTGCTGCAGCAACTGGTGCTATGAAATATGGATTTGTTGAAGCTGTAAAATATGCGAACCAAAGGAAACAATTTGGTAAACCTATTAGTTCTTTTGGAGCAATAAAAGAGAAAATAGCTGATATGTACTTATTAATTTATTCTTCCGAATCCCTAGTTTATAGATTAGCCGGGTTATTGGATAACAAACTCAAAAGCATAGATAAAAATACCCCTAATTACTATGAGGAATATCAAAATGGAATAGAAGAGTATGCACCTGAATGCTCAATTGCAAAAGTATTTTGTAGTGAAGCTCAAGCTGAAGTTGTCGATCATTTTGTCCAAATTTTAGGAGGATATGGATTTATTACTGAATATCCAGCTGAACATTATTATAGAGATGAACGTATAAACAGAATTTGGGAAGGCACAAACGAAGTAAACAGAATGCTTGTACCTGGGATGATTTTAAGAAGAGCTCAAAAAGGAGAACTTCCTATTATGGGCAAAATTAAAGAAGCAATGGATCAGTTGATGTCCATTCCTGAAATGAAATATGAAGATGAACTATTTGGACTAGAGAAAGACCTATTAAAGAACTTAAAAACACTATCAATGATAATAAGCGGCAATGCAGTACAAAAATTTGGAGAAAAATTGAAGGATGAACAAGAAGTACTTTTTGCTATGGGAGATGTAATGAGTAATATTTTTGCATTAGAAAGTACATTACTTAGAACAGAAAAGATATATAACAGTCAAAGTGAAAACAGAAAAGAACTTTTTAATGCATTAGTTAAAGTTGCAGTCTATAGGTTAAATGATAATATTTTTAATGCAGCGAAAAATGTAATATACTACAGTAGCTCAGGCGATGAAATCAATATTATGCTAAGTGCCCTAAGAAAGTTCACCAGGTATAATGTTGAAAATTTATTAGAATTAAGAAGAAAGGTCGCCAATGCTGCAATTGAAAGTGAAAAATATTTAGGATAAAGAGTAGGGTAAGCCCTGCTCTTTATTTAATTTTATAAATAATACATTATAAAATTATTATTGTACTCTCTTTTTATTTTACCTATAGAATATAAATATTCTAAATGTGAGGCAGCTTCTCCTGTTGCAAACCATTTTTGAACGGCTGGAAAGTTTTCCCAATTTTTGTAATTAATATCCCAATTTATTCTTGAGGCAACTTCAAAAGACATCTGCTTATTTTTGTTTTCTTTTAGAATTTTAATGATTTCTGTGAATCTTTGATTATGATGATCAATTAATTCTTTAATTCTTCTACAGGCATTCTTAATAATTTTTCTATGTCCCGGCAAAACTAATTCAATTTCTATGGAAGATACTTTTTTCAAACTATTAAAGTAATAGTTAAGGGGATTATTGAAATCATTGGCACCCAAAGTAATATTTGGTGTAATATCGCCTAAAATATGATCACCTGAAAATAAAAGTTTATTTTTTTCCTCATAAATGCAAATGTGTCCCTTAGTATGTCCTGGTGTGGATACTATTCTTAAATTATATCCACCGACATTTATTCTATAATTATCTTC
>DHGE01000037.1:8671-15714 GCA_002402635.1 Deferribacterales bacterium UBA4806
GATTATTTGGAAATCCATGCTTTTTCATTACATTTAACATATCTTCCCATATTTTTAAATTGTTTAGAGCATAACCATCTTCTCTTGATATATAAATATTAGCGTTACTCTTTGTTAATTCCTTAAATAAACCTAATAGCCCAGCATGATCTGCGTGCATGTGCGTTATAAGCAGGTCTAAGTTACTGTAATCTATTCCTATTTTGTTTAGAGACTCTAGCAATAATTTTGATGCTTCTTCCGTATTGATGCCTGCGTCAATTAATAATGATTTGCTATTACCCTTTATAAGGTAAACATTAAGGGTCTTTAATGGATTTTTGGGAATGGAAATTTCAATTTTAAATATATTTTTATTAATATTTTCAATTGGCATTAAATTAAATAACCACCATCACATGTTATACATGTGCCTGTAACAAAACTTGCAGCATCAGATGCTAAATATAAAACTGCACCAGCAATTTCAATAGGTTTTGCATGCCTTTGTAGTGGGGATTTTTTTACAAATTCATTATAAAAGTTTTCGTTATCAAAAAGTGCCTTTGCAAATCTTGTTTCAGTAAGTCCAGGCAAAACAGCATTTACTCTGATATTTTCTGGCCCTAATTCTAATGCAAAAGATTTTGTTAACATAATTAAGGCTGCTTTTGTTGTAGAATAAATGCCCTGAAAATAACTTGGCTTAATACCTTCAACTGATGCAATGTTTATAATGGAACCTCCATTATTTTCTTTCATAATACTGGCAGCTTTTTGAATCATAAACAATGGCCCTTTTAAATTTACTTCAAATGTTTTATCCCAGGCAGACTCTTCAGCATCAATTAAAGGTCCAAAATATGGGTTTGTAGCAGCATTATTTACCAGGATATCACATCTTCCAAAGTTGGATTTAATAAAACTAAAAAGTTTTTCTATATCTTCTTTTTTCCCCACATGTGTTGCGTAAGGAGTGACTTTTCCTCCTTTCTCTTTAATATCATATGCGACCTTTTCTAAGCCTTCAATTTTTCTACTTACTACAATAACATGAGCATTATATTCAGCTAAGGTACGAGCTATAGCTTCTCCTATACCCCTGCTTGCACCTGTAACCACAGCAATTTTATCTTTTAAGCTAAAATCAACTGTTTTCATTAAATACCCCCTTATTAACATTATATAATGTTATGTTATTATAGATTCATTATTTTTTCCAGTTTTTTGCTAAATAAATTTTTCAGAGTCAAGATATATATTTAAGTAATATTGACTTTTACCTATCAATATTTTAACATTATGTTTTAGCAACCCTGGTTATTTATTTGATTATTCTGAACTAAAGGTTATAAGCTATTCTATAATGCTTTAATAGTGTTTAAGGGTATAAAATATTAAATTAATATGTCAAAAATAATTTTAAGAAATGGATCAATCGCAGAATTAAGAAAAATAAATGATAACAAAAGGGACCGTGATCAATTAAAAAATCTCTTTAATGAAGCATCAAAAGAAAGTCTGTACAATAGATTTTTTATACCAATTAAAGAAGTTACAAATAGTTTAATAGATGAAATGATTCAAACAGATGAAAAAAAAGCCCTTTCATTAGTGTGTGAGATAAAAGAAGAAATTATTGCTATAGGTAGTTATATAAAAACAGAAAAAGCAGGTGTCGCAGAAGTTAGTTTTTTTGTAAATGATAAATTTCAGGGTTTGGGGATTGGCAGCATATTATTAACACAGTTAGGCTACATTGCATGGATTAATGGATTTAATCTTTTTGAGGCTTACGTCATGCCGGAAAACAAAAAAATGATATATGTTTTTATCAATAGTGGCTTTGAAATAAGCCAACAGTGGGAAAGTGGTGAAATAAAATTATCGCTATCACTCTATGAAACAGAAAGAACTAATGCTATAAAAGAAACAAGAGAAAAAATTGCAACGGCAGCGTCACTTACACCTTTTTTTAAACCAAAAGATATCTTACTTATAGAAAATAAAAGCAATAACAAAAACAATTATAAAATAATATATAAGAATATACTCAATAGCAACTTTAAAGGTGAAGTTATAACCTCTTTAGATATGATAGATTTAAACAAAGAATTTGATGTTGCAATATTGAATTTACCAGTTGAGAAATCTATTAATTTAATTTTATCAACTAAAATTCAAATGAAATGTTTAATTATTATGGGATTTTACAATGATATCAATTTTAACACTTATAAAGATACTGATAAGCTTTTGCTGGATATTTTAAGAAAAAAAGGAATAAGAATAATTGGTCCATACAGTCTTGGCATTATAAACAATACACCAGAATATTCACTAAATGCCTCTTACTTGCCAAAAATCCCACCATGTGGTTCAATTTCAATTGCCAGCCATTCTGGTGCATTAGGTTTATACTTGATTAAATATTTAGATTCAATAGGTATAGGTATAAAAGATTTTGTGAGCCTCGGAAACAAAATTGATGTTTCTGGAAATGATCTTTTACAATATTGGGAAGATGACATAAAAACTGATATAATTGTTTTATACCTTGAATCCTTTGGAAATCCTGAAAAATTCACTCGTTTATGTAGACGTATTTCAAGAATAAAACCAATATTAGTTGTAAAAAGTGCTAGAAATCCCTTAAGTGCTGCTATATCTAAGCAAAAAAAAGTAGAACTTGCTTTGAATGATTACACAGTTAATAATCTTTTTAAGCAGGCTGGAATAATAAGAGTTGAAACAATTGACGAATTATTTGATACAATCAAGATGCTCCATTCAAATAAAATACCTGAAAATTATCATATAGCTATAATATCAAATACTCTGGAAGGTTCAATTGTACTTACAGATTCATTAAGTGATAAAGGTTTAACAAATATAGAAAATCCAGTAATTTTAAATTTAAAAGCACAAAATAATATATATCTTTCAGAGTTAAAAAAAATTATAAAGAATGATAATATAAACATTGTTTTAATAGTGTTCATGGCACTCTTTAATGATGATAATAGTATCAATTTGATTAATCTATTAAAAAAAGAATTAATGGCGTCAAAGATTACTAAATTAATAATACTATGTGTATTAGGCTCTGGTAAAAAACTACCTGAATTAATTCCTGTAAATAATGGGAAACAAAATATTCCTGTGTATTTCTCACTCGAAAGAATAGCCAAGGCATTAAACCATATAATTAATTACAGTGAGTATGTTAAAAAACCTAAAGGAAATATTCCTGATATGAAAGGAATCGATACAAAAGGCATTAGAAAATTTGTAAAAAATACCCTGACCAAGGTAAATCATGATATAGATGAATTGAATTTAAATAAGGAGGAATTAGAAAAATTTCTTAAATTCATGAATCTAAATTTATTAGAAACTGATAAAAAAAATATAATTGCTAAGCTGTCAATTTTCATACTTAAAGACCATTACTTTGGTCCCTTAATTGGATTATATCTACACCAAGAGACAGATAAGGGAATAGATAATTTATCCTTAAATATGTTTAAAGATAAAGACATTTCCATAATAAGATTAACTCCATTAACAGATGTTGAAGCAGAAGAAGTAATCAATAGTCTATTGAAAAACCATAACTTTAATAAAGGATTAAAAGATAAACTAAAAACTTTATTGTTAAAATTTTCAATATTGCCAGTAGAAATCCCTGAAATAAATAAAATAATAATAAATAGTATTTTATTATACATTAATGACTATGTAATAAAAAATATTACTGTTAAAATAGCACCCCCTAAATCAGGAATATAAAAAATGAAGTATAAAACTGGATTTTTATACCATCCATTTTTTCTAAGGCATTATACAGGTAAAGATCATCCAGAGCATCCATATAGATTGAAGTACCTTTACAGGTATATTGCTAATTCTCATTTAGTTAAAGAAAATAAAATAACTATGCTAAAGGCTCAACCTGTTGAAAATTTAGATTATATATTACTTACTCATTCAGAACACTATATCAACCTTTTTAAGGAGTATTGTAATAAAAATAATAAGATTTTTGGACATTATGATAATGTAATATGTAAAAAAAGTTATGATGTGGCACTATTCCATGCTTACTCCAGCATATCTGCAGCTGATCTTATAATGAATGATAATTTTACCAGTATATTCATAGCTGGAAGACCTCCCTCACATCATGCTGGTAGAGATTATGCTTTAGGGTTTTGTTTTATAAATAGTGTTGCCGTTGTTGCAAATTATTTAATCAAAGAGTGGGGATTAAATAAAATTTTAATAATAGATGTAGATGTACACCATGGTAATGGAACTCAGGAGATTTTTTATGCTAGTAATAATGTTTTTTACTTTAGCATACATGAACATCCATCTTTTCTCTTTCCTGGAACTGGTAGATTTTTCGAAATAGGCATTAAAGATGGACTAAATTATACATTAAATTGTCCTGTTATCCCAAATATAAAGGATAAAGATTATATAAAAGTATTAAAAAGTAATTGTGAAAAGATCTTAACTCTTTTTAAACCTGAAATTATCCTTGTTTCTGCCGGTTATGATACACACGAAAGAGATGAAATAAGCCACCTTGGGCTCTCAACTGATTGCATAACGCAAATATATGCATTGATTAATAGCTATGCTATAAAACACTGTAATGGGAAATTATTATTGTTTCTAGAGGGAGGCTATAATATCGATAGTTTATGTGAGTGTGTTCACAAAACATTAGAAGTTATTTCGAAAGGAGGAGATTAATGTTTGTTTTAGATTGGATGACTAAAGAGGTTGTAACTGTCAGTAGAGAGGATTCAATAGAGAATCTAACTAACATAATGAATAGTAAAAAAATTAATCATTTGCCTGTTGTGGCTGATAAAAAAATTGTAGGCATCATAACAAGAAGTGATGTAAGACAAGCTTTAACATCTATAAAATTTATTAAAACGAAATCAAAAGTTAATGATTTTATGACCAGAGAAGCTATTACTGTCAAAGAATATGACACATTAGAAGATGTTTTATTATTAATATATGACAAAAAAGTAGGCGCTCTACCTGTCATTGATGAAGATAATAATCTTATAGGCATCATTACGAGACACGATATTTTAAAAGCATTTATTAAAATAATAGGGCTTAATGAAAACGGTAGTACTATATTATTAAAAATTGAAGACACCTCTGAAGAACTAGAAAGAATAATTCACACTATAAATAAAACAAAATGTAAAATATTGTCTTTTTTTACTTTAGGAAAAGACAAAAAAACTAGATTAATATCAGTAAGGTTTGATTGTATAAACAAAATATTCATTGAAGACCTTTTTAAGAATGAAGGATTCGAAATATATCTACCATGGAAATAAAAAAATAATTCTCCAAAATATTTTACTCTATGTTAGAAATACTATAAAAACACATCTCTCAAAAAGTCATGGTTTAAAATCTTGTTAAGTTTTTAAATTGTGGCAACCAATTGCATCTCTATTTCTATATGCTGCTTCTGCTACCATAATCGCTGATTGGACACCATGAAATAAACTTACAATGTCTTTGGATATAGCGGTTTCTTTATAAAAATCCTCTATTCTTATATACATATGCCTTAGATCTTCAATAGCCCTTTTCAATCTGGGTATTGTTCTTACGATTCCAACATAATTCCACATAGTATTTTTTATGGACATCCAATCCTGAGCAATTAATGCAGGGTCTTCATTTTCTAATTTTCCTGAAGGAACCCAATCTCGAATTGTATTAAATATTTTATTAGTTATTTTTTCATCAGAGTTTACCCTCTTGATAATATCTTTTGCAGAAAAATAACCCCAGACTAAACCTTCTAAAAGTGAGGTTGACGCGAGGCGATTTGCTCCATGTAAACCAGTACAGGATACCTCTCCTACTGCGTATAAGCCATTTATAGTTGTTCTTCCTGCAAGATTTACACTAACTCCACCACAAAAATAATGGGCAGCAGGCACAACTGGTATTGCATCTTTTGTAATATCAATTCCATTTTTTTTGCATTCTTGATAGATATTGGGAAATCTTTCTTGAATATCATCCTTAATAAAGTTTGCTGCATCAAGCAAAACATACTCATCCTTATTTTTTATCATTTCCTCCCATATAGCAATTGTAACTTCATCTCTAGGAGCCAAATCCTTCATTTTTTTATTATATCTTTCCATGAAATATTCGCCCTGTAGATTTTTTAACCTGGCTCCTTCTCCTCTAACTGCCTCGGATATTAAAAACCTTTTGCCTCCAGGTATATACAATGTTGTGGGATGAAATTGGACAAACTCCATATTTATTACTCTTGCTCCAGCACGTTTTGCCATAACAATACCATCGCCCACAGTTCCTTTCTCATTTGTTGAATGAAGATATACATCGCCAAGCCCTCCAGTAGCTAATACTGTACATTTAGATAGCATTGTTCTGACTTCCTTTGTATTGTTATTTAAAACATATACTCCAAGACATCTATCCTCAAGCGAATATCTACATTGAATGTCTTTTGAATTATGATGCAAAGTAATTAAATCTATAGCAGTTGCATTTGTTTCAATTTTTATATTTGGATATTTATTTAGATGGTCTATAAGAGTTTCTTCAATAATTTTTCCTGTTTGGTCTTTATAATATAGTATTCTTTCTAAACTGTGTCCCCCCTCTTTTGTTAGGTTAAAATCATCAATATCTGAACCAGCAATATGAGTAAAATCAATTTTTAAATCATCTATAAGAACCTCTTTTACGATTTCTGGTCCCTTATGAGCCAGAAAATTTACAGCCTCTATAAAATTAAAGTTTCTTCCAGCTCTTATTATATCTTTTATTAGCAGTTCTGGAGTATCATTTTTACCTTTATATATGATTCCTCCCTGTGCCTTGTTTGTATTTGTTAATATAGCCTCTGACCTTTTTGTAATAAGAATAACATCTAGTCCAGCCTTTGCTGCAATTAATGCACACGTAGCTCCCGCAATGCCAGTACCAATAACAAGACAATCTGTTTTTATTCTCCCACTTTCCATAATTAAATC
>DHGE01000114.1 GCA_002402635.1 Deferribacterales bacterium UBA4806
CATCGTGTGTGGCTATTCCAACATAGGCTCCCTTTTTAAATAATTCTTCAAGTGCACACACATAGGATCTATTGATTATAAACCTATCTTTGTAAGCCAATTTTCTTGGCTCTGTATAAACACCCTTGCATAATCTAATGTTCAAATTTTTTATGTTAATATTTTCTACGTCTTTAATAGTGCGTCTAAGATAAGATTGTAATACAGTTCCGACGTTTTCTGGGAAAAGTGCATTTATGTTTTTGTAGATGTCAATTGTAACATCTGTGTATGGTGAATTTTCCATATCGATTCTAACAAAATTTCCTAGTTCTTTAGCTCTTTCGGTAATTAATTCTATATTTTTTTCAGCTAACTTCCTATCTACATTAAGACCTAAATGGGTTGGTTTGACAGAAATATTTGAATCAAGTTTCTCTTCATTTATTATATTTAATATGTGAATATATTCATCTCTAGCATTAATTGCATTATCTTTATTCTCTGTGTGTTCTCCTAAAATATCTACAGTTGCCTTTATGTTTTTTCTATTAAGGTTTTTAATAAGTTTAACTGCTTCCTTTAGTGAGACACCTGCAATATATCTTTTTGCAATTGGGTACATAACATTGCCAGGGACAAAATCAATACTTTTTGAAATTATAAAATTTATCATCTGATTCTCCTTGTCTATTATTCTATCATAAAGGGATATCGATAATTAATTGGTGGGACAAAATTTATTTTAAGAGCTCTTGGGGAAGTCCATTTTAATAGATTTATGTAAGTGCCAGACTTGTCATTTGTTCCTGAAGCTCTTAAACCACCAAAAGGTTGTTGTCCAACAACAGCACCAGTTGGTTTGTCATTAACATAAAAATTGCCAGCTGTATATTTAAGTTTTTGAAGGGAGTTAAGAATTATATTAGTATCTTCTGCAAATATTGCACCAGTTAAGCCATAGATCGAAGTATTATCACAAAGTTGTAACATATCTTCATATGCATCATCCTTGTAGACATATATAGTTAAAACTGGTCCAAAGATTTCCTCTTTCATAGTTTTGAATGTTGGATTTGACGTTAAAATAACTGTGGGTTCAATAAAATATCCTATAGTATCATCACAGTTTCCACCAATTAAAATTTCAGCATCATTTGAGTTTTTTGTATAATCTATATATGATTTAATTTTATCAAAGGCACCTTTATCTATTACAGCATTCATAAAATTTGAAAAATCGAGAACATCTCCCATCTTAATAGTTTTTACTTCATCAAGAAGCTTTTCTTTAAGTTCCGGCCATATAGACTCAGAGATATAAAGACGAGAGGCTGCTGAGCATTTCTGTCCCTGATATTCAAAAGCTCCACGAATGGTAGCTGCTACAGCTGCATCTAGATTTGCAGATTTGTGAATAATTATAAAATCCTTACCACCAGTTTCTCCAACTATTCTAGGATAACTTTTATAAATTTCAATATTGTTAGCGCATACCTTCCAAATATTATTAAACACTTCAGTGGAACCTGTAAAATGTAGTCCTGCAAAATGGGGATTATTCAAACACACCTCGCTTATTGTGCTTCCCTTTGAAGGCAGGAAATTTATTACACCATCGGGAAGACCTGCTTCTTTTAATATTTTCATAATTATATATGGAGGATAAAGTGCGCTTGAAGCTGGCTTCCATAGTGAGGTGTTGCCCATAATGGCTGGTGCTGTGGGGAGATTTCCTGCTATAGAAGCAAAATTAAAAGGTGTTATAGCAAGTACAAAACCTTCAAGAGGCCTATATTCCATAAAGTTATATGTTCCTTCAGAATTGTGGGGTGGTTGCTCTTTATAAATACTATGCATTCCAAAAACATTAAATCTCCAGAAATCTGCTAATTCACAAACTGCTTCAATCTCAGATTGATAAGGATTTTTGCTTATTGAAAGCATTGTTACTGCATTCATTAGATATCGATATTTTAAGGTCAATAAATCGGCGGCTTTCATAAAGATAAGAGCTCTCTCTTGGTATGGCATTTCTGACCATATCCTTGATGTTTCAAGTGAGCATACAATAGATTCTTCAATCTCTTTTTTGCCTGCTAAGTGGCACTTCCCGATAATTTTATTTTTATTATGAGGTAGTCTTATATCTACAGTATTTCCAGTATAAATCTCTTTGCCGTTAATTATTACAGGAATTTCTACAAAATCCTTCAGAATGGCATTTAAACATTCCTTCAGTTTGGTTCTATCTATTGAACCTTTTTCATAAGTATGTATAGGTTCGTTTTCGGGAATTTTAATTGGGAAGATCATATTATTAAATTTAAACATATTATACCCCCAAAAGATTAATTTAATAAAATCATAATAAATAGTAGTATATAACAAAGCTTATTGTAATAAAAGCTTAATTAAATTTTAATTAAAAATCATTCTTCAATTTTAACAATGCCTTTTTTAATTGCAAATTTTATTAATTCAAATTTTGAATGTAGCTCTAGTTTTACACTTATATTATATTGATGAGCCATTGCTGTTTTTATATTAATATTTAGCATATTTGCTATTTCCTTATGGGTATATCCTTCTGCTAGTAGCTTTAAAATTTGTTTCTCTCTATCTGTTAATTTATCATAGGGATCTTTCATGTTTAACCAATCCTTCTTTTTTAATAATCCATCAACAACAAGGCCTGCAATAGATGGGTGCAAATAAGTTTCACCTTTATGAACTGCTCTAATTGCAGCAATAAGTTCTTCGCCTATAGCTTTTTTTGGTATGTAACCAGAGGCTCCAATTTTTAAAAACCTTAAAATATATTCCTTGTCTTCATACTGTGTTAGCACAATGATTTTAACAGAAGGATTTGATCTTTTTATTTCTATTGTTGCTTCGTAGCCTCCTAATTTTGGCATATTAATGTCCATCAAAACAATATTGGGATTAAACTTTCTTACTTTTTCAATTGCTTCTAAGCCATTCTCTGCCTCGCCAATTATGTGTATATCTGTACAGTTAGAACAATTTTTAATAATTGCTGATATACCGTCTCTTACAAGTGAGTGATCATCGGCAATTATAACCTTTATATCATCCATTTCCATCCTCATCTAATGGGACAGTTAGAGTAATTTTAGTCCCATTATTAACTTTTGATATTATTGATAAAACTCCTCCTAAAAGCGTTGCTCTTTCATACATACCTAATATACCTATACCTTTTAAGTCATCTCTTTTGTTGATATCTCTAGCAATGATTTTATTAACATCAAAACCAATACCATCATCTATTATAGTAATTATCAATTTATATTTCTTCTTAATTAATTTTATATGTACTTCATTAGCCTGTGAGTGTCTGCAAATATTTGCTATGGCTTCTTGTACAATCCTGTATATATTTGTTTCAATAAAGGTTGAGAACCTTTTATCCTCAATGTTACCTTCATAATCAAAAAAGTAAAGGATACCTTGTGGCGTTAGATAGTTTTCAAGCACCCATTTAATAGCTGAAATTAAACCTAAATCATCTAAGACAGAAGGCCTTAAGTTCTGAATTATGAGCCTTATATTACTATTAGTTTTTAAAAGTAAATCTTTTATTTTATTAATTAGTTCTTCGGTAGATTTTGTATCATGAAATTGCTTGAAAGAATTTAGCTGCATTAATATTACTGATATATTTTGTAATGGCTCATCATGTAATTCTCTAGCTATTCTCTTACGCTCTTCTTCCTGTGAAGTCATTATTAAACCTAAAAGGGACTCTATTCTATTTTTATTTTTTTCTATTTCCTTTGTTCTCTTATTAACTTCATTTTCAAGCTTTACATTATAATCTTTCAGATTGTTCAACGTTTCTACCAATTTTAATCTCATATTTTCAAAACTTTCACATAAAACCAATATTTCATTACTGCCTATCATCATGACTGGCTTGCTGTAATCACCTCGGTTTATATTATCAATTTCATCTATTAATTCATGAACAGGCTTAGTAATACTAGTACTTAAACCTGTAGAAAATATAATGCCTACTAATATATATATAAGAATTATCGCTGTTAATATGGATATTAAATTTTTTAGTGGCGTGAAGAAAACAGTTGAAGAATAACCAAACATAACTGCCCAAGGGGCATATTTAAGAGAGGTAATAGCAAACTTAATATGGTGCTCTTTTCTATATTGGTTTATAATTGAAAACTTTGATAAACACCTGCTCTTATTTTTAATTACATCTTTTATACTAACATTACTAACATATTTAAAGCGTTTCAGTCTAAACTCTTCTCTGTTAGAAGCTAATATGTTTTCATTAATATCAATAATTTCTATATAATTATTTTTACCAATATCGATATTTTTTAAAAATTTATTTAGAATTAGATTTTTTAAATTAGCAATTCCAATAATTGCTCCTATTATTTCATTATTAATGTCCTTTAGTGGAACAATTGTATAAATTATCGCTTTATTGGAATTTTTTGATCTTACTAAAGGTGTTACAATTAATCTATTATCATTAATTGCCCTATCAACAAAAGGTTTAAAATTATAATTTTCCTTGCTATTAAATCCAGTAGGGTAAGATTTAAAAATTTTACTGTTTTTATCTAAAATAAAAAGACCTTCAGTAAACAGCGAGTAATGATAAGTATCCTTTAAAAGTTCATAAATAATTTGTGAATTATTTTTATCAAAGTTAACAAGCCTAGTTAATGAAATATCATATAATTTGTTAATATTTTCTTCTAACATATAATCTACAGATGAAGCAATTGTACAGGCAATTCTTTGTTGGTCTACTTCAAGATGTTTAGCACTTATTTTTATAATATAAAATGAAATTATACCAAAAGTGATTGTAATAAATAGAGTAAATAACAATATAATAGTAAGTATTTTTTTCTGCATTTATTCTATTAATCTTTCGTTCTCTTTTCTTTAATTATCCTTTTATACTCCTTTAAATGTTCTTTAATATATCTCTCCTTTGATAAATAACCTGTAATGATAGAGCTATCTAAGGGGATAACATCAGGATTGAATATAGCATTATATATATGAGATATGATAATAATAAGCAATATAATTGCCTGATAAAAATGAACTATCTTAGCAATGGGTATTATTAAGCCAGGGAAATAAGCCGTAAATAAAGTAGGAAACCATAAAATAATACCAGAAAGGGCTAATAAAGAGATACTTACAAAAACTCCCCAATATTCAAATTTTTGTCTGTAGGTGTAACGATCATTTTCAGCTCTATTGTTTGTTTTCCCCAAGTAATACCTAAAATCTTTTATAAAATTATGAAAGTCATCTTTTTTGATTAGCATAGAAAATTCCATATTGTAATAAATAATAGCTATTACATCAAAAAATATATGTTGAAGAAATAAA
>DHGE01000070.1:0-1265 GCA_002402635.1 Deferribacterales bacterium UBA4806
TGGCATTCACCGTTATCACAAGCTGGACCAGTCTGCTGTTGAAGATCTTTACCAATTCCAGACTTATTGATCTCCGTAAAGGCAATTGAGCCAGCCATTAAAAAAACTATAGAAATTATAAATATACTAAATTTTTTCATAATTTACCCTCCTGTAATTAATGCATATTTGATGTTATTGGAGCCATAAAATCCATAGCTATTGGTCTGAGTATTGGCATACTATTGAATATGAGATCCATTGCTGGAAAACCTATTTGCATAAGCATCCTTGTAACAGCTGCAGGCATTGTTCCACCTGGTAGCATTGGAGTTACAACTGCATCAATTGTATGTATCATAGGGACAATTATACCCTGTCCTATTGGATGCATAATTAAATCTAAAGTTTCCAAATATTGAGGATCCTTTGAGGCTACTGACATAGTATATGTTGCTGAAGCTTTAGATTTTAAACTGCTGAGTAGATCAATTACGGTAGAAACAAATGAGCTAACTGTGTCACCTGCTGATATTGCATTTACAATTGATTGAATTATGTCCACTGGTACTGATAGTAGACTGAAAACTTGAGTTAATAAACTTATTGCATTGCTTAACAGGTCAAGCTGATATCCACTCTTTTCAACTTCATAAAAGGCATTCAAAACTTTGTCTATTATTACCCCTTCATTTGCAAATTCATCGGGGATGACAAAGCTACTTACTGGCATATCGGCAACTTCAATATAATTAGCTGTGTCTTTTCCGTTCGATTCAACTATTTGAATTTTGTAGCCATAAAGATTTGCTACTTCTTTTAACAAATTAGCCTGATCATCTGCTCCAAAAACTTGAATTGTTTTTGTTTTGTCGAGACTTTCATTGACTATTTTCCCAAGTAAGGTTTTTACAGGAACGTTCACAACACCTTCTTGAAAAACAGGTGCATTTGATGCATTAATGATGTAAGAACCTGAATCTACCCCAATGCCTGCAAAGGAACTTGAAACAAAAGCAAAAATTGCAACTGCAAAAATAAACAGCGCACATTTCCTCATATTAACACCTCCATANNTGCTATATTATTATTGTATAGACACCTATAATACCTGTCAACTAAAGTTGTATACAACTATATAAGATTTTATTATGCGAAATAACTTTATTATAGAGTATTGTAAAAAATTTGAATTTATGTTTGTTTGAGATTTGTTTATAAGAAAAAGAGGCCATAACTTGTGAAAATTGTTATGGCCCCGTATTGTAAGAAATTGACTTTAACAA
>DHGE01000070.1:1299-5188 GCA_002402635.1 Deferribacterales bacterium UBA4806
TTCTACAGACATTGTTTGTTGTGCGCTCTCTTCAGTATCTTCTGTTTCTCCTAAATTAGAATCTGTTCCTGGATTAATTGGCTGGGCAGCAATAATAGTTTCATCGTCACCATCTGATCCCATGTCTGTTGACATATCCCCAGTTTCAGGATTACCAGCTATTGGCATTGTGTTATCATCCATTTCTTCACTTCCTGGATTTGTATTTCCGTCACCTAGTGGATTGAAAGCAACTTCTTCTTGATCAGAAACTTCACTATTATCTTCAGAATTATCGCCAGTATCAGTTGTTCCTTCCTCTTCAGATAAAGATGTGTTGTCCTCTTCATCAACTGGTGGAGTAATTTCTTCTAAAGGAGGTAGCAAACCACTGTTGTTTTCACCTATCATTGTACCTTCTTCTTCTGGTAGAGTTGGGCTTTCAATTTCATCTTCAATAGCAGTTTCATCAATTGCTGGCGGAGTTGGAGCTTCAACTTCCTCACCTACAATTCCACCGATAGGTTCGCCTTCTGTTCCTTCAATTGGTCCATATCCTGGTGTGCCTGCTATTCCTTCCTCTGTGTTATTTGCTGGGCTGAGTCCAAAAAGACTCATTACAAAGGATATAAGTCTCCTTATTGGTCCAACTCTTCCCTGGCTTTGATAGGTTTCCATTCCTGCAGTTGCTTCTAGATCTTGTCCATAAGTAGCTTTTGGAGAATCTGTGTAAACAAAAAGTAACGCACTATTATCTAATTTACCAGATTCTATCATTTCTAATGCGTCGTCATAGCTCATATTTGATGCACCTTTAATAGGATTGACACTGAATGCTTCCTTTGACCTTAAATCAATTACTGCTGATCTGTCAAGTTGTGAGATAGGAACAGTTCCTGGCAGAGCCATTATTAGGTATGCCTTTGAATCATTAGCTTCGCTAACTTCTGCAAATGTCATCGATACATAAGCAGGTACAGCAAACAAAGCTGCTAGAAGTATTACCATTAATTTTCTTAATTGTTGCATTACTTACCCCCTGATATTTTTTAAAGGGGCCCCTTTTTACTTAAAATAGATATACTAATAGAAATTAGGTTCAAAAATATTATAAAAATTTGTAATTTTTTTGAAAAGGTTGTACCAAAGGGACTTTTATAGCCCTTTGGTACAACTTAGTGAGAGTTAAGAATGGCTATTTGTTATCAAACATATGGTATGAGGTCCAATACTGTCTTACTGTTTGCTTTAAATTATTCGGTAGAGGTACGTATTCCAATTGTTGGGCTAGAGTGTCCCCATGTTTAAATGCCCAGTCAAAAAAGTCTATAACTTTTTTATTTATTTCAGTATTTTCCCTTGCAAGAAGTATAAAAGAAGCTCCAGCAATAGGCCATGCATTATCTCCTGAAGCATTTATTATAAAATTATAGAAATGTTTTTTTGGGTCCCAATTGATTCCATCAGCAGCAGCTTTAAAAGATTCAACAGATGGCTCTACTACTTTACCAGCTGAATTTATCAATTTAGCATAATTCATTTTGCTCTGCTTTACATAGGCAAATTCAACATATCCTATAGAGTTATCCATTCTATTAACAAAATTAGCCACGCCTTCATTTCCCTTTCCACCAAACCCAACTGGCCAATTGAGTGCTTTACCTGTTCCTACCTTTGATTTCCAATTTTCGTTAACTGCTGACAAATAGCCTGAAAATATAGCTGTGGTGCCTGAACCATCTGCTCTGTGCACAACTGTGATTTCAGCATCAGGGAGTTTTATATTCTTATTGAGATCTGCTATTGCCTTGTCATTCCATTTTTTTATCTTTCCTAAAAAAATATCTCCTAAAACTTTGCCTGTTAATACTAACTGTCCTGATTTAATACCTGGTAGATTTACTACTGGAACAACTCCACCGATAATTACAGGAAACTGAATTAATTTTTCTTTTTCAACGTCTTCAGGTCTCATAGGGTCATCACTAGCTCCAAAATCTACTGTTCGGCTAGTAATTTGTCTAATCCCCCCACCAGAGCCTATAGATTGATAGTTTACTTTAATTTTTTTATCCTTATAGTATTGATAAGCCCAGCTTTGATAAACTGGAAATGGAAATGTTGCACCAGCACCATTTAGTGTTTTCTGTGCATAAACAGGTATACTAAAACCTATTAAAAATGAAAGTAACAATAATATAACTTTTTTCAATGGGACCTCCTAATAATATTTAAATATTATTATTTACAACCATTATTATAACATAAATGTGAAATATTTTGTAATTTATTTGTAAAAAATGATTTTTTCTGTTAAATAAAATCAGATTGATATTCTTAAATTATAAGTTGTACATTTTAAAATATATTTATGCTAGATTTTACAATAATTTTACACATATATTCTTGATTTGATTTAATATAGTGCTCGACTATAAAATTTATGATGAAAAAGGCAACTTATTATAAAATAATAGATAATTTCTTCAAATTAATAACATATTGCGCATCTATTCTTGTATTTGTTATTGTATCTGCCATCTTTATTTCTTTAGTTATAGAAGCCTTTCCTGCTATTGAGAAATTTGGCTTTATAAAATTTATTGCTTCCACAGATTGGGATCCAGTTAAAGAGATTTTTGGTGCAGCCACAACTATATATGGGACAATTATGACAACCCTATTGGCTTTAATCTTTGCAATACCTTTATCTATTGGTATAGCAATATTTATAACGGAAATTTGTCCCATCAGATTGAAGCCTTTTTTTTCTACGACTATAGAACTTTTAGCAGCAATTCCAAGTATAATTTATGGAATGTGGGGATTATTTACATTAGCTCCCATTATGGGAAATTATGTTGAACCATTTATTCAATCTATTTTTTCTTACATTCCTCTGATAAATAAATTGTTCTCAGGAACTACAAGAGGTATAGATTTATTTACTTCAGGACTGATTCTTTCAATTATGATTACTCCTTTCATAACAAGCATTGTAAGGGACACCTTTGAATTAACCCCGCAACCTCTCAAGGAGTCTGCATATGGCGTTGGTGCAACTAAGTGGGAAGTTATAAAAGATGTGATGATCCCATATTGTAAAATGGGTATATATGGTAGTGTTATTATTGCAATGGGAAGAGCCTTAGGGGAAACTATGGCTGTTGCCTTTGTACTAGGAAATAAGCACCAAATATCAACATCCCTCTTTGATGCTTCTGCTACAATTACTGTTACGCTTGCAAATGAGTTTACTGAAGCAGATTCAGATATTTATCTATCATCCCTATTTTACTTAGCTTTAATTCTCTTTACAATGAGTTTTATATTACTTGCCCTTGCTAAATATTTTTTAACAGGTAGAAAGTTAAAATGAGCACATACAAAAAGAGAATATTTATAAATTACACCTTTCTATTGCTCTCTTTTTTAGCTGCAATTTTAGGGTTATTCTGGTTAGTATTTATATTAATTGATGTAGTAGTAAATGGCTTTTCATATCTTTCATCAACAATTTTCTTAGAGGAATCAGCCCCTCCGCTTTTAGGTGGAGGTGGTTTAAAGCATGCTTTTATAGGGCAACTTATTATAACAGCAATTGCGATATTAATTGGTGCGCCTATCGGTGTTCTTGGAGGAACTTATATAGCTGAATATGGAAGAAATAAACGTAGTGCACAGTTTATTAGTACAATTTCTGATATTATGGTAAGTGTTCCGTCTATTGTTATAGGAACCTTTGTATATGCTTTATTTGTTAGGCCCTTTGGTTCCTTTAATGGTTTAAGTGGTGCTGTTGCGCTAGCTATCATTATGATCCCTGTTATATTAAGAACAACTGAGGATATGATGAAACTAGTTCCCTGGTCTCTACGAGAAGCAGCTTTTGCGCTAGGAGCTCCATATT
>DHGE01000109.1 GCA_002402635.1 Deferribacterales bacterium UBA4806
AATAACAAAGAATTTGTTACCCCAAAGGGCTGGTCTTTTATTGAATATCTGGACCAGGTTGAAAGGGAGCTTTCAAAGAGTAGCAGTTTTGTTGGTAAAAGTAATGGCCTAAATGCTGTGCTTGATTGGGCTTCAGGTTTATCTGGAGTACCTAAGAAATATATTATAAGTTTAGCTGAGGCCTATGGTAAAACAAAACCTGCAAAATTAGATGCTGGTAATGCAGGTGGACAAAAAACTAACAACGGAATGCATCATTGTTGGCTTTTAATCTGTCTCACCGCAATGACTGGAAATACTAATAAAATTGGTGGAGGCAATGGTGTTGATGCCGCAGCTACAACCTTTCCTTTGTTTATTTCTTTTCCAAACCTTGGTGAAGGGTTAAAGAGTTATCCTGTCATACCAATTTCAGCAAATGGTTTTGCTAAAACTGCACTAACTGGAACAGATTGGAGAGAGGACAAACAAATCATAGATGATACTATAAAAGCTACAAATGGAGCAGTACAATTGACTGACAGGAATGGTAAGCTTATAGAGATAGACATGGTTATAGGCGGTTATAATGGGAGCAATTCCTTTAATACATGCCCTAATACAAATAAAGCTGTTTATGCTTTTACGAGAAAAAAACAGTCGGGTGATTATTTAATTAAGCATTATCTTATGTATGAACAATTTATGACACCATCGGCAGTTTATGCTGATTTGATTTTCCCTGCAGCAAGTCATCATGAGCAATATTTTATTACATTTGGATTATTTCCTGGTGCTGGAGTTTGGTTATTTAACAATAAGCTATTTGATCCTCTTTTTGATACTAAAACAGATATTGAAATTGATGAATTAATTGCTCAAAGATTAGGTATTAACTGGGGCTTAAAAGGTAAAAGTATGCTTGATATCTTGAAAGAAAACTATGAAAAAGCTCCACTTCTTGATTCATCATTTACAAAGCCATCATTTGAAGAATTTATAAAGAAAGGAGTAATACAAGTACCACGACCTGCCTCAAGTGCTCAGGTTGGTACAATGAAACCTGGACAAGCTTTTGACCCAGCGACAGGTGCTTTTAGGGCTGCAACTGACACAGGAAGGCTTAATTTCTTTTCTCCCTATTATTATAATAGGGATGGAGCAGGTAAATATAGAGTAATCCCAAGAGCAGCCTATGTGAGACCGAAAGAAGGCTATGAAGATATTCTTGATGGCAAAATTGGTCATAAAGGTATAAAATATACATTACAATTCACAACAAAACATGCCCGCAATAGAGCTCATACTGTTTATGATAATGTACCAATGCTTAGAGATAACTATGATTATCCTAAAAGGGCAGCTATGCACCCCGATGACGCTCAAAAAAGAGATATAAAAGATGGTGATACCGTATATATTTTTAATGACTGGGGATGCATAAAAGTTGGAGTTGAATTATCCGTTAGAGTTAGACCAGGATGTGTTCTCCTCCCACATGGTGTATGGTATAGACCATCTAGCACTGAAACTTACCTTGCGTATTTTGATATAAATGGTGATGATATTCCAGAGACTATTAGAGTGCCAGTTGATATTGGAGGATGTGAAAATGTACTTACCCATGATTATGACAATGGTCCTAAAGATGGCTTGTTACCCGTGTCGGATAATCATTTTAATGGGAATTTGTGTGAAGTAAGTAAGATTCATCCAGATTCATTGTAGGAGGTCATATGGAACAGTGGGGTTTTTATTTTGATCAGACAAGATGTATTGGCTGCAAAGCCTGTGCAATGGCTTGTAAAAACTGGAATGATGATAAAAGGGGAGATAAATTAGTACACGCATTTACCTTTAATGATAAAGATGGTTGGTGGGAAAATAATAAGTATTCTGTTGGAATTGATAATTTGGATAGTGCAACTTTCTATCTAAATTCTAAAGGTGAAACTAATTTATCTGAGGCAAGAAAATACTATATGAAAGAGAATTGGAGGCGTGTTTTCAATTATGAATATGGTGTGCATTGGCCTGATTTAAAGGTAAATCATTTGTCTATGGCATGTAATCATTGCAACAATCCAGCTTGTGCTGCCATTTGCCCGGTTAATGCTATCAACAAAGAGCCTGAATTTGGAATAGTACTTGTAAATAGTCAAGTATGCATTTCTTGTGGGCAGTGTCAACTGAGTTGTCCTTGGGGAGTTCCACAATATTATGACAGTAATTTCTTAAACTATGCTTTTGATGACCCGACAAGGCCTAGAATGACTAAATGTACTTTTTGTTTAGATAGAATAAAAGAAGGTTTGAAGCCAGCTTGTGTTGCAGCCTGTTTGAATAGGGCTTTAGATGCTGGCCCTGTTAGTGAACTAAGGGCGCTCTACAAGGATGCAGTAATAATTACAGAAATGCCAGTAAATGAATTTGCCCCAGATATTTTTAGTGGAGGTAGAACTGGACCGAACGTTCTTGTAAAAGTGAAAGAATAATATGAAATTAAAAAATAATTTAAAATTTATATATTTATATTAATTATTTTATATTTAATGTGTATTGAGTATAAGAAGGTTTTGAAGTAATAATAACTTTTGTTGATTTTAATTATGATTAGTAAATTTAATTTAAGGAGGTTAAAGTGAATAGAAAGGTTTTCATAGTTTTCTTATTTTTAATATTATCATCCTTCAATATTTATGCGATTACAAAAACTGAGTGCCTGGGTTGCCATGAATATATGGAGCCAAAGGTTGATAGTGGAATTTTAAATGATAGTGTACATAAGGATTTAGAGTGTACCTATTGCCACACTGATGTAACCAATATACCACACAATAGTGATTTAATGGAAGTTAAGTGTGTAAATTGCCATGGTGAAGAAGCTAAAGTGCTCTCCCAATCTGTGCATGCTAAAGTGGAAAATGACAT
>DHGE01000147.1 GCA_002402635.1 Deferribacterales bacterium UBA4806
AGTGTAATAACTCCTTCTCCACCTCTCCCACAAATAATGCCTTTTAAGTGATTCATATTTCTTCTATTGCTCCCTCAGGGCATATTTGGATACATAAACCACAATTTATACATAAATTTCTCTCAATAGAAACTCTTTTGTTTTTATACACTATTGCTGGGCAATCAAAGAGCTTGTAGCATATCCCACAATTGATACATTTATCAGTAATCTCAACATATCTATCAAATAGTGTTTTTTCTTTGAGAATACAACCTCTTCTGAATACTAGAACAGCTGGCTTTTTATTAATACTTAAATATTCCCTTGCCTCTTTTAAGCTATCTATAGATAGCTTTATATTATAGGGATCTAAAACTTTAATAAAGCTAACACCAATTGCTTTTATAATTCTTTCCATTAACTCTATATCTGTTTCATGGGGAACTTTTTGAAAACCTGTCATTGCAGTTGTTATATTATCTAAAATACAAATTATTACTGGAATATTATTTATACATGCATTTATAAGGGGAGGTAATCCAGTGTGGAAAAATGTTGAATCACCAATTGTGGCAACTACAAGTTTTTTATCATTTGCTCTACTCAATCCTTCAGCAAATGATATGGATGCCCCCATGCATAAACAAGTATCAAGTGCACGCAAATTTACACCAAGAGTATAACAACCAATATCTCCTGCATAAATTGCCTCCTTAAAAGCCATTCTTATGGCATAAAATGTTCCCCTGTGAGGACAACCTGGGCATAATTTTGGTTTTTCATTTTTACTCTTAATATCCTTTTCAATCTTAATATAATTCTTTTTGTCTATATGTAAAAATTCATGTATAATACTATCAATGCGGTCAATAGATAATAACTTAATAGGATTATAAAAATTATTTAATCTACCCTTAACTTTTTTTCTATCAGAAAACTGCAGTTCTATCAAAGGATATGTTTCTTCTAATATAAGTATATCATCGTAATCGTTCAAAATAGTTGTCATATAGGATTGTGACAATGGAAAAACAAGATCCAATTTCAGCAAAGTACAATCTTTAGGGACTATTTCGTTAAGCACATCAGAAACTATAGCAAATGGATGGCCTGAAGCTATAATAAGCTTTTTATTATTTCCATCCTTCTTTTTTAATGGATAATAAAATTCAGCAATAAGTTTATGTTTCTCAAAGAGTAGTTCCTTTAATTTTCTTCTTTGAAGTGGAGTTGCCGCCCATCTCTCAATAGACTTTGAAAATCCACTATGCACTCTTTCATTATAATTTATACTAACTTCTATATTTTGCCTAGAATGACAGACTTTTTCGACAGGTCTCAACATAACAGGTATTTCAAATTCTTTTGATAGATCTATTGCTTTACAGGTAAGCTCATATGCATCTCTTGGATTTGATGGATCAAAAACAGGGATCCCTGACATGTAGGCATACATTCTACTGTCCTGAGCAGTTTGAGAGGAATTGAGCTCTGGATCATCTGCTGAAATAATTACAAGAGATCCTGTTATACCAGTATATGCTATAGAAAATAATGGATCTGCTGCTACATTAAGACCAACCTGCTTCATACTACATAAACTGTATCTACCAGATATAGCTTCTGCAGCAGAGAGCTCCATTGCCACTTTTTCATTAATAGACCATTGGGTGTAAATTTTACCTTTACTATATCTTTCTATAGCAGGTAATATTTCACTTGCAGGAGTTCCTGGATAAGAATATGCTGAGTCTATAGACATATTGACTGCAGCTAAAGCTACCGCTTCATTGCCTAATATAAAATCTTTATACATTAACTAGCTATGTTCTAATAAAGATATACCAAACTCATAGCCCCATTTGTAAGCATCTTTTAGTTCATCTTCACTAGGAGTCATTTTCACTTTAAAGCTAGGTAAGGGTATTCTCATGCGCAATGTTTTAATTATATCTTCACAGATTCTAATTCCTTCACCACTCCATCCATATGAACCAAAAACTCCGGAAAGCCGGCCGGCTACGTTTAACACAACTAAATTACCAAATATATCAAATATAGGTTTTGGTGCTTTAGCATTAATAGTAGGCGAACCTACCACAAAACCCTTTGATATCTCCAACTCATTAATTAGTTCATTCATATTAACATTTGCAGCATCAAAAATTTTAGTATCAACACCTGCATCTTGAATGCCTTTGTTGATGGATTCACCAATAGCTCTAGTATTTCCATAGGCACTTGCGTAGACAATTATAGCTTTAATGTTATCTTTTCTAATATTAAAACGCTCAGCCTGCTCCATATAAAAGTTAATATATTCATTAACTTTTTCTCTTAGTATTGGACCATGAGAAGGACAAACCATTTTGATTTCTAAGTTCTTAATTTTTTTTAAAGCATTTAAAATATGTTCTTTAAAGGGCCTCATAATAGACATATAATAATACATAAAGGCATCAAATGCTTCCTTTTTATTCTCTAATTTATCATTAAACAGATTAATATCACAATAATGTGCTCCAAGGAAATCACATGGAAACAACACTTTATATTCTCTTAAATATGTAAACATTGTGTCAGGCCAATGAAGAAAAGGTGTATGAAAAAACTCCAATGTTAGTCCACCAAGATC
>DHGE01000067.1 GCA_002402635.1 Deferribacterales bacterium UBA4806
TTTTTGCTTATATCCCTGCAGCTTTGGGGATAAATGTGTTTTTAATTTTAATATATAATATAATCTTTATTATTATAATTCTCTATTTTTTTGGTAAAAAACCTTAAACAATGAATAGCCTTAAAATTATAATTATTAACTCATTAAAACCATTAATTTATTTTATTATCTATTTTCTCTACTACACTAAGAAGACCACTCATAAACCAATAGTTTGTTTTTTTGCTCAATGCATTTATATTTTTCTTAAAAAGAAAAAAAATAGAGCAATAAAAAATATTAAAGTTGCATTTTCCTGTGATATAAAAAAGGCTAAAACAATTTATAGGCAGTCTTTATATGTAGTGATAAATAACTTTTTATCATTTGCATTTATTATTGCAGGTATTATCAAAGAAAGAGAAATAAATGATGTAGATATAAACAATTTAGAAATACTTAACCAAGTGGAAAATAGTAAAAAAGGAACAATTGCTATAAGTGGACATATTGGAAATTTTCCATTGATGTTAGTAGTTCTTGCACGAAAAGGATATCCTGTATCAATTATATATAGAGAAACTAAATATTTTGGAGGCAATATCTTTAAAAAAGTTTTTGAATTTTATAATATTACATCTATTCCATATTCTAATAATAGCAGCAACATGATAAAACAAATTAACAAATCCCTTAAAGCTGGAAAGATTTTATTCTTTTTCTTAGATCAAAAAGGAAAAAACAGTATAACTGTGAAGCTATTTAATAGAAAAACGCCAGTCTTTTATGGTCCCTTTATTTTTGCCAAAAGAACAGGTGCAAATATTCTACCCATATTTACGCACTTTAATGGAAAAAAGCATATAATTGATGTATTTAATCCTTTTCTTATAAATAACAATTTAGATATAACTACAAACATTCAAATGATGATTACATCAATAGAAAACTATATTTCAGCTCATCCTGATAACTGGAATTGGACTTACTATAAATGGGCTTAAATTTTAAATCTTGCAACAAGTTTGTTTAAAGCATCTATATTTATGTTCAATCCATCTATTATCTCAACAATATACCTAACACTCTTAGTGTTTTCTTCAAAACCTGCTGCTATTGACTGAATATCTTCATTTACTATACTAAATTCATCAGATTGTGACTTTATTAAATCTTCTATTTTTTTGTTAGTATTGTATATTTTATTCACAACATCAACAATTATGCCAAAGACCTCCTTTATCTCTTCAGTTTTCAAAGCACTTTCTTCTACAGATTTAGAAGCTTCTCCCATATTCACAACCGTTTCCTTCGAATTATCCACTATATCGTTAATATGCATTGATATTTCTTGAATAGACTTCTGTGTGCTATAGGCAAGTTTTCTTACCTCCTCAGCTACAACAGCAAATCCCCTCCCCATCTCTCCTGCGCGAGCGGCCTCAATATTTGCATTAAGTGAAAGTAAATTTATTTTATCAGCTATATCGTTAACAAATGAGAGTATTCTATTTATTTCACCAATTTTAGAATTTAAGTTTTTAACAGACTTAGATAATAATTTAGTATTACTGTTAAGATGCTCTATATTTTCTACTAGGGCATTTAACATTTTTTTACCTTCAGCTGCCTTCTCTGCGCCATTTGCAGCACTCTCTCTTGCTGTCTTTACATTACTCAATACTTCTCCTGTATTCGTATGAACTATATCTATACTTGTGGCAACACTCCCTAATTTCCTTGACTGATTCGCTATTACAGATGAAAATTCTTTACTTGTTCTTTGTAAGTCATCACTTTTATCTTTTATGTTTAAAAATTTGTCTACTATTGATTTTATTAACCTTCTTAACTGAAAAGTGAAATTATCAAAATAGTGAGCAAGTTTTCCTATTTCATCTTTAGACTTTATGTTTAAACTTTTTGTTAGATCCCCCTCTCTCTCACTAATATCTCTCAATGCATATATCACCTTGTTCAAAGGTTTCTCAAAGGCTCTAACTGTTAAAAATCTCAATAGTCCTGTAGTTAAAATTAAAAAAATTATACCTATAACTGCTAATATTTTCAAAAACCTATGAGGTCCTTGTAGAATTTCATCAACATTCTGTCCAAAGATCAAATACCATTGATTTTCAATATATTGTAGAGGTATAGCTATTTTATATGTTATATAAAGTCTATATCTATTTTCAAAGGTTTCATAAAAAAATTTACTACCTTCTATAACTTTTTTATCTATTGCAGATAAACCTCTAAGTTCATTTTTTGACATTATAAGTTTTTCCTGTGGATGACCTATTAGTGAGCCTCTATTATCTATCATAAAAGGGTATCCTGTTTTGCCAACTCGATTTTCCACCAAAAAGCGCTTGCTAAATACTCCCATTTTAATAACAAAAGCAACTACTCCTATAATTTCATTATTTTCTCTAATGGGAACAGTAATGACAAAAATAGGTTTTCCATCTGTAAAACTAGGATAAATTTCACTAATTGAATACTCNNCCCACAGTTGAAACAAGAATTTTCCCACTTGTAATCTCAACACTTTTTCCATCAATCATTTTAATAATCTTCTCGTCTTTTTTTAGTTTTGGGCACACATCAATGGCTTCTGCCTGTGGATATATTGCATGTATTTGAAGCAACCTACTTTTTACGACCTGTCTTAAATTTTCATCTGTTGGATTTTTACTTAGAGCAATTATATCTTTGTCAAGGGCTATAGTTTTTGCAATTCCTATCTGATCAAATACCCAGTTTTCCAAGGCATAACCAATATGTTGAACTAAATTGTTTCCTATAACATATTGCTTATTTAAGGCATCTCTCTTTTCAATTATAAAAATAACTGTACCTGTAACAATAAGGAGAAATATGAGCAAAAAGAAAACTACAAGTGTAAATTTTTTCGGTATACTATCAGATAATTTAAACAGTAGTGGCCTCATTACATAATTATTTTACACTTAAAATTTAATGACAAATTAATAAATCCATCAATCCAAATAGCCTATATAAAAAATCTCCAAGCACAAAAGAATTCATCTGAATGGCTATCTGGTGGACAGGCAATTATCTCTGTTTTAATACTACTGTCTATAGACTCAGCAAATCTGCTAAATTCAGCCCATCCTCCAGATTTACAGGGATATTCTTCTAATTGTTTTTTCTTTCGAGCATTTTGTACGCGGCAGTCATTCATTTCCAATATAAGTGTATTGTCACTCCACTTTATTGTTTGCTTATTTATAAAAGCATATAGTCTAAATTTTAAAGCTTCTTCAAGACCCTTTAATCCACAGTTATCCTCTAAATTTAAAAATCTTTTTATAAAATATGCTTCTATTGGTGAAAATTGAGCCCAGCAACTATCGTTACATCTTTTTGCATCAATCATATTGCGTTTAAATTCAACAGATTGAAACCATAT
>DHGE01000080.1 GCA_002402635.1 Deferribacterales bacterium UBA4806
TTGGGAATGGGTCTTCCTGTGACGGCTTCATATATAGTAATGGCAGTGTTAGCTGCACCTTCAATTTTAACACTTATGAACGGCCATTATATTGCTCAACATTTTAATATTCCATTGCAAGATGCTCTAAATCCACAAATTGCTCAAGGTTTGCTATCAATAATTCCAAAAGAAATAATTTCCTCTTCACTTTTGGCTGCTCATCTAGCAATTTTCTGGTTTTCACAAACCTCCAATATTACACCACCTATTTGTCTGGCTTCATATGCAGCAGCAGCTATAGCTGGTGCTAATCCGTTAAAAACAGGTTTTAGATCACTAGAGCTTTCAAAAGGATTATATATAATACCATTCTTATTTATTTATACCCCAATCTTATTCACTGGGCCTCTTGTATTAACAATAGAAACAATTATTGCAGCTTTTTTTGGCCTTTTATGTTTAGCTGCATGTTTCGAAGGATTTTATATAAAGATATTGACTATTTATTTGCGTTTAATTGTAGGCATCATAGGAATACTACTCCTATTCCCATCTCTCCTATACCACCTTTTCGGATATATCGGCTTTATTTTATTGACAATATACATATTACTTAATAAACATAAAGCTTGAAATCAATTTCTTGTAAAATACTGTTTTTATATTCTAATTTACTAACCCAGGTTTGTTGAAAAATAGCCTAAATCATTGATAGCATAGAAAAAGAGGCACTGACTCTTTTTACGTTTCTTTAAGGGAATATGTTTTTTAAGGGGTTTCAAAGGTGATTTATCCCCTTTATGTTTCTTCTAAGAAAAGTGAACATACTAACCTGCGAGATTAGGATGTGTCCATTTATTTTTTTTCTATATCTATAATATTCTATTATTAGTTCACTACAATGGGGAAAAATAGGTTATATTAATTAATATTATAACAACGAAGTCCCTTATTTATAAGGTTTTAGTGAAATAAAATAACTATAAAATTGTTTACTTTTCTATTGAAACCTGTTGTAAGTTGACAAACTTGTGTTAAAATTACGATAATATTTACAAGTAAAGGTATCCTGATACAATATTTTGAAAACTCCCTGTGCAAGTTGTATTTAATATGAATCTATAACCATATTATACCCATATTGGGTTGCTTTTTTTCTTCCTATTTACTTTATCCACAGCTTGTACTGCTATAGAATGTTTGTTTGTATCATCTATTGTTATCCTTTCTTTATAGGGATTTCTGGTTATTTGAGGAGCAAATTCTATTGATTTTACAATCTTATTATCAAGTAGTATATCGTATGATACTATGGGAGCATCTCCTGCGTAAGCCGTATCCCACATAACTTCATAAATTCTATTTTCAGAATTTGTAATTTCCTTGATCTTTATGTTGTTTGGAGGAGTTAATCCAATATACTCTCTTTGAAAGTAGTTTGTATTAGTCCCTAAAAGTTCACGTGCTTTTTCCTCTATTTCAATTCTTTCTGCCTCTGTTAAGGGTGTATCAAAATTTGCTGCTCTTATATTTGCATTTAATTGTGATATATTTCCTATGCCTATGATAACAGTATCAACGCCAGGAACACTTAAGGAATATTTGATAGGCAAATCGGATGGGAAGTTTTTTGATCCAACTGAAAGTATAACATCCGATGGCTTGAATGAAAATCTTGGCCGTTTGCCATAAAAAACACCATCGGCAAATACTTTCATGCCAACTACCCCCATGTTTTTTGCTTTTGCAACAGGTATTGAATTGTATTGATGGTTAAGATAATTCTTATCATTAACATTAATAGCAACAAGGAGTGTATCTAAAATATTTAACTCATCTTTCTGGATAGCATATATATGGGTTGGTGCAGACAAGTGTCCAGTAATGCCAATATGTTTTATTAGTTTTTCCTCTCTAGGATTTAAGCCTGTTCTATTTGTACCATCTCTTAAATCTAGTAGACCAGCTAAGGCTCCAATTATTTCTGCTTTTGGGTCAGGATTAATTAATCCCTCATATATTGCATCTACTTCGTCATCGTTATCAAGTTTATGTATCTGAACTGCATCTAAATACGCACCTTTAGGATAGTTACCCTTGCCATCACCAAACATTTGAGAGAGTGAGCGCTTTACATCGTCTATTGCATTTTTTACATTTTTGCCATCAGAACGGGATCCTGGGCCTTTTTCACCTGATGCAGAATAGGCATATCGCATCATAGTTTTTGTTGCTATATATAAATTTTTTCTTAGTTTCTCATTATAATTTGGAGTGCCTGGGATTAAATTTAGTTCCTTAAAGGCTTTACCGAAATTTGTTTGACTTGGTCCATATACATTTGATGTGTCTAAATAATTTAGACCACTATTTATCGCTTTGACTATAATTTCTACAGGGTCAATGCCTTCTCTTGTCCATTGAAGTGAAGCCTGCCCACCTAAACTCAATTGTTTAACTTCCCAATTTGTTTTACCTAAAATTCTTGAAAATTGTATATTATCATTGTCTATTGTGGAAGCTTTTAAAATATTGAAGGGCGAGGAATATAGTGTACATGCAAGACCTGCTGATAATTGTAAAAAATATCTTCTTGAAATATTATTCATAGAGCAACCTCCTATAAATTGATAATATTATTATAACTAAACATTTACATTAAAACAAGAAAACTATATAAAATAAAAGATTATTTTGTTTTATATATTAGGGGGTTAATTATGTTAGAATATCAAAAGAGAAATTTTATTACAACTGATTCGTTAGATCCATTTTTTAATCCAAAATCTCTTGCTATAATAGGTGCAAGTGACAGAGAAGATAGTGTTGGTTACGCTGTTCTTTATAATGTTTTACAATCTGGTTTTAGAGGTTCAGCCTATCCTGTTAATGTTAATAGGGATAGGGTGCATAATTTAAAGGCCTATAAATCTATAACGCTTATTGAAGAGAATGTTGATTTAGCTATTATTGCAATTCCAGCTAAATTTGTTTTAACATCTGTTAAAGAAGCTATTGAAAAGCAGGTTAAAGCTATTGTAATTATAACTGCTGGATTTAAAGAAATAGGTGAAGATGGTAAAAGGACAGAAGAGGAAATAAAAAGACTAGTAAAAGAAAATAATGTGAGATTAATTGGTCCCAATTGCTTAGGCATAATCAATACTGATGATAATGTAAAACTCAATGCAACTTTTGGCAATGCCATGCCTGATAAGGGTGAAATTGCCTTTATGTCTCAATCTGGTGCACTTTGTACAGCTGTATTAGATTATGCGAAGTATGAAAATTTAGGGTTTTCTAAGTTTGTTAGTTATGGAAACAAGGCCGATGTCGATGAAGTTGATTTACTTGAATATTTGAGGGATGATGAAGCTACTAAAATCATTTTAATGTATCTAGAAGATGTTAAAAGGCCAAGAGAGTTTATTGACATATGTAATGAAATTGTTTGGAAAAAACATAAACCAATATTAGTTTTAAAAGCTGGGAGGTCAGCAGAGGCCGCAAGAGCTGTTTCCTCTCACACAGGCTCACTTGCAGGTTCTGATAATTTGTATAAAGCACTTTTTGAACAAGCACAAATTATAAGAGTTGAACAGGTTAAAGATATGTTTAATATAGCAAAAGCATTTGTTAGCACATATATTCCTGAGAAAAATAGATTTGTTATATTAACAAATGCAGGTGGTCCTGGAATTATTAGTACAGATGCTCTGGTAGCTAATGGGTTAAAAATCGCAGAAATAGGTGAAAAAACTTATAATGAATTAAAATCCTTTTTGCCGCCAGAGTCAAGTTTAAAAAATCCTGTTGATATTTTAGGTGATGCAACTGATGAAAGATATAAAAAAAGTTTAGAAGTTCTTTTACATGATGAGCAAGTGGATGGTGTATTTGTACTTTTAACACCTCAATTTATGACAAAGCCCTTAGAAATTGCAAAAATTTTACCAGAAATCTATAAAGAAAGTAAAAAAACAATTATTACTTCTTTTATGGGGACTTACGTTGTTAATGAAGCTGTTGAGTATTTAAAAAGTAATAGAATATACAATTTTACTTATCCAGAGGAAGCAGCGTTATCCCTTTCAAAAATGGTTAAATACAAAGATTTAATAAAAAGTAAGGATGAAGCAATCGAAAGAGTCGATATTAATGAAGTTGAATGCAAGGCTCTATTAAATGAATATTTAAAGAATGAAGATAAGGTTTATTTAACTCAAGAAAAAGCTGATAGGTTGTTGAAATACTATAAGGTACCTGTGGTTCCTAGTTTAATTATAAACGACAAAGCTGATATAGACAAAATAAAAGATGTTCTTGGCTATCCTTGTGTAATGAAGATTATTTCGAAGGATATTGTACATAAAGTAGATGCTGGGTGCATAAAGTTGGGTGTAAAAAATAAAGAAGAGGCTATAAAAGCTTTTGATGAGGTTATTAGTAATGCAAAAAAATTCAAGAATGGTGTTCTAATAGAAGGTATTTATATACAAAAGATGATAGGAAAAGGCGTTGAAGTAATTATAGGTGGTGGAAGAGATGATGCATTGGGACCCTATGTTATGTTCGGATTAGGTGGTACCTATGTAGAATTGTTTAAAGATGTGACATTTAAATTAGTGCCTCTTAGAAGATTTGATGCAAAGGACATGGTAGAAAATACAAAATGCTACAAAATGTTGAGAGGATTTAGGAATGTACCACCTTCAGATATTGATTCAGTAGTGAATACTATTTTGAAAATTTCCCAAATGTTGTACGATATAAATAATATATGTGAGATTGATATAAACCCTTTGATAGTTTATGAAGAAGGTAAAGGTTGCCTGGCTGTTGATAGCAGGATTCTTTTGAAAAGGAATAAATTTAAGGGTGCTTAAAAATGAAGATAAATAGAATTTTGGGTCTATTAATAATTTTAATATTTTTTTATACGATTAATTTATACGCCCTTGAAAATGTAATGACTAAAATCAGTTGGCAACATTTGAGCAATTCTGAAAAGCAGTTATTTGAATCGATACAATACAGAGCTTTTAGATTTTTCTGGGATGAAGCAAATCCTAAAAATGGACTTATACAGGATAGAATGACTAATAAAACAGTATCAAGTATAGCATCAGTGGGTTTTGGCTTGTCAGCAATCTGTGTAGCAGAAAAAAATGGATGGATTAATAAATCTGAGGCTTATAACAGAGTACTTATTACACTCAATAGTTTTTACAAGGATCCAAAAAATAGAAAGGATTTTGTTGTAGAAGGCGAAAATGGTTTTTTTTACCATTTTGTAAATACGGAAACTGGAAAAAGAGAATGGAATTCAGAGAATTCTTTAATTGATTCTTCTATTTTGTTTGCAGGTATATTACATGCAGGTGAATATTTTAAAGGAACAGAAGTAGAAAAATTAGCAGAGAGAATTTATAGAAATGCAAACTGGCAAAGTTTTTTAGTTGAAGATAAATCATTGGAGCATTGGTACGGGTATAATGAATATATTTTAGCTTACTTAATGGCTTTAGGTTCACCAACATATCCTATTCCTGTGGAAAGTTTTGATAGATATGTAGCAAATTATAAATGGATAAATTTTGATAACCTTACTTTTTTAACTCCCGATGGAGATAATAGATTTCTTGCCTATCTTTACCAATTTCCCTACGATTGGATTAACTGGGAAAATTTAAGAGATGCAAAATATGATGTAGATTATTATAATAATGCACAAAATGCCTTGGAAGCCAACAGAAGATATTGTCTCATAAATGCAAGAGAATTTGAATATGGCATTTTATGGGGATGGACTGCCTCTGATGGACCAAAAGGATATCAGGGCTATGGAGATACTTTCAATGGTACATTAGCCCCTTCTGCACTTATTGCCTCAATTTCACTTCATCCAGATAATGTTGTGCCTTCTACGATAAGTTTATATCAACAATACTATGAAAAAATATGGGGAAAGTACGGATTTATTAATGCATTTAACATAAAAGAGAACTGGTATCCCTTAGATTATATAGGTATTGACCAGGGGAATATAGTATTGGCTATAGAGAATTTTAAAAGTGAGTTTATATGGAATAATTTTATGAGTAATAAATATATAGTAGAGGCTTTAAGAAAGGCAGGTTTTTTATTTCTAAAATAAATTGCATAGAAAAAATAATTGAGCTATTTTCTAATTTAGAATATTATTTTATTTAAATTATAATTTAAATAAGTTAGAGTAATTTATTAAGAGGACTATATGAACGGTTTAACATTAGTTGTTTTAAGTGCTTGTATTTATGCACTAGCTTATAGATTCTATGGTGCATTTATTGCTTCAAAAGTTTTAACCTTGGACCCTGACAGACAAACTCCAGCATATAGATATAATAATAATTTTGACTACATACCAACAAATAAATGGGTAACCTTTGGACATCATTTTGCTGCTATAGCTGGAGCAGGCCCTCTCGTGGGCCCCGTATTGGCTGCGCAGTTTGGCTATTTACCAGGGCTTTTATGGTTGTTGATTGGTGCTGTAGTGGCTGGTGGCGTACATGATATGGTTGTGTTGTTTGCCTCCGTAAGAACAGACGGTTTGTCATTAATGGAAATTGCCAAGCGAAATATTGGTAAACTATCGGGTGTTATCTCTGCTATTGCAGTTTTCATTATATTAATAATATCTCTTGCCGGGCTTGCTATTGTTGTTGTTAATGCGTTATTTGAAAGCTCATGGGGCACTTTTACTGTTTTTGCTACCATAATAATTGCCATATTTATGGGCATCTACATGAAATATATAAGGCCAGGAGATATCGTGGGTGCCACAATAATAGGTGTTGTTTTGCTTATAATATCTGTATTAATTGGTCCTTCTTTGCAAGGATCATCAATAGCTAAATATTTTATATATAATCAGAAAGAATTAACTATCCTCCTGGGAATTTACGGTTTTACAGCTGCAGTCCTTCCAATATGGTTATTACTTGTTCCAAGAGATTATTTAAGCACATATCTAAAATTGGGAGTAATTATACTCTTAGCTATTGGTGTAATTGTCGTAAACCCTCATATAAGGATGCCCGCCATAACTGAATATGTGCATGGCAATGGACCGATAATTGCTGGGAAATTATGGCCCTTTCTATTTATTACAATAGCCTGTGGTGCTTTGTCAGGATTCCATTCCATAATTTCATCAGGAACTACTCCAAAAATCATAAAAAATGAAAAAGATATTTTATTAATAGGTTATGGCGCAATGCTTGCAGAAGGCTTTGTAGCCGTAATGGCTTTGATTGCTGCAACAAGTTTAGTTCCAGCAGATTACTTTGCAATTAATGTTCCAAAGGAAGTATTTGCTTCACTGGGTATGCATATAGAGGAACTTCCACACCTTTCTAATATGGTGGGTGAGGATGTTGCAGGTAGACCTGGAGGAGCAGTATCTTTAGCAGTGGGTATGGCTTATATATTTTCAAAAATACCATTCCTGTCTCATTTAATGTCATATTTATACCATTTTGCGATACTATTTGAGGCTCTTTTTATTCTTACAACAATTGATGCAGGAACACGGATTGGCAGATATATTTTACAGGAAGCAGGAGGAATATTCTATAAACCACTCGGAGAAAAGGGATGGTGGCCTGGTATTATTATGTGCAGTGCCTTGTTTTCATTTGCCTGGGGTTATTTAGTATATGGAGGAACAATTTCAATGATATGGCCTCTATTTGGTACGGCAAATCAATTATTGAGTGCTATTGCTTTATTAATAGGCACTAATGTGCTTATCAAGTTGAATAAAGTAAAGTATATATATATTACCCTAATTCCCTTTGTTTTTGTCATTATAACAACGTTAGTTGCTTGTTACTATAACATAGTTGATAAATATATGCCCACAAAGCAATATATTCTGGTGGTATTGACAATTATTATAATGATATTGTCCATTTTAATTGTTTTTGATTCTATATGTAAATGGTTTGGTCCAAACTGTAAAGCAAGCAAAGAAAAGATTGTTAAAGCTTAATCGAACAAATTTGAACTTGACTGCAAAAAAGTATTATATTAATGTAACTAACGAAATATTGGGGGTTTGTAATGAAAAAAAATTATTTTGTTCCTGTAATTTTTGCATTATTTTTGTTTGTCAGTTCTCCTATCATTGGATATTCCTTAAATGTGCATAGTTCAAATATTCAAAAGGAAAATGTACCTATGTTAAGTATCAGTGAGAATACAAATGGTATAGACAAAAATATTTCCCAGATTAATAGAGGTCAGGTTAGAAGTACAGTTGTTCATATAAGAAATAGAATAAGGCAATTTTTAAAAATGTTTGATATATTTGGTCTTTTTTAAATTTCTAACAACTATTTAGGTACCAGGCTGTTTATTAATTGACAGCCTGGTACCTAAATATAACCCATGTGTGGCGGGCTGATTTTCAAAACTAATAAAAAGGAACAGTTTATAACAGCTTATTTCCCTCGGCCATATACAACAATATATGGGGTAAATAGTGAGTTAAAAATTATAAAAGCTTATTGGGGAAAGCGAAACGAAGATGAATTTAAAGATATAGATGTTCCTAAAACAGGATGGGCAAAAATTGAAAGTTTAGAAAAGGGTTTTTGGAATAAATTTGAATACACTAAAGTGTTAATACCAGCTTATAAATACATGGAAAAGGACAAAGCAGGCCATTCACATTGGTTTATATTAAATAGTAACGAGTTTATAGAAGGCATTTTAGTTGTTAAAGAAAATTTAAATTTTATTTATATAGTGACTGTTCCATCGACAGAAGAGTATAGTAAAATACATAATAGATGGGTTTCAATAGTACATCTTAGCAATTGCCAAAAAAATATATTTGTAGACAAATAGTTTATTTCTAAAAATATATTAATTATAATATTTTATATATCTATAATTTAATTATTTTCCTTCAATTGCATTAATTTTTTTCTTTCATATATTAACTCTGTTATGGTGTATTACTTGTTCAATAAAATAAGAAATAGGTTTGTATCAGAAGGTGGCTATGGTGAATTTTTATATTTGGCTGTTCCCTTAATTTTAACTACCAGCTCTTGGTCCGTTCAGCATTTTGTCGACAGAATGTTTTTGTCCTGGTACTCGCCTGCTGCTGTGGCATCTGCTATGTCTGCTGGTGCCTTAAATTTTACGTTCTTAAGTTTTTTTATAGGTATTGTAACTTATACGGGTACATTTGTTGCCCAATATTTTGGAGCTAAGCATTATAGAAGAATAGGCAAAGTCCTATGGCAAGGAATTTATTTATCTCTAATGGGTTCATTGTCCGTTGTTTTATTACTGTTTTTTTCAAATGATATTTTTACCATAATTGGACATATAGATGAGATTAAGAGAAATGAGATCATTTATTTTAACATTCTCTGCTCTGGCGCTTTGCCAATGCTTTTATCAGCCTGTCTTTCATCTTTCTACTCAGGAATTGGAAAAACATGGACTATTATGTGGGTTAACATGATTGTAACATGTATAAATATTATTTTTGATTATATATTAATATTTGGCCATTTTTTCTTCCCCGAGTTGGGTATAGCAGGTGCAGCGATTGCAACAGTAATTTCAAGTATATTTAATCTTTTAATATATACTATTTTAATATTTAGAAAATCTAACGAAAATTATAAGATTATTAGTGGTTATAAATTTGACAGAAAACTTTTTCAAAGACTAATTAATTATGGTCTTCCAGCAGGGTTGCAGTTTTTCCTGGATATGGCTGGTTTTACCCTCTTTTTACTATTTATAGGCAAAATTGGTTTGGTTGAATTGGCTGCAACGAGCATAGCTTTTAATATAAGTACCCTTGTATTTATGCCTATGATAGGCTCTGGTATTGCAGTTTCTATCATGGTGGGGCAATACTTAGGCTCAAATAGAAGTCACTATGCAGAAAGAAGTGTTTATTCTGGTTTTACAATTGCATTAATATATATGTCTACAATTTCGATGTGTTATTTTTTCTTCCCAGATATATTTATTAATCCCTTTATTAAAGAAGTAGTAGGTGATTATAAATCAATTAAAGATTTAGCAATAGTGTTATTGAAATTTGTTGCTATTTATTCAATATTTGACACATTTAATATCATGTTTTCTGCTGCCTTAAAGGGGGCAGGAGATACAAAATATATAATGGTAGTTATAATAATACTAACGTTATTTGCATTAGTAATACCCTCCTATTTAACAGTTTACTATTTAAAGGGTAATATATATATTTTATGGTTAGTTTTTTCAATTTACATAGTTTTACTAGGTTTATCATTTTACATACGTTTTTGCTTTGGGAAATGGAAAATAATGCGTGTTATAGAATCAAAAGAGGTTTTGGGCATTTGACAGTAGATACTTTTCCATTTCATTTTGACTTTAAAGTTAAATCATGTTAGATACAGCAATTGGAGGTCGATATGAAAGCTTGTGTTTATAGAATTTTTATGATAATACTAATCATTATGGTGATACCTAATGTGCATGCTTATACTGTTAAAAAATTAAAAGATGGATTAACACTGGTATATGAGAAATATAATGATTCTAATGTAGTTGTGGTTGATTTTTGGGTCAAAACTGGCTCTCTCTATGAAAATGATAAAAATAACGGTGCAAGTCATTTTATGGAGCATATGTTTTTTCAGGGAACAAAAAAAAGGCCAGGAAATACTGCTGACTATATTAAAGAAATAGGTGCAACCTATAATGGTTCAACTTCACAAGATTTTGTTCATTATTTTATAGAAGCACCAAAAGAAAGATTGGCAGATAGTCTTGATATAATAGCCGATATGTTAGGTAATGCAGTTATAACTGAAAAGAAATTTAACGAAGAAAAGGGTGTTATCTTAGCTGAGCTTGCATCACGTCAATCTGAACCTATGACTTATCTATATGACACCTTTGGCAGCATAATATTTAATCCTGAATATCCCTATAGCAGACCTATTGGTGGAAATTATGATGTAATACAGAAAATGACCATTGAAGATTTAAAATATTTTTATGATCATTTTTATACAAAAGATAGAATTGTGGTGGTTGTAACTGGTAATTTTGATGAGAAAAAATTACCTGAATTAGTTGAAGAAAAAACAGAGGATATAAAAGTTGCTGAAAAACCTATTGAACTAAAATTTGAAGAACCACTGCCCTTGAAGGAAGTAAAAGAAGTAAATGTAAAAAGGCAAACTCAGGGGCTTGCTTACAGTAAAATTGGATGGATTGGCGTAGATTCCCTGAACCCAGACTTTCCAGCTCTATATATGCTTGCTTTTATATTAAGCGGTGGAGAAAGTGCAAGATTAGATCAAAAAATCGTTACCACTGGTTTGGCATCTTCAATTTCAATGGATTTTTCTGAAAGTAAAATAGGAGATGATTTTTCTTTTACCTTTATTACAGTTCCTGATAATGTTAATAAAGTTAAAGATATCATTTTAGATGAAATTAAAAACATAGCAGTGGGTAATGTTATTGATGAGGAATTAAATAGAATGAAGGTATTGTATGAATCCCGTTTTGAGATGAGCAAGGAAAGACCTATTTCATTAGCAATGAATCTTGGTTATTATTGGACTGTAGCCAATCTTGATTTATATGATAATTTGCTGAGCAGTATCAAAAATGTGAAAAAAGAAGATATAATTAAAGTTTGCAAAAAATATTTAGTAGATAAAAATTATGCTTTTTATACACTATTGCCGGAAGATTAAAATGAATAAAATTTTGAATATAATTGTAATAATATTAATGCTGGAGTTAAATATTATGGCTCAAGATCTATATAGCAACATTAAAGAATGGAAATTAGAGAATGGAATAGATGTTATTACATACAATAAAACCACTTCTAATATATGTGCAATAAACATAGGGTTTAAACTACCTATAAGTGCAGAAACTGATAAAAACATTGGTTTAAGAAATTTATTAATAAAAGTCATGACAAGAAATACAAAAAATTATAATGCTTTTGAATTATCTAAAGCTATTGAGGAAATAGGTGCAGGTATCAGTCCAGTGGTAAGCAAGGATTATATAGGTATTTCTGGTTCTTCACTATGTGAATATACACCAAAATTTATAGATATATTAAAGGAAATTCTATTCAATCCCTCCTTTGATGGTTTTGAGGAGGAAAAGAATATTGCTCTTCAACAAGCAGCTATGATGAAAAATATATGGTCAGAAGTTTTAGATCTGTGGACTTATAAAAGTCTAAAGACTGAATATAGATTTGAGACAATAGGATATCCAGAAACTATAAATAATATAGAAAAAACTGATGTTATATCATTATATGATAAATATTTTAGTGGAAATAACCTTGTTGTTGTCCTTGCTGGCAATTTGGATTCAATAAATAATATTGATAAAGAAATAGAGAAGTTAAATGTCAAGGTAGCTGCGAAAGAAACACTTTTAAGTCCAGTTGAACCTCCATTAATAGAAAATAGATATATTGAACAGAGAAAAGTAGATTCATCTGCTTTTGTAATAGGTTTAGATGCTCCTAGGAGAGGTGATGATGATTATCTTAAGTGGATTACTTTTACTACATATTTATCTAACAAAATAGATGATGAAATTAGACAAAAAAGAGGTTTAGCTTATTCAGCAACTTCATCGATAATAAATATGGTTTCTAATAGCTACCTTATCATTAGATCAGATATTAATAATTCTTCCAAGATTGATGAAGCCATAAAATTGGCAGAAATTTATCTATCAAAAGACAATATAGAAAAAATAGCTGATAAAGATTTTGGTCTTGCAAAGAACATGGTTGTGGGAAGTTTATCACGTGCAAACCAAACATCAGCTGAAATTTCATCGGATATTCTTGCCAACTATTTATATAAGCTACCTCTCAATTATACAAATATATTACTTGAAAAATCAAAAAATATTAAAAAGGAAGATTTGACTAGATTGTCAAATGTAATACCTAATCAAATGAAATCTTTAGCTGAGATTATAAGTATAAGTAAATAGAAAATTGTACTTTTTTAAACTTTGGTAGATAATTTATTTTTTGATTGTATATAGCAAAAGTGATCTAAGATTTTTTTAGAAAATTTTTATTTTTGCATAATCATTATTTTATTAATTATTTATTATTAAAATAAATAACTCGTAATATAATCTTTAACGAATAAGGTTATAATTGACATTTTTATAAGAATAATATAACACTTAAAAAATAAAAATGGGTTATAAAATAAACGGTGAGATTCAAATACTTATAGCTCTTGTTTTATACATGTTAGCGACTGTTATTATTGGTTTTTGGGTTGCACGCTATGTTAAAACAGAAGAGGATTATTATATTGGCGGGAAAAAGTTGCCTCCAGTTGCAATTGCTCTATCAGAACGCAGTACGGATATGTCAGCATGGTTACTTGTTGGAATGCCAGGCCTTGCATGGGAGCTAGGACTTTCTTCTATATGGATTTTAATTGGCACAGCAGGTGGGGCAGTATTCCAATGGTTGGTATATTCACATAAATTCATAGATGAAACTAGGAAAACTGGAGCAATAACTCCTAACGATTATATTGCAAAAAAGTTTCCAGAGGCTGCAAATTCAATTAGAGTTTTAGGTGCTATATCTATTTTTATTTTTTTTATTTCATATATTGGTTCTCAATTTGAGGGAGGTGGCAAAATACTAGAACAAACGTTTGGAATTAATGCACTATTTAGTACATTTTTAATAGCATTTATAGTCATTCTTTATTCCTTTGCTGGAGGTTTCGTTACAGCTGTTTGGACTGATGCATTCCAGGCATTGCTTATGGTTTTTACTCTTATAATATTACCTATAATAATTTTAATTAAAGTATTAATGGACCCTTCATTATCTATTATGAATTCTTTAGGTGCTGGAAGTGGTGAAAGATTATCACTATTTGGTGGAAAAATTGGTGTCGATGCACTATTTCTTCTTGGAGTGAATTTAAGCTGGTTTTTTGGTTATATGGGTGGTGAACCACATATATTTGTTAGAATGATGGCATTAAATGATAAAAAACAGATCAAATCATGTGTAATAACTGCATTAACTTGGGGAGTATTAACCTCTGGCGGAGCATTGTTATTAGGTTTGTTAGCTTATGTTATATTTGGTGATTTAGATATATTTGTGAATGATAGAGAGAAAGTTTTCCCCTTTATGGTAAAAACCTTTACTACACCAATAGTAGCTGGTGTATTGTTGGCAGGAGTTATTGCAGCCGTTATGTCCACTGCTTGTTCTCAATTGGTTATGGCAAGCTCTGCAATAGCAGAGGATTTATACCAAAAGGTTTTAATGAAGAATAAAACTTTCAAAGAGAAAACTAAACTCAAAATATCTAGGATTGCGACATTGGTTATTGGTCTATTAAGTATTATTTTAATATTTTTTGCTAAGGAATATGTATACACTGTTGTCAGTTGGGGTTGGGCAGGCCTTGCTAGTGTTTATGCGCCTATTATTACACTATTATTTTTCTGGAATAGGTTGTCAAAAGCAGGAGTTTATGCTGCATTTATCATTGGTCTCTTTACAACAATATTCTGGGTAGGTCTAGGGCTCGATGAAAAGATTATTACTGTAAGATTGGTAAGCTTTCCAATATCATTTTTATCAGCTATTTTATTTTCCCTTATTTATCCCACTAGTGAAAGAAAGAAAAAATTAAAACATACTTAATTTATGGTAAATAATACGTTAAAAGAATAAAAATTCTATTTCTTTTTACTAGTATTGTAGTTTATTTTAATCTGTATCTTGAGTTAGCATGCTGTTTGAGTTTAATTGTTATTTTTCTGGTGCTAATCTCGGTAAAATATATGTTGGTTGATCTTTTTCTGTAATTTCTATTTCCTGAGGTTCTTCTATAATTAAATTATTACTATATTTTCCAAGCTGCCCATATTTGTTACTTCCCCATCCATAAAGTGTGCCGTCTTCACTTAATGCTAAGTTGTGATAGGCTCCTGCTGATATTTCAGCAATATTTTTTAGTCCCTCCACTTTTACTGGTATTGTACAGTAGCTCATGTTTTCAACTATTTTGGAATTTCCTATCTGTTTATAGGTATTGTCACCCCAGGCCCATACATTGCCTTCAGAATCTAATGCAAGTGAATGGTTTTGTCCTGCTGAAATGTCAGTTATTGTAACATTATCTGGCAAAAGGACCTTTGTTGGAATATTTGTGTAATCATAGACCTTTTTATTACCAAGCTGTCCCATATCATTTCTACCCCAAGCCCAAAGGGATGTAACACTAGCATTATCAACTACAAGCGCAAGAGCATGGTCCCCTCCTGCAGAAATCTGATAGACTTGAGGATCTGTTATATTCTCTGGATTACTTGTTTTTGTTGGAACAATTGTATATTCACTGGTATAGTTTATCATGTTGTTTATTAGTGATCTTAAAGGCATTATAAACAATTCATTTGGAGGTGGAAAAGGAACAAAGCTAACTCCTAGCTGGCCATATTTATTATCCCCCCAGGTGTATACGTTGCCATCACTTCTTAATGCTACTGAAAAACTATTTCCTGCTGAAACATCTATAACATCTTTTAAATTATAAACTTCCATAGGCCTATAAATATAACTTCTATTTCTGTCATTAATGCCAAGTTGGCCCATATAACCTTCTCCCCAGGCATAAACTTTAAATTCATTATTATTTGTTAGTATAAGTGAGTGATTGCAGCTTGAAGTTACATCATAGGCCTTCTTTACTTCTTGTATTTTAGTAGGAGTGTATATCTCTTTTTTATACTCTGGCCCTATATACTCCTGGCAGCACTCCTGAATTGTCTCATTCCCCAGACCAACACCTAAATAGTCTAAAAGATTTTCTCCCCAGGCCAATACATTATTATCTTTATCTATTGCGAAAGAATTATTACAGCCTGCTAAAACCTTTTTTATACTTGTACCATTAAAGGAGGCTGTTATTTTAACAGGATATATCTTATCAGTTGTATTGTCATAACCTAATTTGCCCGAATAATTATTCCCCCAAGCCCAAACTTCCCCTTTATTGTCAATATAAAGTGAATAATCTTTACCTGCTGATATTTTTCCGCTTTCAAAGGCAAATTGTGGAGTAGTTCCTATAATAAAAAATATAAATGCTAAAACAAAATATTTACAAAAACTTCTCATAATATCACTCCAGTTTATGTATATTAATATTTAACATAATATTATCAAAATCTAAGATCATTGAAAACAAAAATAAACAAAAAAAATCAATTAGTAGAAATGTTTTTATAGTGATCAATTTTTGATTTAAAATAAAAATAAGATAATTTTACTTCTAATATCGCTATCAATACTGCCACCAAAAATGATAACAAGCTCAATGAGAACAAAAGAATGGTTATATAATATATTGGTCTTAAAAAGATATTTATATGTATAAATGAAACTGGTAGTACAACAAAGGATGTTAATAAAGCAAAAAATATGGATACATAAACAAATAACATTGATGTTCTAATATAAAATATTCTTTTTTCAAGATATGTCATTTCTGGTCTTTCTTTTTCATTCCACTGTTTTTCAAATAAATAGGAGAGCCTATCTGAAGTTCTTGCATATCTATTTTGTTGAACTAGATTAAATAAGGCAATACCATTTGTAAGAAAAAGAGGAGCTAAAGTATTTTGTATTGAAGATATAATTTCCATAGAAGCCATATTACCATTCTTAAGTAATAAACTCAACTAATAAATTAGAATGTGAAATGTTATATACAAATGGTATATATATTATTTCAATTTATTAAAAATAAATATACAAAATAATTTAAAATAGATATTATTTTAGGGAATATACTATCTTTCCTTCTTTTATTGTATATACAGGAATTCCTTTCAGGGTTTTTCTAAACAATGGCGTATTATAATTTTTTGACTTAATTATGTTTTCATCATATATATATGTCATTTCTTTATCAACAATCACCAAATCAGCTCTATAGTTTTTTTCAATCTTGCCTTTTTGTAAATTTAAAATTTTTGATGGATTATATGAAGTTAATTTGACTATATCTTTTAGATTAATTTTACCTTCCTCAACAAATTGTAATAAGACCGGTATTGTGCTTTGCAATCCTATCATACCAAATGCTGCATTTTCAAACTCAATATGTTTTTCATCAATATTGTGGGGTGCATGATCAGTAGAGATCACATCAACGGTACCATCTTTAATTGCATCAAATAAAGCTTTAATATCTCTCTGTGTTCTTAATGGAGGGTTTACTTTAAAATTACTATCATAAGTTAATAAATTGTCTTCTGAAAAGATCAAGTGGTGTGGTGTAACTTCTGCTGTGACATTAATCCTCTTTGATTTTGCCCATTTTATTAATTCTACAGCATTATGAGTGCTTACATGACATATATGTACATGTGCTGTGGCCAAGTCGGCTAATAATACATCCCTGGCTATAATAGATTCTTCTGCTGCAGCAGGGATTCCTTTTAAACCAGTTATTGTAGAAACAATACCTTCATTAATTTGGCCATTTGCCGACAAATTAGAATCCTCAGAATGGGTGGCTATAAAAGTATTAAATGTGCTTGCATATTCCAAAGCCCTTCTCATAACTTCACTATTCATAATCGGGCTCCCATCATCTGAAAAAGCTATTGCTCCTGCATTTAACATATCCCCCATTTCAACAATATGCTCACCGGCTCTATTAATAGTTACACATCCATATGGTAACAGATCTATAAGACCAATCTTTTCTGCTTTATCTATCATATATCTTATAGTAGTCGTGTTATCTGCAGCTGGGTTAGTGTTTCCCATACAGAGACAAGTTGTATAGCCACCTGCAACTGCAGCATAGCTACCAGAAATAATGTCCTCTTTATATTCAAAACCTGGATCTCTAAAATGTACATGCATATCTATTAATGCAGGCATTACAATAAATTTACTACAATCAATTATTTTACTGGCGTAAATATTGTCAATGTTGTCATTATTTTGTAAGATGTCTTCAATCAATCCTTTATTAATTACAATATGTCCATTTGACTGTCCATTATAATTAATTATAGTGCAATTTTTAAGTAGAAGATCCATCGGTTCTCCTTTTTTGCATTCCCAATAAATATAAAATCGCCATTCGTACAGCAATTCCATTTTCAACTTGGTTTAAGATAACAGATCTATCGCAATCAGCATATTCTGTTGATAATTCAACGCCTCTGTTAATAGGCCCAGGATGCATTATAATAGCATCTTTTTTTAAATATTTTGCACTTGTTTTATTTAAACCAAAATACATTGCATACTCCCTTAATGAAGGAATAAGTATTTTGTTTTGCCTTTCTAATTGAATTCTTAACATCATCACAACGTCAGCTTCTGTAACGGCTTCTTTAAAATTTTTTGCAATGTGGCATTTTAAAGGTGTTGTGTCGGATGGTAGCATAGTTTTTGGACCATATAAAATTACATTTATGCCTAATTTTTGCATTGCCCATATATTGGACCTTGCAACTCTGCTGTGGTCAATATCTCCAATTATAGCAACATTTAACCCCGTAAGGGTATTTTTATGTTCTCTAATTGTAAACAAATCCAACATAGCTTGTGTTGGATGCTCATTGGTACCATCTCCTGCATTTACTATGTGAGCTTTTACATTGTCAGCAACAAATTTTACTGCTCCACTACATTTATGTCTTATTACAAAAATGTCAGTGTGCATATTCTCAATGTTTTTTATTGTGTCGAGTAATGTCTCTCCTTTTGTTGTACTACTAGTAGTAGAGGTAAAACTTACTGTATCTGCTGAAAGTCTCTTAGCTGCAATTTCAAAGGATGTTCTGGTTCTTGTGGATGGTTCGAAAAAAGCTGTTGAAATAGTTTTTCCTTTTAGAGTAGGTACTTTTTTTACTTCTCTTTTATTAATTTCTTTCATATGTTTTGCAGTGTCTAAAATCTCGAATATTTCTTCTTTTGATAAATTTATAGTGCTTATAAAATCTTTATACTTAAAAAGCATTTATTTACACCTCGTGAGAGTTATCTCATCTTTACCATCTATTTCTTTTAAATAAACATTTACAATGTCATTAAATGCAGTTTCTATAAATTTTCCTGTAAAGTCAGGCTGGATGGGGAGTTCTCTATTGTTTCTATCTATGATAGTTGTCAATAATATCTGCTTTGGCCTACCCAGGTCTAGTATGGCATCAATAGCAGCTCTTGCTGTTCTGCCAGTAAAAATGACATCATCAATGAGAAAAATTTTTTTATTTTTTACATCAAATTCAATTTCTGTACCTAATAGCTGAGGCAAGTCTGAGATTTCAGAGAGATCGTCTCTATATAATGTAATATCAAGGTAGCCAATTTCGATAAATATATTATTAAATTTACTGAGAAGTTCTTTTATTCTATCGGCCAGAATAGCTCCTCTTCTCTTTATACCAATTAAGGCAAAACTATTGTTATTTATTTCCTTATTTATTATATCTTTAATGAATTCAACAATACTGTTTATCCGATTTTTCAATTCATTTTCATCACATATTTCAATTTCAAACATAATACATTATATATAATAATCTTGATAAAATAAATAAATCTTTTATAATAATTTTTAAGTTTAAGAATGCTTAAGAATAATTATAAAACCAGATTATCTATTTTTCTTTTTGCAGTATTGATTATGTGTAGTTCATGCCTGCCTATCCTTTTTGGTGGGTCAGGAGCTGGAACAACTTACTCAATAGTTGCTGGCAAGGTAAAGGATAGATTAGATTCACCTAGAGATACAATTGTTGAAGCATTTATTTCTATTATTGAGGAAGAGAAGGGTGAAATACTTTCTGCAAGTCTTACTGATGGTAAAGTTAGGGCAAAAGTTAAAGGGAAGATAGTTTATTTAACAGCAAAGAAAATAACAGAGAAATCAACTGAAATAACTATACAGGCAAGATTAGAATTTGAAGTAGTTCCTGATAGCGAATTAGCTCAATATTTATATAAAAAATTAATAGAAAAAATATAAATCTATCATGATAAGAGAAGCTTTAATTTCAGATGCCAAAGTCATACAAAGTTTAGTTAATGAATATGCTAAAAAAGGGGAAATGATTCCATTAAGTTTGAACGATATATATGAAAGAATACTGGAGTTTATTGTTTATGAATGTGATAACAAAATAGTTGGTTGTTGCTCACTTCATCCAACCTGGGAAGATTTAGCAGAAATAAGATCGTTAGCAGTGGATATAAATTTTCATGGTAGAGATATAGGGCATAATATGGTTAAATATAATTTAGAAAGGGCAAAAAAAATAGGTATAAAGAAAGTGTTTGCATTAACTTATAAACCTTTGTTTTTTGAAAAATTAGGATTTTATAAGATTGAAAAGGAAATTTTACCAAAAAAAATTTGGACAGATTGCCTCAAATGTATTAAATTTCCTGATTGCGATGAATCTGCCGTGATACTTGAATTTAAGGATTAATATTTATGCAAATTGAAGATTTAACTTCACTTTATAATATATACTCTGATAAATTTGAGCAACTTAAGAAGATTTTTGATGTGTCCAGAATTGAAACAAAAATTCAAGAGATAGATACAAAAATAATTGATGATCCTAGCTTTTATAATAAACAAGAGTCCCGTCAGATATTAAAAGAACAGATGAGATTAAAAAAATTGTTGGAAGAATGGAAACTGCTAACAGAAAAATATGAGGAAATAGGGGTTCTCTTAGAATTATTGAAGGAAGGAAATTTAGATATAGAAAATGAATTAAATAGTGAGAATAAAATATTAAATAAAATGTTAGATGAATTTGAAGTTAAGATGATTTTAAATGATAATCATGATAGTAATGATGCCATTGTTACCATCCACTCTGGAGCAGGAGGAACTGAGGCAAACGATTGGGCTGAAATGCTTTACAGAATGTATAATAGATGGATTGAAAAAAAGGGATATAAATTGGAAGTTCTTGATTTTATAGAAGGGGATAAAGTTGGAATTAAATCGATTACCTTTAATGTTATTGGACCATATTCCTATGGATACTTAAAAGGCGAAAGTGGGATACATAGACTCGTGAGATTGTCTCCCTTTGATGCTAACAATAAAAGACATACTTCTTTTGCTTCAGTATTTGTTTTGCCCGATGTTGATGAAGAAATTGAAATAGAAATAAATGAAAGTGAATTGAAAATTGAAACATTTAGGGCTTCTGGTGCTGGTGGACAACATGTTAATAAAACTGATTCAGCAGTCAGAATTACTCATTTGCCAACAGGTATAGTTGTTACATGCCAGAATGAAAGGAGTCAACATCAAAATAAGGCTAATGCATTAAAGATTTTGAAAGCAAAATTATATGAACGTGAAATGGAGAAAAAGAGAGAAGAGAAAGAAAAGTTGGAAAGTTCTAAGGGAGAGATTGGTTGGGGAAATCAAATAAGATCTTATGTACTGCATCCATACAGGATGGTTAAAGATTTGCGTACCAAAATCGAAATAGGAAATGCTGATGCAGTTCTTGATGGTGAAATAGATGAATTCATAGATGCCTATTTGTTATTTAATGCTGGGAAAAAAAGTGTTAAGGGAAATTAACAGTACTTTATCAAGACCTACTAAAATATTAATTAATCTAAAAAATTACGGACATAATATTGAAATTGCTAAAAAATTGTCAAATAGTGAAGTTATTCTTGTGGTAAAAGCAAATGCTTATGGTCATGGTTCTAAAGAATTGTCAACTTTTGCTTACGATAATCATAATATAAGATACTTTGCAGTAGCTACGTTTGAAGAAGCTCTTGAATTACATGATATATTAAATAAAAATGCTAAGTTAATTGTGTTAGGATATGTTGATCCAACATTTGTTAGAAGTGCGTCTGAAAAAAATATAATATTAACAGTTTATAATGAAGAAATTGCAAAACTTTATAGCGAACATTTATATGACACTGACACTCTTAAGATTGCATTAAAAATTGATACAGGAATGAATAGGTTAGGTTTTGAACCAGAATTAGATATTGATAATTTTCTAAAAAAATATATAAAATTTGATATATTTACTATAATGAGTCATCTGTCATCGGCTGATAGTGATTCAGAGTATACTTATTATCAGATGAAGTCTTTTAATAATATTTTAAAATATGCAGGGAATAGTTATTCAACTTCTCTTTTTAACTCTGCTGGTATTTGTAATTTTAAAAACCAATATACATTTACAAGGCCAGGTATTATGACTTATGGTTATATAAAATCAAGTAGAGATGTTAAATTAAAAAAAGTTATGTACCTTTTTACAAATATAGTACATGTACATAATATAAAAAAGGGAGAAAGAATTGGGTATAATGGTGCCTATATAGCCCCTCGTGATATGAGAATAGGAATACTTCCAATAGGTTATGGGGATGGTTATCGAAGGAATCTGTCTAATAATGGATTTGTTTATATAAACAATATTAGATGCAATATTATTGGCAACATCTGTATGGATATGACAATGATAGACATAAGTGCTTTACCAGAAACTTACTTAAACTATGATGTTGAAATACTAGGAGATAACATAGATGCAAATATTCTAGCTGATTTATCTGGTAGTATACCATATGAAATTTTGACAAATTTTTCATCAAGAATCAAAAGATACTATATGAGTTTTTAGATGATACGTTTAAAGGTATACGCAAATTTGAGAAAGGAGTTTGGATTAAATAGTGGATTTATAGTAGATTTTAATAATAATGATAAAGATATATCTATCAAAGAGATATTAGAGTATTATAAAGTAGATCTTGATAAAATATCTATAGTGCTGGTTAATGGTAAGCCATGTGATTTTAATAGAACAGTAAAAAATGGGGATACTGTTGCTTTCTTTTCTCCTGTTGCTGGAGGGTAATAAAAAATTAAATCTTTACTTGAAATATTTATAATCAATATGATATAAAGGGTCATTATGAATACTTTGTTATTACCTGTTTTGTATTTAGGAAGAATTTCTATTTTTTTAACACATGAATTGGGATCAATGTTTATATTTTTTATTAATGGGTTTTTATATATTTTTACATATCCCTTTCAAATTAAAAAAATTGTTCAACAGGTATACTTTATTGGAGTAAAGTCTTTTTTTGTAATTATTTTAATAGGTATCTTTACAGGTATGGTTATGGCTTTGCAAGGATATTATGTACTTATAAAGGTTGGCTCAGAAGGTTTGTTAGGTGCGGGTGTTGCCCTTGCTTTAATTAGAGAGTTAGGACCAGTCCTTGGTGCTATTATGATTGTCGGTAGAGCAGGTTCATCAATGGCAGCTGAAATTGGTATTATGAGAATTACAGAACAAATTGATGCTCTCTATACAATGGCTATTAATCCTGTAAAATATCTTTTTTCTCCTAGAATTGTTGCAGCCCTGATTTCTTTCCCATTGCTTATAGCATTGTTTGATGTCGTTGGTATTTTTGGTGGATACATGGTTGGTGTATTACTACTTGGAGTTGATCCAGGAGCCTTTGTGTCAAAAATGATTACAATGGTAACATTCGAGGATATTAGAGGTGGTTTTTACAAAGCTTTTATATTTGGGGCCACAGTTGTAACAATATGCTGTTATCAAGGATATTTTGTGCATACCAGGAGAGAAGCTTTTGGCGCAAAAGGTG
>DHGE01000110.1 GCA_002402635.1 Deferribacterales bacterium UBA4806
GAACAAATCTTTTTTATACTTTCTATATTTCCTGATTTATTTAAAATATTATGAGAAACCTTAATAAATATTTCTCCATTAATTTTTAAATTAGTTTCAAAAAACATATCTATAGAGTGTGTAACAACACCTTCAAGAGAGTTTTCAATAGGAACAACTCCAAATGCCATTACATTTCTTTCAACTTCATCAAAAATATCATTAATTGAATTAACTGGGATCAAAATAGAAGACAATCCGAAGTAACGTATGGCAGCTAAATTAGTAAATGTTCCAGCAGGCCCTAAATAGAAAATTTTATATGGCTCTTGTAAACTTCTACAGGCTGATATGATTTCTCTAAAAATGTTTTTTAATGCTTCATTTTTTAATGGACCCTTATTCATTTTTTTTATGTTATCATAAATTTCTGCTTCCCTTAAAGACACATAGGTTTTTTCGCCAATCTTCTTTTTTATTTCACCAATGTTCTTAGCAACTTCCGCTCTTCTGTTGAGCAATTCAATAACCTTTGTGTCTATATTATCTATGGTCTTTCTAAAAACCCCCAATTGCTCTTTTTCATCCATATATAGCTCCACTAAAATGTTGTTTCAAAGCTTATATAAAAAGCACTTTTACTTTTTTTTGAGTTTTTAGTATTAAAAGCATAACTCATTACAAATGAGCCTACATTCGTTTTTAAATCTAACAATACTCCAGCATCATTATATGTTTCTATATCATTAAAATTATCAAAAGCTGCCCCGGCCTCAAAGAAGGGACCAATATATACTAATGGTGCAAGTTTATAACCTGCATAGACTATTCCATAATAATAGTATTTACCACCATATACTTCTCCATCATCATCTTCACTACCAATATCCCTATAATCAAAAGCCTTCATCTTATTAGGCCCTCCCAGGGTAAATCTATAAGGCAATGGAATATCTTTATTTTTACCTCCTATGGCCCCAAATTCACCATTGGTCACTAATAAGATCTTATCAAAAGCGCTTTTATACAATGTCAGTGCCACTTCAGTTTTATAAAAATCTTCCTCCTTAAAAAAGTTAACAGGAGTCAATTTAATATTAAATATAGCTCCATTAGTAGGACTTAATTTATTGTCTACCATGAAATATTTAAAGTCAATATTCAGCCCAATATTATCGTACTTATTTAAAAATTTATCCTCAATTTCTTCAGTAAAGTCTGTATCTCTAATATCAATATTCTCATAATATATTGTCGTACCAATGAAATATTTATCTCCAAACTTATTTAAACCCAGATTAAAGCGATTCATAATATAATCATATTCATCCTCATCTCTGTCCCTAAATACATAAGAAACAATATCATTCATTTTTTGGCCCACCACATCAAAGCCAACTAATGAAACACCAAATTCTTCCTCTTTGGTAGTAATACCTCCCATAACCTCTAATGTATGCAATGTACTCAAAAAATTTTTCCTACGATATCCTAATGTAAACCTTAATTTATCCACATTGTCATATCCAAGACTACCATAAACCTGATTTTTAGTAGCTTCCTCAGTATGCACAACTAAATCAACGGTTTCGTTGTCATTATTCACAGGTCTGATATTATAAGCACCAATTTGAGGCTGTTTTTTTAATGTTTCTCTTACCTTCGATATTTTATTACTTGTAATATTTCTATCCTTTTTAAAGAGCCTTTCAATCATCCTTTTATACACAAGTTTTTTATAGATATAAACATCCCTTAATTCTACTTTCTTTATATTGGCTTTAAAAATTAAATTTATTTTTTTATTATTGATTATTTTTTTTTCCAATAGGCTCATATTAAAAAGAACATACTTCATAGATAACTCGTTTTCCACGCTCTTCTGTATATTTTTAATGTTTTTTTCATTAGCAATCTGATTTATATCCTTTTTAAACACTTCTTCATTAACAAGAATATCACCTATTTTATAGATCCTACCTTCGTCAATTGTTCCTGTTAATAAAAGTATATTTTTTCTATCTTTCACTTCTATTTTTATATCTGGTGTATAATAACCTTCTGATTGTAAATTATAGATAAGATAATCTTTTAATTTTTCAGCAAGCTCATTACCAGTAGTAGACAATTTATAATTTTTAATAAAAGTGTCTACAAAACTATTATTTAAATGTTTCTTAAATTTAATATTATAATCAATTTTATCATATGCCTTCTCATAAGTTACATTAATAACTATCTTGTTGTCGACTACTTCAGTAGCAACATCTGGTTGCATATAAAGATTGTTTAACATCCATCTGCTAATTTTATACTCCACGTCCCTGATGTTAAAGGTATCTATCTTTCTTACATTATCATAAACAATTTCCTGAATTTTATCTTTTAAATCATTTTTCACCCCGTTGATTATTAATTCATATTGAGGTCCATATTTAATGCGAAAAACTAATTTTACACTTTTGTGGAAAAAAGGTAATACAGACAATAAAGACGAAAAAGGCACTTTTCTATTTATAAAAGGGTGATTTATTTTACTCTTTTCAGTATAATATTCAATGATACTGTCAAAATAGCCATGTTTGTTTAACAATTTATTCAATTTATTTTGATAGTATTTAATAGTTTGTCTGTTGTATATCATTGGCGTAATATCAATTCCTGCAATTGTTGGTAATCTAAAACTTTTATCATCTGT
>DHGE01000065.1 GCA_002402635.1 Deferribacterales bacterium UBA4806
CCATTTTTTATTAAATCAACAATGTTTGGTCTACCCTCTCTCACTTTCAAAACATGGGATACTTTAATATTATATTTCTTTAAATAGTTATATGTTCCTGTTGTAGCTACAATTTCAAAACCAAGTTCTACAAGTTTTTTTGCAACATCTAATACTTTTGATTTAACACTATCCTTTACGCTAACAAAAACTTTCCCGCTGTCGGGAAGTCTGTTGAATGCTGATAATTGAGCCTTATAATATGCCATACCATAGGAGTTATCAATTCCCATTACTTCACCAGTTGATCTCATTTCTGGCCCTAATATTGGATCAGTCTCTAGAAATCTATTAAAAGGAAAAACAGATTCTTTTACAGTAACATAATTAACATTCTTCCTTTCATGTAATTTAAAATCTTTTATTTTTTTACCAATCATTAATTTTGTAGCAATCTTAGCTAAAGGAATGCCTAAGGATTTGCTAACATATGGAATTGTTCTAGAAGCTCTAGGATTAACTTCCAATATATATATCTCATTATCTTTAATAGCATACTGTATGTTCATAAGTCCAATGACATTAAGACCTACAGCAATTTTTTTTGTTTGTTCTATAAGCTCTTGTTTGAGCTTATCAGTTATGCTTCGTGAAGGAATGGAACATGCTGAATCACCTGAATGAATCCCTGCTTCCTCTATATGCTCCATTATAGCAGCAACAAAAACATCACATCCATCACTAATTGCATCAACATCTAGCTCTAAAGCGTTCTCTAAAAACTTATCTATTAATACTGGATGATTTTCGCTGGCAACCACAGCTTTTTCAATATAATTTTCTAAGGATGTTCTATCATAAACAATCTCCATTGCCCTACCACCAAGAACATAAGAAGGCCTGACAACAACAGGATAGCCTATCCTAGTAGCAATTTCTAAAGCTTCGTTATGATTTTTTGCAATTCCATTGTCTGGTTGTAAAAGCTCTAGCCTGGAAATAAAATTCTTAAAAAGTTCTCTATCTTCAGCAATATCTATATTTTTTGGAGAAGTTCCAATAATATTAACACCACTATTATATAGAGCATTGCTTAACTTAAGTGGTGTTTGTCCACCAAATTGTACAATTACTCCACTTGGCTTTTCTTTTTCTATTATATTCATGACACTTTCAAAAGTTAGAGGTTCAAAGTATAGTTTATCGGATATATCATAATCTGTGCTAACAGTCTCTGGGTTACAATTTATCATAATTGTTTCATATCCCTCTTCTTTTAATGCAAACGCAGCATGAACACAACAATAATCAAACTCAATTCCCTGTCCTATTCTATTTGGTCCAGAGCCTAATATGATAACGCTTTTTTTGTCTGTATGTTCAACTTCACATTCTTCTTCATATGTTGAGTACATATAGGGAGTAAAGGATTCAAACTCAGCGGCACATGTATCTACTCTTTTATAAGTTGGTATTAAATTATTAGATTTTCTTAAATCTATAATTTCATTGACATCTCTTCCAAGTAATTTTGCAAGTCTTTTATCTGAGAATCCCATCTTTTTAAATTTTTTTATATCTTTACTTTTTACTTCTTTAATTGTTTTTATATTGTCTTCACAATCTATAATCTCTTTTATTTGAAATAAAAACCACTTATCTATATTTGTATATCTATTGATGTCCTCAACTGTAAAATTATTGCGTAAAGCCTCACCAATATAGAATATTCGCTTGTCATTTGGCACTTTCAAATTGTTAATAATAATATCTTTTTTCATATTATGGTCTGCAGTGTTATATTCCATTTCATCAAAACCATTACTATTTATTTCCAATGAATACATGGCTTTCTGCAAAGCTTCTTTAAAAGTTCTGCCAATAGACATAACTTCGCCAACTGACTTCATATATGTAGTCAGTTTATTTTGAGCACCAGGAAATTTTTCAAATGTAAATCTCGGAATTTTAACAACACAATAATCTAAAGTTGGTTCAAATGATGCTGGGGTTTTTTTTGTTATATCATTTGGTAGCTCATCAAGGGTATACCCTAAGGCTAATTTTGCAGCTATTTTTGCAATAGGAAAACCAGTTGCTTTCGAAGCTAGCGCAGAAGACCTAGATACCCTTGGATTCATTTCAATAACAACTTGCCTGCCTGTTAATGGATCAACTGCAAATTGCACATTAGAACCACCTGTATCCACACCTATCTCTCTAATTATCTTTATAGCAGCATCACGCATGCTTTGATATTCTTTATCACTGAGTGTTTGGGCAGGAGCGACGGTAATACTATCTCCGGTATGTACCCCCATAGGATCAAAGTTTTCTATAGAGCAAATAATTACAACATTATCAGCTAAGTCCCTCATGACCTCTAGTTCAAATTCTTTCCAACCCAACACAGACTCTTCTATTAAAGCCTCATGAACAGGAGAAATATCTAATGCCCATTTTATATATTCTTTTAATTCTTCTATATTATAGGCGACGTTGCCTCCTGTTCCCCCTAATGTGAAAGAAGGTCTTATTATTATAGGATAACCAATTTCAGGAGATTTTATTAAAGCATCTTCCATGGATTTAACATAGAAACTTTTAGGTATATCTAGATTTATATTTTCCATAGCCTTTTTAAATAAATCTCTTTCTTCAGCTTTTTTTATTGAATCTATTTTTGCGCCAATAAGTTCAATTGAATATTTACTTAGAATGCCTTCATTGTGAAGATCTAAAGCTAAATTTAATGCTGTTTGTCCCCCAACAGTTGGTAATATACAATCAGGCTTTTCCTTTTTAATTATTTCTTCTAACACTTCTACATCTAAAGGTTCAATGTAAGTAGCATCAGAAATTTCTGGATCAGTCATTATTGTTGCGGGATTAGAATTAATTAGTATTACTCTTAACCCTTCTTCTTTTAAAGCCTTTAAAGCTTGTGTGCCTGAATAGTCGAATTCGCAAGCCTGGCCAATTACAATTGGACCCGACCCTATTATTAAAACTGATGATATATCTTTTCTCTTGGGCATTAAAAAGTCCTTTTTTAATTAAAATTTTTTTCTATTAAATAAAGACAAGCTAACTTCAATGGTATTGTTAAAATATGAAATTTCCCATTCATATCATCTCTCATAACTCCTGAGAGCTGTTGAACTGAAATTCCTAATAATTCAACAAGCTTTGCTATACCAATTTCTTTTTCTTT
>DHGE01000096.1 GCA_002402635.1 Deferribacterales bacterium UBA4806
AACTTAATGCAAAAAGAATAGTTGAAGATGTATTTGCTCTAAAAAAGGGTGAGTCTTTTTTAATTTTATCTGAAGAATTTGATGAAACATTACCTATAAAAGAACATGATAAAATACGTTGGAGACGATTAGTTAATTTTATACCACAATTTTATGAAGCTATAAAAAATTATTTTTCCAATACATCTCTATATTTTTATAGGACAACAAAGGGGAATGGAAAGGAGCCTTGGGTTGATATATGGGAGGAAGTTTTTGATAGAAGATTTGTTGATACATTGAAAAAGGAAGGTTTGATGGATTTAATTTTGAAAAAACAGATTGGAGATAAACTGGATAATGTGATTAATATCTTAAAAAGTAATAACAATGTAAAATACAATGCAATTATGGCAATCACAAATTTTTCGACAACTCATACTTTATTTCGGAAGCTTTTAACAGAACAATTGGGAGTGAGATATGCTAGTATGCCGCTTTTTGACATTGATATGTTTAATACATCTATGGATGTTGATTATAGGAAATTAGAAATATTAACTGAAAAGCTTGCAAAAAAGCTTAATAATTATGAAGCCTTTCAGATTACCTCAGGCAACGGGACAAATTTATATATACCTAAATTTGATAGATCTGTGAAAGCAGACACGGGCAATTTAAAAGAAAGGGGTAGTTACAGTAATTTACCAGCTGGTGAAGTATTTTTAGCTCCTGTTGAAGGAGAATCTAAAGGGGAATTAGTAATTGAATTATCAACCACTAGAAAACTTCATAGCCCTGTTAAAATAAAAATTGATAAAGGCATTGTTGTAAATATTGAAGGAGTGGACGATTTTGTAAATGAATTACGAAGTAAATTAACTGCCCATGAAAACAATAAGAATATTGCAGAATTAGGTTTTGGCACAAATAAGAATGCTATTATTTTAGATAACATTTTAGAAGCAGAAAAAATATATGGCACTGTGCATATCGCCTTTGGAGACAATGCAGGCTTTGGTGGTAAAGTATCCGCACCATACCATGAAGATTTTCTGGTGCTTTATCCTGAAGTGTACGGTATTAAAGATGGAAAAAAAGAATTAATATTAAAAAATAGACAATTTATTGATATTTAAATTATCTTGTTTTCAGTATTGATACAACTTCATTAATAAATTCTGTTCTCAAGGCGATATGGTAGTTGTTGTTACGTGTGGGATGTATCCTATTGGTTAGTAGAATTATGATTAATTCAAGGTTGGGGTCTATCCAGAAGCATGTTCCAGTAAATCCAGTGTGGCCAAAAGCGTTTTCACTTAATAAATAGTTTTTTGAAGAGCTATTGCCTTTTATAAAAAAACCTAAACTCTCATAGCCTAAAGATTTGATGGCATTTTTTGTCATTGTTTCAACAGCTTCTGAAGATAGAATCTTTACATTGTTAAAAGTGCCCTTATTGAGAAACATCTGGCATAAATAAAATAAATCTTTTGCTGTCGAAAAAAGTCCTGCATGTCCTGAGACTCCACCCATGTAATATGCATTGTTATCATGGACTTCTCCTTTTACCACACCGTCTCTCAATACTGAAAATTCTGTAGCAGCACAGCGGTTTTTATGTAATTTATCAGGATTAAATAAGGAATTTTCCATGTTTAATGGTTGAAGAATGTTTGTATATCCAAATTCATGTAATTCCATGGATGTGGTTCTTCGAATAACTTCTCCGAGCAAAATATATCCCAGATCACTGTATATATATATTGAGCCTGGTTTGTATTGTAATTCAGTGTTAATTACTTCGTTAAGTATTTTATTATAGGTGTGCCCATTTAGATATAGTGCTCGCCAGTCGGGTAGTCCTGAGGTATGGGTTAACAATTCCTTTATTGTAATGTTTTTTCTGTTAGTATTCAACAAGTCTTCTATAAATTTTGAAGCAGCGTCGCTCAATTTTATAAGACCTCTGTCAACAAGAATCATAATGGATGTTGCAGTAATAATGGGTTTAGTAAGAGAAGCTAAATCAAAGAGTGTATCCAATGTCATTTCTTCTTTATGTGGCATAATCTGAGAATATCCAAAAGATTTAAGAGAAAGAATTTCTCCCTGTTGAGCAACCAAGCTGACAGCTCCAGGTATTTTATTACCTTCTATATACTGCTTTATTATATTAGTTGCACTTTCTAAATTTTTTGAACTCATATTATAATTTTACTGTTCATCAAAACCTATCAAGGGAGCTACTGTGAGGTTTCATTATCAATATTTATATCAAAGGCATGTGAATGGGTTGAATAAAATGCGTTATAAATTCTGTAAATAATTACATTTAATCTACATTTGCCTGATTTTATGGCCTTAAAGGTGAGTATTCTCTGAGAAAACTTAGGAGGGTTATCATAAATTGAATAGTGGTAGTCCTTTATATCTATTAATTTTACAAAGTTGTTTCTAATGCATGAACTTTCTTCATTGAGTTCCATTTTTAAAATAGGTGCAGGGTAGGGTGCTACTGGTAGTGTAAACTCCTCATTTAAATGTACATCAATTTTTTCTGTTACCACCAAAGAAGCATAGAGGTTATTAAGAGCACATACATAAATTAAGATTATATATATTAAATATGTATGCGCTCTTTTAAATAACATTTATTTAGATCTATTGTTATGGTTGAACAACTCCAATTGTTAGAATAATGCAAGACCAGGTGCGTTGTTCACCTGTGGCTATAACAAGGCATACATCTTCACCTTTTGCAGCCTTATAAAAATCGAATCTGCCTATTTTTTCAATGTTTATATTTTTTGGTAATATTTTTCTATATTCTTTAAAAATAGATGGTTCTGGACCACTATCAGGATAGATTGCTTGTGCAGATTCTATTTCAATTATACTTGAAAGTGCTTCTAAAACGTCACTAACATTTAGTTTGCCAGGGGCTAAATTCAAGTAGACCTTTTTACTCTTTGGGTTTGACATAACGTCAAAAGGATAGTTGCTATCAGCAATTACAATTTTGGCTCCATGACCTGCTTTAGCAAGAGCTGCCAGTATCTGAGGGTGTAAAACTGATGTTTTTAACATTGCTATAGACCTCCCATTAAAAATTAATGCAAAAGAAATAATAAAAAAAATTACCAGAAACTTTTTCATAATTAACCTCCAATAAAAAGGATGTTTAATTATAACATAGTTGCACATATCTTTTCAAGTTAATTAGTTGTTATTTTGAAATAGTTTATGGGAAAAATATTGAATAATAAATGATAATAGTTTAATAAACAGTAATATAGATTAACTTCCGGGATGTAGCGCAGTTTGGTAGCGCACAGGTTTCGGGAACCTGGGGCCGGGGGTTCAAGTCCCCCCATCCCGATTATTATATAGTGATCAAAATTTAAGGGATGTGCTAAAAATAATATAATATAAATTTTTCTTATGTGTAAGAGTAATTTAACAGGGATTACATTTTCAGTGATTAGAAATAAATTATTATTTCATAAAGATAAAAACTATGTTAAAAAGTTACAAAGTATATTGAGTTTTAAATTGAAAGGATTAAACACAATAAATGAGGTGAATTATGCAAAACATTGCGATAGTAGAGCAATATTGTAGGGCAAGGTATAATTTTTTTAAATGGCGTTACAGCTTAGCTTTTATGAAAAAAATGATCT
>DHGE01000020.1 GCA_002402635.1 Deferribacterales bacterium UBA4806
TTGTCAACAAAATTAATGTTTAAATAAATTTTGCTATATGATATTTTGTTAAAAACACAGATGGAGTAGCTAATGATATTTATAGGAGTTGATACAGGAGGAACCTTTACTGATTTTATATATTTTAAAGATGGTGTATGGGATGTTTTGAAGCTTTTATCAACTCCAGACAATCCTGGTAAGGCAGTTATTTTTGGAATAAAAAAGATTTTAGGAGATTCTGTAAATGAAAATGTTCATATTATTCACGGTTCAACGGTTGCCACAAATTCTATTTTAGAAAGAAAAGGAGCAAAAACGGCATTTATAACTAACAAAGGATTTGAAGATATATTAGATATTGGTAGGCAAAACAGATTTGAATTATATAACCTAAAATATGTTAAAGAACCTTCATTGGTGGACTCAAAATTTAAATTTGGGGTAAAAGGGAGAATAAATTGCAATGGCGAAGTGTTGGAAGATATAGAACTTGAAGAAATCAGAAAGTTCATTTCTAAAATTATTGATAATGGAGGAGAGTCAATTGCAGTTTGTTTACTATTTTCATTTAAAAATAATAAACATGAAAAATTAATAGGTGAGGTGTTACAAAAAAAAGACATATATTTTTCCCTCTCTAGTGAGATTTTAAGTGAATTCAGGGAGTATGAAAGAGCTTCAACAACTGTAATAAATGTATATGTGGGACCTAAGATGCAAAAATATATTTCATTTTTAAAAAATAATATTGGTTCTAAAAAACTGAGTATTATGCAATCAAATGGTGGCATTATTTCAGCTGATACAGCTATAAAAGAATCTGTTAGAACAATTTTATCTGGTCCAGCCGGTGGAGTTGTTGGAGCATATGAAATTGGTAAAATTATAGAAAATACTAAGCTCATAACCTTTGATATGGGGGGAACTTCAACAGATGTTTCACTGATTAATGATAAACTTTCACTTACTACCGAATCCCAAATTGGAAAATATCCTGTAAAAGTGCCTATGATAGATATTCACACTGTAGGAGCTGGTGGTGGTTCTATTGCCTATATTGATGCAGGTGGTGCTTTAAAAGTGGGTCCAGTTAGTGCAGGAGCTGATCCTGGGCCGATCTGTTATGGAAAAGGTGAAGAAATTACGGTAACTGATGCTAATTGTTTTCTGTCAAGATTACTTTATGACCACTTTTTGGGTGGAGATATGAAGTTGAATAGAAATAAATTAAAACATTATTTTAATAAATTTGCATCAAAAGTGGATTTATCAGAAGTTGAACTGGCAGAAGGAATTTTGGCTGTATCAAATTCGGTAATGGAAAAAGCTATAAGAGTTATTACAGTTGAAAGGGGCTTTGATCCAAGAGAGTTTACATTGTTTACTTTTGGAGGAGCGGGGGGACTTCATGCAGCATATCTTGCAAAATTACTTAGTATTCCAAAGGTATTAATACCTTATAACCCAGGGATTATGTCAGCAATCGGAATGGTTTTAGCAGATATCATAAAAGACTATTCAAAAACTATAATGTTTAAAGGAGTTGAAATTGACTTTGATGATCTTAGGGGATTTTTTAATAAATTGGAAGAAAGGGCTCTTGAAGAATTACTGTCTGAAGGGTTAGACAAAGAAAATATTTATTTGGATGAATATATAGATATGAGATATGAGGGTCAATCTTATGAAATAATTGTGCCTTTTAATAAAGACTATCTTGAAAATTTTCATAGAGAACACGAGCGGACCTATGGATATGCAAATAGAGACAAAGATGTAGAAATAGTAAATGTAAGAATAAGAGGTATAGGCAAAAGAAATAAGATGAAAATCCTCAAATCTAATGAAAAAACTAATAAACTTGAATCAAAAGCTCATATTGATACAAGAGATGTTGTTTTTGATGATAAACTATTAAAAACAAATGTATATGATAGGTCTTATTTAAAATGGGGAAATAAAATTTATGGACCAGCTATTATTGTTGAATATTCATCTACAACAGTTATTCCACCTTTTGCTAGCGGCTATATTGATGCCTATAGAAATATAATAATAGAAATATGAGGTTGCCATGAATGTTAATCCGATATTACTTGAAGTGTTTAAAAATAGGTTTATTTCAATTGCTGAAGAGATGGGAGTAACTCTTAATAGAACTGCTTTTTCTCCCAATATAAAAGAGAGAAGGGATTTTTCCTGTGCTATTTTTAATGATGAAGGAGAGATGATTGCTCAGGCAGCACACATTCCTGTACATTTAGGTTCTATGCCATTAAGCGTGAAAGAAGCAATTAATAATATTGAATTCAATATTGGAGATATGGTTATATTAAATGATCCTTTTAAAGGAGGAACCCATATCCCTGATGTAACAATAATAGCACCAGTTTTTGTAGATACCAGAAAGAAACCACAATTTTATGTTGCAAACAGAGCTCATCATGCAGATATGGGTGGAATGTCGGCAGGGTCTATGCCAATTTCTACTACAATATTTCAAGAAGGACTTATAATACCGCCTTTGAAAATCATAGAGAAGGACACACTAGATAGAAAGCTTTTAAATTTAATATTAAACAATGTGAGAACGAAAAATGAAAGAGAAGGTGATTTTGCTGCTCAATTTATGGCAAATAAAGTCGGTATTAGAAGAATATGTGAGTTGGTTGAAAAATATAATTTGTCAACAGTTAGGGAGTATGCTCTCCATTTAATGGATTACTCAGAAAAAATATTAAGAGAATTTATTAGTAATTTAATAAACGAAAAAGTATCATTTAATGATTATTTAGATGATGATGGGCAAAATTCTGAAAAAATTAAAATCGCAGTAGATATAAGTATAGCTAACAATACTTTGATTTTAGATTTTTCAGAATCTGATCAACAAGTGCTAGGAAATGTCAATGCTGTTTATTCTATTACCCTATCTTCAGTCCTTTATGTTTTTAGATCTTTAGTCGATAGTGAGATACCCACTAATGCAGGATGTTTTAGGCCATTAGAAGTTATAACTAGAAAAGGTACTGTCTTAGATGCTTTGTTTCCAGCTGCTGTTGCTGCTGGAAATGTTGAAACATCACAGAGGATAGTTGATGTTGTCTTAGGGGCTCTAAGTAAGATTTTACCTGACAAAGTGCCTGCTGCAAGCCAGGGGACTATGAACAATGTTACTATAGGTGGCATTGATGAAAGAAATAATGAACCCTTTACTTATTATGAAACAATAGGTGGAGGTATGGGGGCAGCTGAAGGATATAATGGAGCATCGGCTGTTCATTCTCACATGACCAACACACTAAACACACCTGTCGAAGCATTAGAATTTGCTTATCCTATAGAAGTTATAGAGTACTCTGTTAGAAGAAATTCAGGTGGTATTGGTAAATATAGAGGTGGAGATGGTATCGTTAGAGATCTAAAGCTATTGTCTGATGCCGAAGTTACTGTTATTTCAGAAAGAAGGAAAATAGCTCCCTATGGATTATTTGGTGGTAAAGGTGGAGCGCCAGGTAAAAACATTATAATAGAAGCAGGTACAAAGAAAGTTATGCCTTCTAAATTCAGTTTAAGATTAAAAAAGGGTGACAGAGTGATAATTGAAACACCAGGTGGTGGAGGATTTAAAAGTGAGTAATAGCGAATTATTTAAGTTAAGGTCTAGCATAAGGCAAAATAAATATGTTGGGTTTACATCTGGTCTTGCCAGAGGTTTCGTCCAGACAAATTTGGTGGTTATTGAAGAAGAGTATGCAGGAACCTTCGAGCTATTTTGTAAAAAAAATTCTAGAGCCTGTCCATTGTTAGAAGTTGTAGGCCCAAGGAGTTTTACACCGCAATTGCTAGCTAGAAATGCTGATCTAAGGAGAGATCTTCCAAGGTATAAAATATTTAAAGATGGACAAGTAATTGGTATTAAAAAAGATATTATTGATATTTATCAACCAAACTTTGTATTCTTTTTGATTGGATGTAGTTTCACCTTTGAAAATGCCTTGTTAAATGAAAAAATTGAATTAAAACATGTAAAAGAATTGAAGAATGTTTCTATGTACAATACTAATGTTCCTTTAATACCCGAAGGGATTTTTAAGGGTAATTTAGTTGTCAGTATGAGGCCAATAAAATATAACAAAGTAGTTGATGCTACAATTATTACAGCACATTACCCTAAAATGCATGGTGCGCCTGTCTATATTGGTTATCCTGAATTAATTGGGATTAATAATTTAAACAACGTAGATTACGGTGATAATATTAAAGTTGGGGAAGGGGAAGTTCCCATGTTTTGGGCCTGTGGGGTAAGTCCACAAAACGCTATATTAAACGCAAAACTACCCATTGCCATAACTCATGTTCCAGGGCATATGTTTATAACCGACTTAAAAGATAATTATTATTATGAAATTATAGAGTGAATAATATGTAAAATATATCCAATAATAAGCCCTATGCTAGCATAGGATGGATCCCCAAAGGTTGCGCCTGTAGCAAGCAGTTCTGGGTCAGTAAAGAAAGCTAAATACCCTGTCCCAATTGTTAGTATAAGTCCTATAATAATGGGGCCCACAATAGCTCCTTTTATTCCACCAATATTATTTCCTACAACTCCGGCAGATCCTCCTGCAAAGAAACAGGGTAATAAACCTGGTAAAATAATATTTTGGGTACGCAAAACAAAGAGTTGTAAAAAAAAGGCCTAGCATAGTCCCTATGAACATTGAAAGAAAACCTATTATAATAGAACCTTTACCAAATTTAAATGTAACAGAGCAATCAAGTGCTGGTATAACACCTGGAACCAATTTTTCTGACACACCTCTAAAAGCTGGAATCAATTCGTCTAACATCATTTGAACACCAAACAAAACTACACCTACACCTGCAGAAGCAATAAGAGATTGTAGGATGCTATAAACTATCGGGTAAAGAGGTTTTGAATAATTTTGATATACATATTCGTAACCTCCAATTAATGTAACAATAACATATAGTGGGACCATAGTTAAAGTCATGCCAACTATTGGGTTGCCAAAAATATCTAAGCCCTTTGGCAGTTTCATATTATCTATGTCTTTTTTATTGTTTTTAAATAATTTTGCGAGACATCCTGTAATTAAAATTCCTATATCTGAGGTATGTCCAATTGCCATTGTCCCTTCTGCAAAGTTTTTCATAAAATAATAAGTAAGAGCTGGCATCAGTGTGAAGTATAGACCCAAAATTAGTGTGCCAAATATTATGGTATAAAGGGGAGTTAACGCAGCTACATTCATAAGTAGCATAGTAAAGAATATAGAGAGGTATAGCATTATGTGACCTGTTAAAAATATAAATTTAAATGGAGTAAACTTAGCGAGTAATATATTAAAGATAAAAGCACCTATCATAACTATCATTGCTGTATTACCGTATTTATTAAGTGCAGGGGCAAGCAGTGCTTCTGTTGTGGGGAGATAACCATTTACTCCCATTTTATGGCTTAACACTTCTGAAATAAAGGGAAGTGAATCGTTAAGCATTGCTGCACCACCACCAATTATGGCAACACCAATGCCAGCTTTAATAGTGCCAGATATAATATTAGAGAATGGTTTTTTTTGAACAGCAAGTCCAATTAAAGCAATGAGACTAATTAATATTATGGGTTGTGCTAGAAATTGAGATATAAAACTTACTATTGTGCTCATGTTTTATCTTTTTATAACAAGAAGTCATGAATAAATCTACTTTAAAATGACAAAGACCTGTGAAAAATTCTTAATACCCATCCAACCAATGAAAATGATAACTATAAATCCCATTATGGTCAAAATCTTTGAATGATTGTATTGGCCCAGGATATCTTTTTTAAAGACAGAAAGAAGAATTATAAAGAGCGATAAAGGAAGAATAAGAGCGTTAATTGATCCGGCAAATATAAGCAATTTTACTGGTTTACCAATTGTAATAAACACTAATAAAGATATTAAAATAAAGGCTATTATGAAATAGTTCTCATAAGTCAATATTTTTTTTGAATATGTTTTTACAAAGGAAATGGAAGTATATGCCGATCCGGCAATAGAAGTGATACTGGCACACCATAATATAATTCCAAAGATCTTGTAGCCAAGCTTTCCCATACTAAACTTAAAAGCAGAAGCAGGTGGATTCTCTGGATCTAAAGTAAAGCCTGTCACAATAACTCCCAAAAAAGCCAAAAATAAAAGATACCTCATGGTTCCAGTAATAACAATCCCATTAAATGCACCTAACCTTATTGTTTTTAAATATTTTAAACCAACAAGATTGGCGTCTATAATTCTGTGAGCTCCTGAAAATGATATATATCCCCCAACTGTCCCTCCAACAATTGTTAATATTGTTAGAAAATTAATTTCTGAAGGTGTGATTATTTCCTGAAATGTATGCATAACAGGGGGTTGCGTTTTAAATAAAACATAGAAGATCATAATTAGCATAACAATGCCTAAGGTTGAAGTAAATTTATCAAGTATATCCCCAATTTGCTTTTTAAGAAAGATGGTAACAGCAATTAATGAGCTAATAATGGCACCAGCAAAGAAGTTACTTCCAAAGAGTACATTTATCCCTAGAGCTGCTCCTCCAATATTAGCTATATTGAAAGTAAAGCCTCCTATTATAATCATTAAAGAAATTAAATAACCAGAATAGGGTATGATTTTATTAGCTAGATCTTGGGCTCTAAGTTTTGATATAGAAAGAATCTGCCAGATATTCAGCTGAATAATTATGTCTATTATTATGGAAGTAATTATAGCAAAAGCAAAAGCTGATTTGTGAATCTCTGTAAAGTATGCAGTTTGTGTAATAAAACCAGGGCCAATCGAAGATGTTGCCATAAGGAAAGCTGCACCGCTTATGATTCCAAATATGCCCTTATTCATAAATATAACATAATAATATATTTATTTATTGATATTTCATTAAAAATATTGATTTTATTTGATATTAACTGGAAAATTTAATATTTAAGTTATTTTGTAAGTTAATGTGGTTATTAAAGAATTTTTATGGGAATCCAGAGAACTTTTAATTAGTATCATTAGTAATAAAAGTTTTTCCTTATTTTTGTTAGAACTTTCTAGAGATCAATTCCCTTTAAAGGTAGAATTTACAGTTACATTGATTTTTTTATATTTTTTTAAGCTTGAAAAAATATAAAAATTAATTACCAAAGTGTTGTTTTATGCTTGAGTAAAAGAAAATTTTACATATTATAAAAGTATAAACTGGAGGTGATTATGAGGGGAAATAGAAAAAAAAGTTTTCCGTATATAAAGTTTTTAGAAGGAGAAGATGATCCATATAGAGTGGATTTAGAAGATGGATCATATTGTACTGAATGTGGTATTCTTTATACCAATAAAAACTGGAAATTAAATGCTTCGGAAGAATATAAAAAGAAACCAATAATATGTCCAGCATGCAAAAAAATTAAGGAAGATTACTATCTGGGAATTTTGGAATTAAAAGGAGATTTTTTAAAAGAGCATAAAGAAGAAATAAGAAATATCCTAAAAAATGAAGAGGAGAGACAAAGGGCAAAAAATGCACTTCCCAGAATTGGTAAAATTGAAGAAACTGAAGATGGAAAATTAATTATATATACGACAAGTGTTAGATTGGCCTATAGATTAGGTAAAGCAGTATATAATGCTTGTAAAGGTGATTTAACAATTAAGTGGTCAGATGGTGAGCACTTTACTCGAGTTTATTGGAATAGAGATATATAGAGATTATACTGACCCATTAATATTTATTTGAATTATATCTCTACTCCTTGAAGGGTCTCGACTTTAGTGATTTCTATAGTGATTAGTTGCCTATATATTCAAAAATAAGATTTTAATTTTTTCAGAACATAGGGGTTGACACTGAAATTTTTATATCCAATATTTATTAATTTTTCAAGTGTAGTTCTATCTGCTGCAACTTCTCCGCATATATCAATATGTTTGCCAGTTTTCGATAACTTTTTATATATATACTCCATTATTTTAAGAAAAGTATCATTAGTTGGTTTATATAAGGAACTAACGAAAGGATTTGTTCTATCAACTGCAAAGGTATATTGAAAAAGATCATTCGTTCCAATACTAAAAAAATCTGCAACTTTTTGTAACTCATCCAATGAAAAAATTAAAGATGGGATTTCAACCATAGCTCCAATAAGTGGAATTTTCAAATTTTTTTTTGTATACTCATTAATTATTATGTTTTTTATTTTTATAAATTCATCAATGTCTGCTATAAAAGGTATAAGGAGGCTAAAATTATAAGTGTTATCTAATGTCGTGAATGCTTCAATTTGCTTGATTAACAATATTCTATTATGTAAAAGATATCTGGAACCTCTAAGTCCCATGGCTGGATTAGATTCGTTACTATCGTTTATACTCTTTTTATCGGCACCAATGTCTAATAACCTAAATATAAAATAATTGGTTTTTGTAGCGTTAAGGACCCTTCTGTAGAAGTTAGAGTTTTCTTTAATATCAAAAATTCCATTTCTCTGTAAATAAAACATCTCTGTTCTAAATAATCCGATACCATCTGCACCAGAATCTTGTGCTTTTTCTGCATCAAGTAAACTTGATATATTTGCATAAAGATTAATGGAACTATCAGTTTTAATTTTTATTGCATTTCTTTTATCGACTTCTATATCTTTATAAAATTGTATTTTCTCTTTATATAAATTCATAGTTTCTTTTTGCGGATTAATAATAATTAACCCTAAATAACCATCTATTATTATTGTTTCAGCATTTTCTGTTTGTTTAATAATATTATTAATACCTGTTATTGAAGGAATACCAATTGATCTCGCTATTATAGCTGTATGTGAGGTTAGCCCATCTTTTTCAGTGATGAAGCCTGAAATTTTATCAATATTAAATGAGGCAAGTTCTCCTGGCGTAATTTTATCTGAAATAATGATAGAATTGTCTCTTAGTTTAATATTTTTTGACAAAGCTCCCAAATTAGCAAGCAATCTTTGTGATATGTCATATAAATCGTATACCCGCTCTTTTATATACGGGTCATCTAAGGCATTGAATTTGTCAACATATTCTTTAGTTATCAAAATGGTACTAATTGCAGCAGTTTTTTTTAATTTTTTTATGTGTTCCTTGATCTTAGTTATAAAAGATGAATCTTCTAAGATAGCTATATGTGAATTAAATATTTGAATATCAATTTTCTTGTCTTTATATCTATTTATTAGTTCATATATTTCATTTTTTGTTTTCTCAAGACTATTATCAAAGAGGTTTAATTCATTATCAACAGAAGTAATATGAGCTTGTTCAATATAGTTATATACTATATGTGTTGGGTTTCCAATTGCAATGCCTTCTGAAAGAGGTATGCCTCTAAGAATGATTTCTTTTTTTGCATTTGCTTTTTCTATATTATTTTCATCTTGATAGTATTTCAGAATTAAGCTCAAAACTTGAGCACTAGCTGTTTCTAGTAATTTCCTGAGACTATGGGTATCCTTTTTGTTATTTTTAAATTGGAAAACTAAAACACCAAATGTATGAATGTTTGTTTTTAAGGGTACTCCGATAAAGGTTTTAAATGGTTCTTCACCAATTCCAGGAAAATAATGAAAATCAGGATGTTCCGTTGCATTGTTTATAAATAAATAATTGTTATCTAAATATGTTAGACCTACTAATCCTTTTTTAATATTTAATCTGACTCTGTCAACAGCTTCCTCTTTAAGTCCAGCAGTTGCTTTTAAAATTAATTCATTTCTGTTATATTTATCTAATAAATAAATAGAACAAACATCACTTTTAACATAATCTTTTAAATGTTGGACAATTTTGTATAAAGGGTTTTCATCTAAATTGTTTAAAAAAATGTTGCTAAGACCAAGTAAAAGTTCTAACTTATGCATAATATATATTATAAATATTTTGTTTATCTTGCAATTATAAAGTTAACGTATATAATGTAAATAAACAGTGTTTTATTATAAAGCTAATTAATATTATTTGAAGGAGTTAATATGCAATTACATGAGTTTATGACTAAAGATCCCATTGTGGCCTATGAAGATGAAACAATTAGAACAGTTGTATTGCGTTTGAGAAATCAAGGAGTCGCGGGAGTGCCTGTATTGGACAAGGATGAGAAATGTGTAGGAGATTTTAGTGAAGTAGATTTGTTAAAATTATTTCCAGATATTTTACATGAAGCAGAAGATATCCCTTTAATAGACATAAAAGAACTTACTTCACAACTAGTTAAAGATATAATGAGTTCCCCTAATATTCTAAAACCTGACGACGATATGAGAGAAGCTGCTAGATTATTATTGGAAAATTTTGCACATAGAATCATGGTTGTTGAAAATGATAAATTAGTTGGTATTGTTTCAATTGGGGATGTATTAAAAGCATGCTATTTGCAGCACTCAAAAGATGAGGAATAATAATGAACAACGAGATACTTTATGATAAAAATAATTCCATTGCTTATATAACCCTTAATAGAGCTGAAAAATATAACACCTTTAATGAGCCCTTTGCTAAATTATTAAATGATTACCTAATTTTAGCTGAAAGAGATTATGAGGTTGAAATAGTGGTGATTAAGAGTATGGGAAAAAACTTCTCAACTGGAATAGATCTTTCGGAGCTTAACAATAAAAGTGGTGAAGATTTGAGAAGTTTTATAAAATTAATGGATTTACATAACCATACCATACTAAATATGACTAAAATTGTCGTAACCGAGGTAAAGGGATACACTCTAGCCAATGGTGCTGGGCTTGCTTTTGCTTCTGATTTTACTATTGCGGCAGATAATACCTTAATTGGAACAACTGCAATTAATGTAGGACTGTTATGTCTAGGGCCTCTTGTGCCATTAATGAAGTTAGTAAACAAAAAGACTGCTCTGGATATGATTTTAACTGGTAAAATGTTAAATGCACATGAATGCTTAGAATTAGGTATAGTTAACATGGTAGTACCTTTGGAAAACTTAGAGGCAGAAGGTGAAAAGTTTGTTTTACAGTTATTATCTAAAAATAGAGAAGCAATTAGATTAGGAAAACACGCAGTGAATTCGTTAATCAATATGCCAATTGACAGGTCAATTGACTATATGAGCGAGTTATTTTTTTCGCTTGCAATGTCAACTTCATCTAAAGAATATGTTAATAAATTTCTAAATAGAAAGAAAAAAGGTAAAAATAGCTAAAATATTTTTTTTATACGAAGAGTGTATAGTCTTTTTTTTGCATAATTTGCATTATCTCCACTATCAACTTTGTTTAGGTATGCTGAATAGTATTTTATTGCATTTGACATATCTCCTATGTTGTCATAGCAATACCCTTTATAAAATAAAACCTCCGGGTTGCTAGAGAGTAATTTATCGTAACTATTAAAATTATTAAGTGCCTCTTCATACTTATTTAATTTTGTACAAATTAACCCAGATATGTAATATGCTTGGGCTTCTGAATTATATACATTTTTAGCATCGAAGGCATACTTATAAGCTTCTGAATACTGTTTTCTATAGATTTTACATTTTGCCATTAATAATAATGCAGTGTAATCATTAGGGATCATATTTAGAGTTTTTTCAATTAAGTTTTCTGCTTCAACAAAACTTTTTTTAGCAATCAATGTCATTGCGTTCTGAAGATCCTCTATTGCACCTTTTATTTTTCTTATATTGTAAGTATTATCCATATATCTTTCTCTATACATTTTTAAATTTGAAGCAGAAAAAAACTTTTTATTTTTTAATTCTAATGCATTTTTATATCTTTCTTCGCTCATTGGATGTGATGAAAACATAGCCTCAATCATAGTAGGCTTATTTTTTTGCAAATTTTTCAACATATCCATCAATTTTACCATTCCATCAGGATTGTAAAATGCTTTGACCATATATTCCATTCCAAGACTATCAGCCTGCCTTTCATCATCTCTACTATATTTTGCTAATATTAATGATGAACCGATTCCAGCAGCTGTAGAAGCTAAGGGAATAAAGGGGTTGTTTTCCACTGTTAAATATATCATTAGGCCTGTTAGGATTCCACCTAGTAGTAAACCTTTTGACATAACTTTTGCAGTATGTCTTGCTGATACGTGGCCAATTTCATGTCCTAATGTAGCTGCTAATTCAGCTTCAGATTCTAGATTTACTATCATGCCCCGTGTTATTGCAATGCTTCCAGCTGGAAAAGCATATGCATTTACATATACAGCATTAACAACTCTAAAAGAGTATGGCATGTAGGGCCTATGAGAAACCTTTGAAAGTGATTGGCCGACACTATCTATATAATTATTTAACTTATTATCTTGGATTTTGCCATAATCATTTGAAAATTGAAATTTTGAATTTTCCTTATCTAATTTTATCTCTTCTTGTTCACTTAAAAAAGATAGTTCATGTCTACCGGTAACAGGGTTTTTTGCACAACTATAAATGTATGGCGAAATGGTAGAAAAAAATAATAATTTTATAGCATCTCTTCTGTTTATTTTCATGCTACTATTTATAGACAAATTATTTATAAAATAAATAAAAATTTTCCTTTGAACTTTAAAATTTTTATTATATCTTTAAATAACAAAAAATGGAGGATTAAATGCTTAAAAAAAATCTATGTTTAATAATTATTTTTTTAATTATTCCAATAATTGTTTTTGCATTAGATATAGAAAAACAATTTAAAGAAAATTTTAGTAATAATTTAAAGAGTAGACAGATTAATGATATTACAGTTGATTTAAAAGTTATAAAAAAAGTTGATTTTTTACCTAATTTTTATTTTTCAAAATTAATATTACATGACAGCAAAAAGAATAAAGATATGAGTCAATATATATTTACAGATGGTAGAAATCTAATAACTGATGTAGTAGATGTAAAAACAGGTAAAAGTCTAGTTCGTGATATGACTTTTGAAGATGTAAATAATGACATTGATACAAGTAGGTTGACTTTATATTATGGAGACGCCAAGGCTAAAAATAAAATAGTTGAAATAACTGACTTTGATTGTCCATTTTGTAAGAATGCCTTTAACTATCTTCACGAGAGCGCAAAGAAATATAAAGATGTAGCAATTTTTATTATGCATTATCCATTAGATATGCATAAAACGGCTAAGACAAAGGCAAAGATTTTTGAGGCAGGAATTAAGATGGATTATAACTTTGCAGAAGAACTTTTTAATAATAACGATTTGAAAAAATTAGATGACAATGGATTAATAGAATATTTTGCAAACAAGGTAGAAGATAAGGATAAATTCTTCAAGTTAGTTAATTCAAAGGAAGTAGAAAATAAAATAAATGATAATATTGATTATGCTAAAACTCTAGGTGTTAACTCAACACCAATTTTATATATTAATGGTAGACAGATTAGAGGGTTTAATCAAGGTCAGATAGATCAAGCCTTTAAAACATTTAAATAAATTATTTAGGAGGCGATGGGGTCTCTATCTAATTTGTCGCCTCCTAGTAAAAAATCATAAAAACATATAGTTTACGATTAAACTATTTTTATTTTAATGTGTTATTGTTTATTAAAAAGCCTTTTTTTAGACTTCTTTATTATTAGGATTACTAACTCTTTATATTTTTAATAACTTATTATACACTGTTAATAATAGTTATGTAACTTAAATATATGGTTGAGGTGAAAACATGGAGATACAACCACTGATTTTTGAGAAAGAAATAATTGAGTTAGAAAAAAAAATAAATGAACTCAAAAACTTGACGGATATAGGGGAAGCAGATCTGCATAACGAAATCGAAAATCTTGTAAAGAAATTAAATAAAGCAAAAGAGAATATATATAAAAATCTTACACCTGCTCAGAAAGTTATGGTGGCTAGACACCCTAATAGACCGTATACTTTGGATTACATAAAGTTAATATTTACTGATTTTATAGAATTACATGGAGATAGGCTTTTCAGAGATGATCCTGCTATTGTAGGTGGTGTTGCAAAATTTGAAAGTGACTATGTTGTTGTTATAGGGCATCAAAAGGGTCGGAATACGAAAGAAAATATTTATAGAAATTTTGGTATGGCACATCCAGAGGGATATAGAAAAGCTTTAAGACTTTTTAAAGAGGCAGCAAAATTTAACAGGGCTATAATAACCTTTGTAGATACACCTGGTGCTTACCCTGGTATTGGAGCAGAGGAACGGGGGCAGGCTGAGGCCATTGCTAAAAATGTAATGGAAATGGCAGGTCTTCCTGTTCCAGTAATAACTGTTATATCTGGTGAAGGCGGTAGTGGTGGTGCTTTGGGTATTGCTATTGCTAATAAAGTTTTGATGCTTGAGCATTCTATTTATTCTGTTATCTCTCCAGAGGGTTGTGCCTCTATCCTTTGGAAAGATGCATCCTATTCTGAAAAGGCAGCTGAGTATTTAAAACTTACAGCAGAAGACATTATAAAGTTTAAAGTAATTGATGAAATTATTCCAGAGCCATTTGGAGGAGCACATAGGAACCACATTGAAACAGCCACAAATGTTGCAGAGGTAATAAAGAAGCATTTAAATGAACTTAAAAAAATGACTTCAGATGAATTAATTAATCAAAGAATAGATAAGTTCAGAAATATAGGTGTATTTGGTGAATAATGAAGAGATAATAGTCCTGTCAGAAGACATTACAACAAAAATAGCTGCAGGAGAGATTATTGAGAGGCCAGCTAATGTTGTTAAAGAGCTTGTAGAAAATGCTCTTGATGCAGACTCAGATGAAATAAAAATTGAAATTGTTAGAGGTGGTAAGGGGCTTATTAGAGTTTCAGATAATGGTAAAGGAATTTATCCTAATGAGTTAGAAAAAACCATATTGAGGTTTGCTACTAGTAAAATTAAAGAGTTAGAAGATTTGACAAAAGTTCAGACATATGGTTTTAGAGGAGAGGCTTTGGCTGCTATATCCTCTGTGAGTAAATTTTCAATAAAAAGTGGTAAAACAGGTTTTGATACATATGAGTTAAGTGTTAACTTTGGGAAAGTTAATTCTTGTAATATGACTTCTCCATATATTGGAACTGTAGTCAGTGTTGAAAACATTTTTATGGAAATACCTGCTAGGTACAAATTTTTAAAAAGTAATGCTTCAGAAACTAGAGAAATTACTAAGTTAATTAAAAAATTCATAATTATAAACGATAATGTTACTTTTGCTTATTATGTTGATGGCAAGAAAATTTACCACTATATAAAAGGATATAATGCTCTAAAAAGGGCTAATGAGCTTTTGGATGAAAACAGATTAAAGCCTGTAGAGTATAGAGATAACAAATACAATATTAAAGGAATAATTAGTGATCCATTGGTTCAAAAACATAAAGCTGAGGATATTATTATTTACGTTAATGGCAGAATTGTTAAAGATAATGTAATTTTAAAAGCTATTAAACAAGGTTACTCTTTTGTTCTTCCACATAATAAATGTCCAGTTGCAATTTTTGATATTAAAGTTTCGGGTAATGATATTGATGTGAATATTCACCCCGCTAAAAATATGATTAAATGGCTTAATCCAAATGAAATATTTCATATAATATATAATATAATTAAAAGTAATATATCGAAAGAAAGTTTAAGTCTGGTAGGTGAATATAGATGGGTAGAAAATGAGAATCCCATTAACAAGAAGTATGGTTATAAAGAAATATATAATGACTTACTATTGTTTGATGAAGAAGTTCAAAATAGCACATTGGTTAAAAATAATGAATTAAAAGTTTTAGGGCAGCTATTTAATACAGTTATAGTGGTAGAAAAAAAAGATAAAGTATATTTTATAGATCAACATATAGCCCATGAAAGAGTGCTGTTTGAAAAATTTTTACATAATAATATATTAAATGATAACATTAGCGTAAATTTGAGTGAACCAATTTTGTACGAATTTGCTATTGATAAAATTGAATTTTTAGAAAACTCAATAGAGGATTTTTTGAGTCTTGGATTTGGATTTGAAAGATTTGGAAGGAATGCAATAAAGTTAACAAAAGTTCCTTCTTATATCATAAAAAAAGACATTGGTGACATATTTGAATCTATGGTTAATGAATTAGATGAGATTACTGACGATTCATTAAAATCTAAAATAATTGCATCTCTTAGTTGTAAAGCTGCAATTAAAGCAAATGAAAAACTTAGCTACTATGAGATGGAAACTTTAGTAAATGATCTATTTGATAGTGAGAACCCTTATACATGTCCTCATGGAAGGAAAATAATATTTGAATTGACTATGGAAGACTTATATAGAAAATTTAATCGATTATAGAATTATGTTAATTCCAATAATCACTGGTCCTACTGGAGTTGGAAAAACGGCAATTTCAATTGAACTTTATAATAGCTATAATATTGAAATTATTAGTGCCGATGCTTTCCAGGTATATAGGAATATGAATATAGGAACCTCTAAGCCAGATGTACATGTGCTGAATGAAGTTCCACATCATTTAATAAGTATATTAGAACCACATGAATACTATTCAGCAGGCAAGTTTGTAGAAAATGCTGAAAAACTGATTGAAGAAATATTAAGTAAAGGCAAGCTGCCCGTAATTGTAGGAGGAACAGCTCTGTATATAGATAGATTAGTTTGTGGTATCTTTAACGATATAACCAAAAGTGGTGATATTAGATCAAAAATATTAAATGAGGCTTTAGAAAAAGGCTATGATTTTTTATACAACAAATTGGGTAATATTGATAGTTTATATGCTACAAAAATTAGTAGCAACGATCATGTTAGAATTGTAAGAGCATTGGAAGTCTATGAAAAATTTAAAAAACCATATTCAACAGTTATGGTTGAACATCATGTTAATCCAAAATATAAATATAAAGTTTTTTTTCTGCAAAAAAAAAGGGAAGCTCTATACGAAATTGTTGAGAAACGTATTGATGACATGTTTAATAATGGTTGGATTGAGGAAGTAGAGCTTTTATTGAGAATGGGCTGTACAACCGATAAGCCCTCTTTTAAAGCTATAGGATATAGAGAGATAGCTGAATACATTAAAGGTAATGAGAATTTAGAAGAAACTAAAAGAAAGATAAAGAAAAAAACGCGGAATTTTGTTAAGAGGCAATTTACCTTTTTTAAAAAATTAGGGTATATTGATAAAATTGATGATAAAAATTCAATTGATAATTTTTTTAAAACATATTATAAAGATTATAAAAAATAGTAGCCTTATTGAACATAAGGATTATTAAAGGGGTATTAATATGAGTAAAAAGTTGAATATTCAAGATGCTTTTTTGAATTATGTGAGGAAGAATAGGATAAGTGTGAAAATCTTTTTAATTAATGGCGTTGAAATTGAAGGCTTGGTTAAGGGATTTGACAATTTTGTGGTCGTTGTTAAAGAAGTAGATCAAAAGCTTATATATAAGCATGCAATTACATATATAATTCCTTCTGAAGAATTTGACGATGTAGTAATTGGCTAATGAATGGATTGTGGCATAAAAGTAGTAAATAAAGTTATATACTTTAATGCCATTCTTTTTGGACCAATTGATCTTGAAGATGTTAATAAAAATCTAGAATCCTTATTTGGTCCAGAAATATATCAAACGGAAAATTTCCCTTTTACGCATACTGATTATTATAATAGTAAAATGTATCTACCATTACATAAATATTTTGCTGCATATAACATAATTGAATCACCTGCAAACTTGGCCATTTATAAGAGAATATTAGTAGATATAGAAAAAACTTATAGTAAAGATAATAGAAGATTTGTAAATATAGACATTGGATATTTAGCTCTTGAGAAAATTGTAGTTGCTAGCACAAAAAACTTTTCCCACAGAATATATATAGGAAAGGGAGTTTATGGTGACTTGCAGTTTTTAAGGTTAAAAAATAAATATAAACCTATGGATTGGACTTTTCCTGATTATAAACAGAATTTTGTATTGCAATTCTTTGAAAAAGTGAGAAATTTTCTAATAGAGTGTGTTAAATGAAATCCACTTTTATATACATTTTTTTGTGTATTTTAGCTATTTTATATCTAGTTTTTGGACAAAATGGTTTTCTGAAATTTTATAATCTTGTTAGCACAAGAAATAATTATATAAACAAATCGGAGGAACTAAATAAAGAGATCGAAAGGTTGCAAAATGAAATAAAATATTTGAAAGAGGATAAAAACTATTTAGAAATGGTAATAAGGAAAGAATTAAATATGAAAAAACCAGATGAGGATTTATATATTTTAGATGAAAATGAACAAAATATACTCAGTAACAGAGCTGACAAAGATATTAAAAAATCTAATTGAAACAAACTTTAATTCTCCTGTTAAAGTTACAGGAGAAATCTCAAGCCTCTCATTTTCTCCTAATGGGCACTGTTATTTTGTTTTAAAGGATGAATATTCCCAAATAAAGATAGTCTATTTTAAAAGCTATGTATTGAATAATGCGAATAGGTCTTCTTATTCTCCTAAAAATGGAGATCACGTGGAAATTATGGGTACTCTGACGGTATATGAAAAAGGGGGGGAATATCAATTAATAGCTAGAACAATTAATTATGATAGTGTGGGAGAATTTTATAGAAAATATGAAGAAACAAAAAAACGTTTGGAAGCTGAGGGCTTTTTTGATAAGAATTTAAAGAAACCGTTACCATTTCTTCCAAAGAGAATTGCGGTTTTAACTTCTATTTATGGGGCTGCAATTAAAGATTTTATCAATACTTCTGAGAAAAATCTTGCCAAATACACTATCGATATATGGCCTGTACAAGTTCAAGGAACAGCTGCTTTGAATGATATTATATTTGCATTAAAAGATATTAATAGATATAAAGATGAGTACAATTATGATTTAATAGTGCTAATGAGGGGTGGTGGTTCTTTAGAAGATCTTGCGATATTTAATGAAGAGGCGATTGCAAGGGCCTTAGCTGATTGTGAAATTCCTACTGTAACGGCAATCGGACATGAACGGGACATAACAATTTGTGATCTAGTTGCAGACAGGAGCTTTTCAACGCCAACACAGGCTGCTATGATTCTTTCACAGCCATATAGTAAAATCATTGAACAAATTGTCAACAATATAAATATCATAAGGAAACATATGGAATTTATTTTGCATAGTTCTATTCAACAACATGATTCTTTAATGTCAAGAATTGCATTAAATTCCCCTATGAAGAGAATTGAAAATTTAAAGATAAAAATTGACTTGTGGCATAAATTAATGATTCACAGAATGGAAACACAATTTGTTAAAAATAAAATGTTAATAAACTTATGCAGTAGCTTATGTAACAATATGAAATTTAAATTTAATAGGTCAAAAGATAAATTAGATGGTTTAACTAAAAGATTAATTAACCTTGGACCAGAAAATGTTTTGAAAAGGGGTTATGCAATTGTAATGAAAAATAAAACACCTATTCTTAGCATAAATTCTATAAATATTGAAGATGAGCTTGAAATTCGTATCTATGATGGTTATATTAATTCTTTTGTAACTGCAAAGAAAAATTTGGAGGTTAGTAATGGAAAGGATCCCAATAACTAAAGAGGGCTTTGATAGGTTGCGGGATGAATTAAAAAGGTTGAAAACAGTAGAAAGAAGAGATGTTATAGAAGCAATTAAAGATGCGAGATCACATGGAGACTTAAGCGAAAATGCTGAATATGATGCAGCAAAAGAAAAGCAGGGTTTTATAGAGGCTAGGATTGCAGAACTTGAAAGCAAATTGTCAAAAATGGAGATTATTGATATATCAAGTATAAAATCAGAAAAAGTTACATTTGGTGCCAAGGTGGAGATTGAAAATTTAGATAGCGGAGATATTAAAACATATAAAATTGTTGGACCTGATGAATCTGATATTAAAAACAATTTGATATCAGTATTATCACCTATTGCTAGAGCTTTAATTGGGAAAAAGGTCGGAGACGACGCAGTCGTAAATACTCCTTCTGGTGAAGTAGAATATGAAATAATTAATATTTCTTATGAGTAAAGAATTTTTAAATATACCAAATGGGATTACTCTGATTAGATTAGTTTTAATACCATTTATTATTTATTTTATGTATTTTAATACGTCATTTCATAATTTTGTTTCAACCATAATTTTTATTATAGCTTGTATGAGTGATTATTTTGATGGATTAGTTGCAAGGCTAAATAAAGTTGTAACAGATTTTGGTAAAATATTTGATCAAATAGTTGATAAAATATTAGTTGCTTCTGTGCTTATCATATTAGTTGAGATTGGTAGAGTCCAAGGATGGATAGTTGTAATTTTATTAGCAAGAGAGTTTGCAATAAGTGGCATGAGAAATTATTTATCATATAAAGGGATTATTGTGCCAGCATTTGTGTCAGGAAAAATTAAAACTACGTCACAAATGGCGGCAATTATGTGTTTATTGCTCTATGATAAATATTTCGGTGTAAATTTCTATTTAGTTGGTACAATACTTATATATATAGCATTATTTTTTTCTATTTTTTCATTTTTTGAATATTATTGTAGACTTTTTAAAATTAAATGAAACATGTAAAATTGTTTGAATTCAATAGCTATAACGATTCAGCAATTAATAATGTGATTGTTCCTTTTCTGAAAGCAAACATAAGGGATGGTAAAAAAAAAGTATTATTAAAACCTAATATATTATTGGCAGCAGCACCTGATAGAGCAGTAACTACTCATCCAATGTTTCTTGAAAAAATTATTCATAGTTTAAAGAAGAGTGGAATAGACGATTTATTTCTTGCTGATAGTCCAGGAGCTCACTATGTTGAATATGAAAGAGTTCTAAGAATAACAGGAATCGCTGAAATTTGTATTAAAAATAATGTTAATATATTGAAGGTAGAGAAATATAAACCTAAAATATTTGGTGATATGTATATTTCTTCTATTATTGATGATATGGATACATTAATAAATATTCCAAAGCTAAAAACTCACTCACTAATGGGTTTAACATTAGGAGTAAAAAATTTATTTGGATTAGTACCTGGAACACACAAAGTGCAAATGCATAAAAATTACCCAAACAATAATAAACTGGCATTAAAACTTTATGATTTTAGTAAGTCTATAGAACATAAAACAATAAATATACTTGATGGAATTATTGGTATGGATGGAGAGGGGCCATCGCGTGGAAGGCCAATTAACACATCTTTAATTGCATTATCTGATAATGCAACGGCAATGGATATAGCTGTCACAAAGATGCTTAACCTTCCAGTGACTTTTTGCAAGACTAATAGTGCAGCTATGGATTCAGGTTTTGATGAAGATAATATAAGAGTTGAGATGAATAATTTTACCTTTAAAAGAAAAATAAAAAAACCGCTAAGTTATGGCGTAAATTTACTCCCATCATTTATAAGGCAAACATTTGCTAATATGATTTATATTAAGCCAGAAATAGATCAACAAAAATGCACACAATGTAAACATTGTTATAGGATATGCCCAGCAAAAGCAATAAGCAATAACAATAATATATTGAAAATTGATAAAAATATATGTTTTGAATGTTTTTGTTGCTATGAAATTTGTGAATATAGTGCTATAAAATTGAATAGATCTCTAATACATAGAGTTTTTGTAAAATGACAATATTTTTAGTTTTATTATGTTACATTGTGGGCTCTATCCCTTTTGGGTACATTACAGTAAAACTTTTTGCACATATTGATATACGAACTGTTGGCTCTGGGAATATTGGAGCAACGAATGCAGGCAGAGTTTTAGGTAAGTGGGGATTTCTAGTAGTTTTTGTTCTTGATTTTTTGAAAGGATACGTTCCTATAAAAATTATACACATATATTATGGAGAAAGTTATCTGCTTCTATTAGTAGCATTTTCCATTATTTTGGGACATATGTTTACCATATTTTTGAAATTCAAAGGTGGGAAAGGTGTTGCAACTGGATTGGGCATATTTGCTGCTCTTGATCCTTTTGCTACTTTAATAGGAGTTATAGTTTTTGGTTTTGTTGTAATACTCTCAAAAATGGTATCGCTCTCATCAATTATCGCTTCAGCTGGTATTGCTGTTTATTTGTGGATTTTTAGCAGTTGGATTCCATTAAATCTAACAGTTACGATTATTGTATTATTAATAATTTACAGGCATAAAGACAATATTATTAGAATATGTCATGGAACAGAAAATAAAGTTGGAGTTAGAATTGATAGATCCTGATTTAGTAATGCAATTATGTATTGCTAAAGCTTTTGAATTTAAAGGTAAAACGAAAAGAAATCCAACTGTAGGTGCAGCACTTGTTAAAGATGGTAAAATTTTGGAAATAGATGCACATAGAGAGTTTGGCTGTGAACATGCAGAAATAAATGTATTAAAAAAAGTTGGTGCTTTAGCAAAAGGTGCCGATTTATATGTTACATTAGAACCGTGTGCAACTTATGGAAAAACACCTCCTTGCGTTAATGCAATTATAAATTCAGGAGTTAAAAGAGTGTTTATAGGAGTAGTCGACCCTAATCCATTAAATATAGGGAAAGGTATAAAAGTTTTAAGAGATAAAAATATTGAAGTATTTTTGGGTTTTTGTAAAAAAGCTTGTGCAGAATTAATAGAGGATTTTACAAAATCTATATTAGAAAAAACTACATATAATATTTTAAAAGTTGCACAGAGCCTTGATGGGAGAATAGCTACAAAGACTGGAGATTCTAAATGGATTACGAATGCGTCTTCTCGTGAATATGCACATTATATAAGGTCTACTTGCGATGGGATCTTAGTTGGAATTAATACAATCATGAATGACAATCCAGTTTTGGATATTAGGTTAAAGGGTTACGAAGGTTTTAGCCCTAAAAAAATAGTCTTGGATACATTTCTCAAGATTGATGAAAAATGTAAGTTAATTGAATTTTATAGCAAAGATTTAATAATATTTACGGGAAAACATATATCTCAAACGAAAAAGAATAAACTGATGGATAAAGGCATTACAATTTATGAGAGTAACGTAAATGAAGCTGGACTTATAAATGTTAAAGAGGTTACAAAAAAACTCCTTGAGTTAAATATTTTAAGAGTGTTTATTGAAGGTGGGGCAAAAGTCCATGGTGATTTTTTAGATAATAATGAAGTTGATTATTCTTACTTTTTCTTTGCTCCAATTATAATAGGTGGGAAAAGTTCAATATCTTCTGTGGATGGTCTTGGAGCTACTCAAATACAATATGCCCATAAATTGATTAATGTGCATTATAGACGATTTGAAGATGATTTTCTTATAGAAGGGAAATTAAAAGACTATAGTAGTTATGTATTAGAAAAAACTGAAAGTGTTTCTAAACTATGTTCACTGGTATAATTGAAGAAGTAGGAGAATTGAAAAGTAGATGCAATAAAGGTAACATAGAAAATATAGAAATAAACTGTAAAAATATCTTAAAAGATATTAATATTGGGGACTCTATATGTGCCAATGGAGTATGTCTTACTGTTGTTGATAAAGGGGTGAGCAGTTTTAGTGCTGATCTATCTACAGAAACTTTAAATGTATCAGCATTTAAAAAGTATTTAAAGGGAACAAAAATAAATCTTGAACAATCACTTAAATTAAATGATAAGTTATCTGGACATATAGTCCTGGGACATGTTGATGCAACTGGAAAGATATTAAAAATAGATAAATCTAACAATTCCTTTGTTTTTACTCTTTCATTTCCAGCTCGTTTAAAAAAATATATTTCTTATAAAGGTTCAATATGTATTGATGGTATTAGTCTAACAGTATCAAAACTTTCTGACTTAATTTTTAATATATCTGTTATTCCCTTTACTTATAATGAAACAAATTTGAAATATAAAAGAGTTGGTGATATTGTAAACATTGAAATTGATGTTATAGCAAGATATATAGAGGCTTTAATGAACAAAGAAAGCAATAGTTTTTTAAACTTAATTAAGGATAGTTAAAATCCTAAAAATGTTGAAATTTATAATGGTTATATAAAGGAGATACTGTGATGGATAATTCTTTAATAATTAGTGTTGAAGAGGCTGTAGAAGAGATGAAAAAAGGGAATATGATTATAATGGTAGACGATGAAGATAGAGAAAATGAAGGTGATTTAGTGTTGGCAGCTGAATATGTAACACCTGAAAAAATAAATTTTATGGTAAAAAATGCCAGAGGTTTAGTATGTTTGTCTTTAACCTCTAAGAGATGTGATGAGCTTAAATTGCCTATGATGGTTAACATAAATACATCACACTATGAATCTCCTTTTACCGTTTCTATTGAAGCAAAAGAGGGAGTAACAACGGGTATATCTGCTTATGACAGAGCTCAAACGGTAAAAGTAGCAATTGATCCAAAAAGTGGGCCAGAGGATATTGCAAGGCCAGGTCATGTTTTTCCTCTTAGAGCAAAAGACGGAGGAGTTTTGGTAAGAGCAGGTCATACAGAGGGTTCTATTGATTTGGCAAGGCTAGCTGGGTTGTACCCTGCTGCAGTGATATGTGAAATTATGAAGGAAGATGGTACAATGGCCAAACTCCCTGATTTAATAGAATTTGCTAAGAAATACAATTTAAAGATAGTAACCATTGCAGATATAATTGCTTATAGACTAAAATATGATTCAATAATTGAAGAGTTTGCTGAGGCACATCTGCCTACAAAGTTTGGAGATTTTAATATAAAAGTATTTAAAAGTAAGGTTGATGAACAACAAGCAGTAGCCTTAACCAAGGGAGATATAGTGAAATCAAGTGAACCAATTTTGGTCAGAATGCATTCTCAGTGTTTAACAGGGGATGTTTTTGGTTCCCTAAGATGTGATTGTGGTGACCAATTACATAAAGCTTTGGAGATAATTGAAGAATCAAAAATTGGTGTTTTAATATATTTATTTCAGGAAGGACGTGGTATTGGGATACTAAATAAAATAAGGGCTTATAAGCTACAAGAAGCTGGTTTAGATACTGTAGAAGCAAACTTACATTTAGGTTTTGGAGCTGACCTTAGAAATTATGGTTTTGGTGCTCAAATACTGAAAATACTAGGAGTCAAAAAAATGAGATTAATAACTAATAACCCAAAAAAAATAAAAGCACTTTCAGGGTTTGGACTTGAAATTGTAGGAAGAGTTCCTATAACAGCGGAAGTAACTGAAGAAAATAGAGCATACTTATTAACTAAAAAAAATAAACTAGGTCATAATATAGACGTATACGAGGAGGAATAAATGGAATTAACAATTAAAGAAGGTAGATTATGGGGTCAAGGATTTCGTTTTGGTATAGTCTTATCAAGATTTAATGATTTTATATCTAAAAATCTTTTAACAGGTGCGATTGATATGCTAAAACGACATGGTGTTGAAGAAGACCATATAATTATATATAAAGTACCTGGATCCTTTGAGATACCTTTAATATGTAAAAAACTTGCTCTTTCAAAAAAATTCGACGCAATTGTAGCACTTGGAGTTGTTATAAGAGGTGATACTCCGCACTTTGACTATATAGCAAATGAAGTGTCAAAGGGTGTTGCTAAGGTTTCTTTAGATTCAGGAATTCCTGTAATATTTGGTGTTTTAACAACTGATAATATAGAACAGGCCGCGGAGAGAGCAGGGCTAAAATCTGGGAATAAAGGAGCTGAAGCAGCCTTAAATGCTATAGAAATGGTTAATTTAATTAAGGAGAATGGGCTATAGGATGCAGAGAAGAAGAAATGCACGAATAAATGCAATTCAAATGATGTATCAAATGGATATTAAAAAAGATAATCCTGATAATATTATTTTTATGCATTGGCAAGCCTTTGAAAAGCAGATTGATAGCAAAAGTAAAACCTTTGCCGAGGAATTGTTTCTTAAAACATTTAAAAATAGAGAAAAAATTGACAGATATATAAAAAAATATTTAAAGGAAACATGGGAAATTGATAGATTGGGCCTTATTGATGTGAATATTTTGAGAGTAGCTATATCAGAATTTATATTTTTTGATACGCCAATATATGCTATACTCGATGAATATGTCACAATTGCTTCAATTTATTCCGATGAAAAAAATACTTCTTTTATTAATGCTCTTTTAGATAAGTTTAGTGGAGAATATAAAATAATAGATGATAGAAAAGATTAGTATAAATAAGAATGACACAGCGGTTTGGCCTATATTTTTTGATTATGATTTGATGAACAAAAAACCAAGGGGATACAGTGGCAGATTGGAATTGTTTTCTTTTGGAGCAGTTAATAGGTTATTGTTAGATACAAAATATCTTGATAATATTGTCTTAGTTAAATTAAATAGTGTCTTATTTAAGAGTGGAGTTTTTTTGGTAGATTATTTAAAAATTTTAAATGATGTAGATAAATTTATAAATAAAATATTTATTATGGGGTTTAGAAAAGTTATATATATGGCAGAGTCTCATCAATATAATATTGAGGATTATTTTAGATTCTACAAAAATATATTTGTTAAATTTTTTATATTTGAATAAATGTTTAAAACTATTAGAATTATGCTTAATGTTGATAAAAAAGATATTATCTATTTAAATAGTATTATTGATTCTTATGATGGTATTGCCATAATGAGAACAATAGATAAAAAATTGGGAAATGTTGTGATTTTTACTACTGAAAACTTTGAAAATTTAGTTATTCATTTGCTAAATTCTTTAAAACAGGAAGGTATTTTGCTTGAAATCATTGGAAAAGAAAAAAATGAGTTGATAGATAAATGGAACTAAATATCAACGAGGAAAAATTTTTTATAGCTGATTTAAATGAGAACCTTACAAAGGATAATAAGCCCTATTATCGTTTTGTTTTATATGATTCTAATAGTAAACAGTATAATGCAATAATGTTTAATATTAAAGATGTGTCATATAAACCTTCAAAAGGAGATGTTATACTACTTAATGGAGTTTTACAACAGTATAATGGACAGATGCAGTTGAAAATATTAGATGTTAAAAAAATAGATGATGCAAAATCGGAAGATTTTATGCCAAAAAGTAATTATGATATTGATAATATGTTTGAAAATTTAAAAAAAATCATTTTCGATAATCTAAAAAATGATAATTTGATAAAACTATGTTCCTGTTTTTTTAATGATAATGATGTAACTGATAAGTTTAAAAAAATGCCAGCAGCAAAGACTATACATCATGCTTATATGGGAGGACTTTTAGAGCATACCCTTTCAATAGTTAGATTAGCAATCATTATGTCACGCCATTATAACAACTATGTAAATCAGGATCTACTAATTATTGGTGCTTTGTTTCATGATTTAGGTAAGATCTATGAATTGGATTTGACAGGAGGCATAAATTATAGCAGCAGTGGCAGATTAGTGGGTCATCTCTTGATGGGAATTGAGAAGGTTAATGAATATATAAAAACTATCGAAAGTTTTCCAGCAGAATTGAAAGATTTGATAGTACATATGATAGCAAGTCATCATGGTTTTTTAGAATTTGGTTCACCTCAGAAGCCAAAAACTTTTGAGGCTATAGTATTATATTATATGGATGATTTAGATGCTAAGATTAATACTATAAGTACAATTTTTGATAAAGAAGGTATTGAAGAAGGATGGACTTCATACGATAAATTATTGGAAAGACAATTGTTTAAACATAATATAGAGGATTAATTATATATGAAGACTTATAAAAATCTAAAAATAATAGATCATCCTTTGATAAAACATAAATTGTCAATAATGAGAGATTACAGAACTAGCAAAAAAGAATTTAAAGAGTTATTAGATGAAATTTCAATGCTCATGGCCTATGAAATTACTAAGGATTTACCATTAAAGGAAGTAGAAATTCAAACTCCATTGAAGAAAACAAAATCATATATGATACAAGGCAAAAAAATTGTTTTGATTCCTATTTTAAGAGCTGGTATAGGAATGATTGATGGTATTTTAAAATTAATACCATCTGCCAGAATAGGTCATATTGGTATATACAGAGATCATAATACCTTGAGACCTATAACATATTACTTTAAAATTCCAGCAGATAGTAAACATAGAGAAGTTATTCTATTAGATCCTATGCTTGCTACTGGTGGATCAGCTATTGCTTCTGTAGAAAAACTTAAAGAAATAGGCATAAAAAAAATCAAATTTATGTGTTTAGTTGCGGCACCTGAAGGAGTAGAAAATTTTTCGAAAGTTTATCCTGATGTTATGATTTATGCGGCAGCCTTAGATGATAGATTAGATGAATTGGGATATATCTTACCTGGTTTAGGTGATGCTGGAGATAGATTGTTTGGTACAAAATGAGAAATTTTAATAGTTTTTTAAGAAATACTTTTTTAGCTGGTATATTTACTTTATTGCCTGTCGTTATCACATTTTTTATATTTGTGTGGTTGTTTAAAGGTTTTACTAATTTTTTACTTCCCTACATCAAAATGTCAGAAGATTTTTTTGAAATAATACTTTCTCCTTCCACAAGGCGAATTCTTTCTTTTGTTTTACTCTGTATTATTATTTTTTTAATAGGATTATTTGCAAAAAATTATTTTGGCAAAAAGATCTTCTATTTTTTTGAATATTTTTTAAAGAAAATTCCTGTTGTCAAAACAATATATCTTTCTTCAAAGCAGATTATTGGTGCTTTTCAAAATGCAAATGGTCAAAATTTTAGTAAAGTTGTGTTAATAGAATATCCTCGTAAAGGTATATATACTGTTGCATTTGTTACTAGTCAGAACATCAAATATTTTGATAGGTATACCAATAAAAAATGTTTTAGTGTATTTGTTGCTACAACACCTAATCCAACGTCTGGTTATATTGTTATAGTACCAGAGGAAGATGTATATATCCTTGATATGTCAATTGAGGATGCATTTAAGTATGTAATATCGGCAGGACTTGTTATCCCTGAGATTACAGAAGGAAAGTAATATAGATAATATGAGTGAGTTGTAAAATAGATGTATTATAATTTTGGCCTTATTGGATACCCATTGAATCACTCATTGTCACCAAGTATTCACAATTATTTTCTATATAAAAATAAGATTAATGGTGGCTATAATTGCTTTGAATTAGTAGATCCAAAAGAGATGATGAATCTCTTAAATTTTTTAAAAGAGTATAAATTTCGAGGATTAAATGTAACACTTCCACACAAAGAAGCGATAATAAGTTATGTAAATGAACTATCTGAAGAAGCTAAATTATCTAGAAGTGTAAATACCTTATATATTAAAAATAATTATATTAAGGGATATAATACTGATATATATGGATTTAGAGAAATGTTAAAGTATAATAATATAAGCTTAAAAGATAAAAATATTGCCATTTTAGGCGCAGGAGGAGCATCAAAAAGCGTACTAACAGTTGTTTTAGAAGAGGATTCTAGACAAATAGATTTGCTATGTAGAGATATGCAAAAAGGTAATAATTTAATTAAGAGCTTAAATGTTGGTTGTTTAAAAAATATTTTTGTTAAGGGTATAAGTGTGTTAAAAAATGATTATGAATGTGATGTAGCTATAAATGCAACGTCTGCAGGTATAAAAAACACCTTTGATATAAATTTAAGTAATGTTAAAATTAATTATTGTGCAATTGATTTGCAATATAATCTTAGTGGTTATACATGTTTTTTAAATTCTTTAAAGCATCAAAAGATAACTATGATTGATGGAGTAGATATGTTAATATTTCAGGCATTGAAATCTTTTGAGATATGGACAGAAAGTAATATTAATATTAACATTAGGGAAGTCAAAAATATGCTACTGAGTGGAATCAAATGAAATTAGGTGAAATTTTAATAAAAAAAGGTTTGCTTACTAAAGAGAGACTTCAAGAAGCTTTAGATATTCAAGTTCAGAGAGGTGGAAAAATTGGATCTATTCTGGCTTCTCTGAATTATGTGGATAAAGATAAAGTAGGAGAAGCACTTAGTGAACAATTTGGAGTTCCCTATATAGATTTGCGCAGAAAAACGATTCCAGACAGTGTATTAGAACTAATTCCTGATGATATTTGTAAAAAATACAATGTACTCCCTTTTAGCCTTGAAGGTAAGAAATTAAAAGTTGCTATGGCAGATCCTCTAAATGTATTCGCTTTAGAAGAATTAAGGTTTATAACGGGAAAAACTATAGAACCTTATGTTGAGCTTGAAAGATATGTAAAGAATTCTATTGAAACAAAGAAGGGTAGAACAAAATTAAGAAATGTGATAAGTGAAGAAACCTTTTCTGATTTTGACATTGCAGAAGTATCAGAGTCTATAATTGATCTTGATAGCTTAAGAGTGGAGGCTGAGGATGCCCCTGTAATTAAGTTAGTTAATACAGTACTAACAGATGCCGTTAATAAAAATGCATCTGATATACATTTTGAACCCTATGAGAAGATTTTTCGTATAAGATTACGTATTGATGGAGTATTAAGGGATTATTTACACCCTCCTTTAAAGATAAAGAATGCAATTGTTTCTCGTATTAAAATTTTAGCGCATTTAGATATTGCTGAAAGGAGATTACCACAGGATGGAAGAATGAATCTTAAAGTTGGTAGTAGAGAAATTGATGTGCGTGTATCTATTATTCCAACGATTTATGGTGAGAAAGTTGTTTTAAGGCTTTTAAATAAAACTTCTAGCTTGTTAAGCTTAGAAGAGTTGGGTTTTGACAAATATAGTATGGAAATATTTACAAGAGCAATAATGAAACCATATGGTATGATTTTAATGACAGGCCCTACTGGTAGCGGAAAATCAACAACTCTTTATGCTGCTTTGAGTAGATTAAATACACCTGAGGTAAATATAATGACTGCAGAGGATCCTGTGGAATATAATATCTCTGGTGTAAACCAGGTACATATGAAAGAAGATATAGGATTAAATTTCGCAACTGCACTGAGATCATTTTTAAGACAGGACCCTGATATTATAATGGTGGGTGAAATAAGAGATTTTGAAACTGCAGAAGTGGCAATAAAGGCAGCTCTTACTGGACACCTAGTTTTCTCTACTCTTCATACAAATGATGCTCCGAGTAGCGCTACAAGGTTAATCAATATGGGGATTGAACCATTTTTAGTTGCCTCTTCAGTGAATCTTATTGCAGCTCAAAGGCTTGTGAGAAAGGTTTGTAAAGGTTGCTCTGATTTAGATAGTTCAATTAGTAAAGATTTTCTTTTAAATATGGGTTTTTTATCTGACGAAGTTGATACATTTATCCCTGTTAAGGGTAAAGGTTGTGATTTATGTGATGGTTCAGGTTACAGAGGTAGAATTGCTCTATTTGAGGTTATGGAAATAACAGAGAACATTGCAAATATGATTTTAAGAGGGGCAACTACCTATGAGTTAAAAGAAACAGCAATAAAAGAGGGTATGTTAACATTGAGAAGAACAGGTCTTGATAAAATAAAAGCTGGAATGACTACTGTTGAAGAAGTAGTTAGAATTACTGTTAGCGATTAGATTGAAACGCAATATTTGAGGAGTTTTTATGTATGTAATGAAGGACTTGTTAGAGAAAATGGTTGAATATGATGCAACAGATTTGCATATAACTGTTGGCTCAACGCCAATTTATAGGGTCTCAGGAGATCTTGTGAGGTTAGATGGAGATAGGCTATCTCCTGATGATTCAAAAAGGCTATGCTATAGTGTTTTGACGGATTTCCAAAAGAAAAAGTTGGAAGAAAACTGGGAGTTAGATGCTTCCTTTGGGATTGAAGGGGTTAGTAGATTTAGAACTAATATTTTTTTTCAAAGAGGATCAATTGCAGGTGCCTTTAGAAGAATTCCCTTTGAGATTTTAAAGTTTGATGCATTAGGATTGCCACCTATAGCAGAAACTTTTTGTAATAAACCAAGGGGATTGATATTAGTTACTGGGCCTACAGGTAGTGGTAAGTCAACAACTCTTGCTGCTATGATAGATAAGATAAATAACGAACAGAGAGTACATATAGTTACTGTGGAGGATCCTATAGAGTATTTACACAAACATAAGCAAGCAATTGTCAATCAAAGAGAAGTAAACTCTGATACTAAAGATTTTAATGTAGCTTTAAAATATATATTAAGACAAGATCCAGATGTTGTTTTAGTAGGTGAATTAAGAGATCTAGAGACAATCGAGGCTGCTTTAAGGGTTGCTGAAACTGGGCATTTAACCTTCGCAACATTGCACACAAATAATGCTATAAACACTATTAACAGAATAATAGATGTTTTTCCTCCTCATCAACAACAACAAGTAAGGGTTCAATTATCCTTTGTTATTGAAGGAGTTATATCTCAGCAACTTCTACCAAGGAGAGACACTAAAGGACTGTGCCTTGCAGTTGAAGTTTTAGTTGCTAATCACGCTGTTAGAAATTTAATTAGAGATAGCAAAGTACATCAAATTTATTCGATAATGCAAGCTGGTCAGAAAGAGCATGGCATGTTAACAATGAGCCAATCACTATTTAATCTTTATTTCAAAAAAAATATAAATGAAGAGGATGCTATAGAAAGAGCGGTATATCCAGAAGAAGTAAGAACAATGATTAACAAGGTGAAGATCAATACTTCCGGTAGGTTTTAATGAAATATATCTATAAGGGCCTAGAGATAAATAATAGGAGAAAGGTGAGTGGACTTATAGAGGCAGATGATGAAAGAGATGCAAGAATCATATTAAGAAATAAGGGTATTGATGTTATTTCTATAAAACGTGACTGGAAAAGCATTGAGATAAAATTTCGCAGAGAAAAAATAAAAATATACGATACTGCTGTGGCAAGTAGGCAACTAGCGGCAATGATAGGAGCAGGGCTACCCTTAGCTAGGGCATTGGAAATAT
>DHGE01000163.1 GCA_002402635.1 Deferribacterales bacterium UBA4806
TTTATAATACTACTTCCACAAATAGCGTGAATGATAATTAAAACAACAATAACTACATCTAACCAATTATTCATTATTCAAAATCCTCCCAAACTAATTCTTCTGCTAAACTTTCAGGAAATTGCCAATCTAACATATCAAAACCAATAATTGCCTTGTGTTCATCACCAAACACTTTAATTAAATCTTGTTGAGTATATGCCTCACCTTTATCAATAATAGGTTGCAATTCAAAATATGTGCTACCACATTCCCCACCCCCTAATTCATCTTTACTAACAACAATAATCCCAATCCCCTCAAAAGCATATTCTGGTATATAACAAATACCAACACCTTTTACAAACGCTTTCTCATCTTTATAAACCCACCCTTGTGAAGTGCTATCGCCCGTAACATAATCTACGCCTTTATAATTTATAATTTCACCAACTTTATAATATTTCATTTTTTCNNGCCTGCCCAAAGGTCAGGGCTTATCTCTATATTGACTTTTGAATGGTATAAAAACGAACCCAGTTTTGATTAAAACCAGATAATACACAATATTTACATTTTAAATTATCTTCCCAAAATTGCTTAAATTTTTTCTCTATTATTTCTAAAAGATAATTTTCTACACTCGGATTATTAAAACCTATCCATAATTTCACTAGTTGTTTTTGCATTCCTAAATCTGATTCTTTATCAAGAACATACGTTCCTGATGTGTGAACCAATTTTCGGCGGTTGCGCCCGTTTAGTTTTTCGAATTTCATATTTATTCGACCTCCACATTTTCACTAATTCTTGCTTTATTGTCTTTATTGTTTATATAGTCTTTGAATATTTCCTCATTGTAAAAAGTAATAATATTGTCTTTATCGTTAAATATTTCATTAAACAAATTATCAACGTCTATTCCAAAATCAATGGGTTGCCAATCATACCCATTTACAACTGTCCATATTTGTTGCTCATCACTATCACTAAAAATAGTGAAAGTCATATCCTCATTATTGTTATTGTCTTTATGAACCCCTTCTAATATTTTTTCCATACTCTTTATTCTCCTTTTCTTTTATAAGTCTTTATATTTCTTATATAAAGAACTTCTTTGAATTGTGATGCCATTGGCTATGTAAATATTATTCATATATGCTATGCAATCATTTTTTTGAAACACTTTGAAATAGTGTTTCTGTAATGAAATCATCTTCAATTTCTACCACACTATAATGAGCCACTTTTAGCCACTTATCGTTACCTTCATAATCTACCTTCTTATGAAAATACAATTCAATCTCGCAACCATTTTTTAATCTCATTTTTACTCCTTTTCTTTATATTCTAACAAATTTTCAAAATCATAATACAAACTCTCTAAAACAATATCGCTATTATAATAATGGTCTAATTCGTATAAATCTTGCTCTGTTAATTCATCATCAATAGTTATTTCCCATAACATATAATATGGCGTTTCACCACTTGATAATATTTTTCTTTTTTCTAAAAATAACTCACCCTTATTTTGCACTTTTTCTAAATCTAAACTAAATAATGTATTTTCATTATAAAGTGCTTTTTCATCAAACTTATTGCTCTTTAAAATATAACTTGTATACTGTGAGTGTGTTTTTGGTAAACTCCACCCAATTTCACAAACATAAACTATCATAAATAATATTCCTCCTTTATTTATTTATATTTTCTATCAATTTCTCTAAATCAACATAAATTGTTTCTGTCTTTTCTTTTTGTTTGTCTTTATAATATTTTTCAATATTATGTTCAAACAAAATGTGTTTTATATATTTTATTGCTGTTTTAGATAATTCAAAATAACCATCTTCTACAATGACATTTTCATTTTCTATTTTAATAATTTCATTATTTTTTACTAATTCATCACATAATTGTTTTAGTGTCATTGTTTTGTCTTTATATACATAAAAATTCCTAATCAAATGATTATATGCTTTTTGTTTTCTCATTTTGTCATCATCTAAAAAACCATGCATATTTTTAACATTAAATAATTTTTCAAAATTATAATCATCTAATTTAGGGCATTGTTTTTTTAATTCCTCTCTTGTTATCATAATAATTCCTCATTTCCTTTATTTATTTCACCTTTATTATACCATACCTTTATAGTCTTTATGTTGGTTTATGTTGATTATTTTAATTTTCTTTAAGTCTTTAATAAACACAATTAAACATTTACTATAAATGCCACTTAAAATAAAAGCATATTTTTCAATATGCTTGTTTAATTCGTTTTTATTTATCTGTCCTAACTGGTATTAAAATTGCTTCTGTGTTTGTGTTTTCATCAATAAAATAAAATGGTGCTAAATTATGTTTATAATATAGTTTCACTTGCTGTTTGTTTATAATTGTCAAGTATTGTGTCAACGACTTAACATTAAAGCATACTTTTTCGTTTTCATTTAATTTAAAAGAAAAACAATTATTGTTTTCATTTATTAGTTTGCTTTGAGATAAAAAATCTTTGGTATCAATAATAATATATTTGTCTATATTTTCTTTTGCCAAACTCATAATTTTTTCAATTTTAGGGTATCTCTCACTCTCATCTTTATTACAATAAAAATCTTTTAATGCTTCTATTTTATCATTTCCTCTTAATAAAAACA
>DHGE01000170.1 GCA_002402635.1 Deferribacterales bacterium UBA4806
TTTTGGAATCTAATGGTTCTTCATCGATGGCTACAGTCTGTGGTGGTTGCCTTTCCTTAATGGATGCTGGTGTTCCGGTTAAAGATATAGTTGCTGGAATTGCAATGGGTTTGATATATGAGAGTAACAAGTATATTGTACTTACTGACATCATGGGTATAGAAGATCATCTAGGAGACATGGATTTTAAAGTAGCTGGAACAGAAACTGGTATTACTGCACTGCAGATGGATATTAAAATTGAAGGTTTAAGTGAAAACATACTGAAAGAGGCATTAGAGAAAGCAAAAGTTGCTAGACTTTTTGTATTAAAGAAAATGAAGGAAGTACTTGCACAACCAAGGAATACATTATCTCCTAATGCTCCAAGATATGAAACTATTAAGATTAATCCCGAAAAAATAGGTCTATTAATTGGCCCTGGGGGCAAAATGATAAAGAGCATAATTGAGGAAACAAAGGCCACCATTGATATCTTAGAAGATGGTTTAGTAAATATTTTTGCAAAAGATAAGGAGACTATAGAAAGGGCAAAGGAACTTATTAATGCTGCAATACAAGAATTAGTTGAAGATAATGTTTATAAGGCTAAAGTAAAAAAAATAGTGGATTACGGTATGTTTGTTGAAATTCTACCAATTGGTGTTGAGGGACTTGTTCATATTTCGCAAATTGATAAGGATAGAGTTGAAAAGGTTAGTGATCTATTTAAAGAAGGTGACATAATTGAAGTTAAGTATATGGGGAAAGATGCACAGGGTCGTATAAAATTATCAAGAAAGATTTTGTTATAATGCAAATGTTTGAAGTTAAGGCAAAGGTTGTAGATGGTGCAATATTACCGGCTTATCAGACGGATGGCTCGTCAGGGCTTGATCTGACAAGTTATGAAGATGGCATTATAGATGCCTTTGATGTTAAACTGGTTAGAACTGGTTTATTTTTAGAAATACCAAATGGAATAGAAGGGCAAGTTAGAACTAGAAGTGGTCTTGCTTTAAAAAATAGAGTTATTGTTTTGAATAGTCCAGGAACCATAGATAGTGACTATAGGGGAGAAATTAAACTGATTCTTATGAATTTAGGCAAGGAACAATTTAGTTATAGAAAGGGTGATAGGCTTGCTCAAATTATTTTTTCTCAAGTCATGAAAGTAAAATTTAAAGTAGTAGAAAACATATCTGCTACATCAAGAGGGGTAGGTGGTTTTGGGCATACAGGAATTTGAGTATGTACTTTCCTTGACTAATAAAAAATTAGAGGTAAATTATAAATATCAATGTTTAGATTTTTAATCGATACTACTAATTCCTATTTGATATTGAGCGCAGTTCATGATGATGTTGTAATATTTACTTTTATTAATAAGTGCATTAATAAAATTAATGAAAATATATTGCCTACAATAAATGAGTGTTTAAAAAGCAATAAAATTACTCTCGAAAGTGTTGATGAATTTTATGTTATTGTGGGCCCTGGCTCCTACACAGGTATTAGAATAGGGGTTGCCTCAATGTTGGCATTTTCAATTGCCTATGGCAAACCATTGTTAGGAATATCACTTTTAGATGCATTTGTTCTGTCGTTAGATAAATCTATTATAAGAATATTTTATTGTATAAGAAAAAATTATTATATAACAAAATATTATAATTTTGAGAAAGATATTTATACTGATTATGAAGTTGTAGAAAAAGCTGATCTAGATTCTAATGGCATTTTAATAGATGATAATATATATAATCCAGCAAATACGCTTTTGAATAAAAAATTAAAGTATTTTAAGAGGGATTATAAACCTATGTATTTTAGCAATACTTTTTATGATAAAATAAAAAATTCAAATATATGAGGTGAAAAATGGTGGAAAAAGAAGAAGAAATTGTAGAGCTGTTGAAGGGGAGTGATGATGAATTTAAAAAAGCATATTTTGAACATATTAGATTAGAACAGGACTTAGAAGCATTGTATAGCTTAAAATATTTTCCACCTGAAGTGGAAAAGAAAATTAAGGAAATAAAGATTCTCAAATTAAGATATAAAGATAAAATGAGTCAAATCATTTCACATTATAAAAATAAATAATCAAGTCGAATCTTTTAGACTAAGGAGTGTAGAAAATGGAAAAAGAATATTCTTTTACGTCTGAATCTGTGACAGAAGGGCATCCTGACAAGATTGCTGATCAGATTTCAGATGCCATATTGGACGCAATGCTTTTGGATGACCCATATAGCAGAGTTGCTTGTGAAACAATGGTGACTACAGGACTTGCGATTGTTTCTGGTGAAATAACTACAAGAACATATGTAGACATTCCCTCGATTATTCGAGATACCATTATGAACATAGGATATACCAGAGCTAAATATGGTTTTGATTATGAAACATGCGGAGTTATAACATCTATAAATAAACAATCTACAGATATCGCTATGGGAGTAGATACAGGTGGTGCAGGTGATCAAGGATTGATGTTTGGTTTCGCATGCGACGATACAGAAGAATTTATGCCATTACCCATTATGCTAGCCCATAGGTTATGTATGAGGCTTGCTGAGGTGCGTAAAAAAGATATTCTACCATATCTAAGGCCAGATGGAAAATCACAAGTGACAATACGATACTCTGGATATAAGCCTGTAGAAATTGAATCTGTCGTTTTGTCAGCTCAACATTCACCAGACACAAAATTACAAGATTTAAAAGATGATCTTATAGAAAATGTAATAAAATTTGTTTTACCAAAAAATTTATATGATGAGGAAAAAATCATTTATCATATAAATCCGACTGGTAGATTTGTATTTGGTGGACCTATGGCTGATTGTGGGCTTACGGGCAGAAAAATTATTGTTGATACCTACGGTGGAATGGCACATCATGGTGGAGGATGTTTCAGTGGCAAAGATCCTTCTAAGGTTGATAGAAGTGCTGCATACGTTGCTAGATGGATTGCTAAAAATATTGTTGCTAGTGGTGCTGCAAAACGTTGTGAAATTCAGATTGCTTATGCAATTGGAATCAGTGAACCAGTATCTTTGATGGTTGATACCTTTGGTACTGGAGTTGTGGATGATAATATATTAGAAAAAATAATAAGAGAAGAATTCGATTTAACTCCTAAAGGAATTATAGATGCTTTAGGCCTGAGGAAGCCTATATATAAAGAAACTGCAACTTATGGACATTTTGGTCGTAACCATTTTAGTTGGGAACAGTGTAATAAGGTCAATGAAATTAAACAAAGAATAGGATAGGAGATAAGATGAATAATTATCATATAAAAGATATTGAATTAGCAGAAGATGGACTAAAAAGAGTAATATGGGCAGACAAAGAGATGCCCGTGTTAGAAAATATACGGCAAAAATTCGCTAATGAAAAACCTCTTAAAGATTTGAAGATATCTTGCTGTTTGCATGTAACTACTGAAACGGCAAATCTTATGAGAACACTAAAGGAAGGTGGAGCAGATGTATTGCTTTGTGCATCTAATCCATTATCAACACAAGATGATGTTGCAGCAAGTCTAGTTAAAGATTTTGATATTGCTGTGCATGCTATTAAGGGTGAAGATAACGATACATATTATAAACATATATTAAAAGCAATTGAACACAGGCCTAATATTGTTATGGATGATGGTGCTGATCTTATCTCTACTTTAATGAAAAAAGGTGGCGATGCTATAAAGGATATCTTTGGTTCAACTGAAGAAACAACAACTGGCGTTATAAGGTTAAAATCCTTAGAAAAAAATAATATATTAAAATTTCCTGTAATTGCTGTTAATGATGCTCATACTAAATATTTATTTGACAATAGATATGGTACTGGGCAGTCAACAATAGATGGTATTATAAGAGCTACTAATACATTAATAGCTGGTAAAAATTTTGTTGTAGCTGGATATGGTTGGTGTGGGAAAGGGCTCGCAAATAAAGCAAGAGGATTAGGAGCAAAAGTTATAGTAACTGAAATAGATCCTATAAAAGCACTAGAAGCTACCATGGATGGATTTTATGTAATGCCAATGAAAGAGGCCGTTAAACTGGCTGATATCATTGTTACTGTAACAGGAGATATTGATGTATTAGTAAAAGAGCATTTTATCTCAATGAAAAATGGCTGTATAATATGTAATTCAGGTCATTTTAATGTAGAAATAAATATAGAGGAATTAAAAAATTTAAGTAAAAAGATAAATAAAAATGTTAGAGAACTTGTAGATGAGTATATTTTAGAAAATGATAAAAAAATATATTTGATAGCAGATGGAAGATTGGTTAATCTGGCTTCTGCTGAAGGCCATCCTGCAATGGTTATGGATATGAGTTTTTCAACACAAGCTTTGTCAGTTGAGTACTTAAAGCATAATAAAAACAATCTAGGATGTAAAGTTTTAAACGTTCCAATTGAAATAGAAAACCATATTGCCGACACTAAACTAAAAACGTTGAATATTAAAATTGATAGATTAACTGAAAAGCAAAAGAATTATTTGGAATCATGGGAATATGGAACATAAAAAAAAATATAAGTTTGTTATAATTGGTGCAGGACCAGCTGGGATCCATGCTGCTAAATTATTAGTAAATAATGGTCATAGGCCACTTATTATTTCAGAGAATATAGGTGGTAATTATTGTTATTCAGGAAGTGTGATATCTAATACACTCCTCTATTTAAGTGCCACATATGAAGCATTTTTAAGAGATTGTAATAAATTATTGAAAAAGTCACTGATGCCTGATTTAGAAGGCATTGATGCAGGTAAAATAAAGAAGTATATAGAAAGTGTAATAAATAAATTTACAAAATATATTACTGATGAAATGTCCAATGGAATTGATTATATCAACGGTAAGGCTAATTTTAGAGATGCAAATACTATTGAGGTCTTAGATAAAAAAAGTAAATTGTTAATTGGATTTGAGAAAGTAATTATAGCAAGTGGATCAGCAAGTAAGAATTTTGATTTACCAAATAATGTAAAACTATTAAAGTCAGATAATATACTCTCATTAGAGACATTTCCAAAGTCAGTTACAGTTATTGGCGGTGGATTTGTTGGCTGCGAGTTTGCTGTATTTTTTAAAAGAATGGGAGTAAATACAACGATTGTTGAGAAAACTGATCATTTACTAGCACATTTCGAAGAACAAATTGTCAAAAAACTAGAAGATAAATTTAAAAAAGATGGCATCTCAATATTTAAAAACATTCAAATTGCACATATAGATAAGGTAGGTAATAAGGGGATTATTTTCTGTGAAAATGGTGAAAAAATAGAGTCAGAGCAGATATTTATAGCTATAGGAAGGAAGCCAAATATTGAATTTTTAGAAATTGACAGAGCAAATATAAAAGTTAAAGAAGATATTCCCATTTTGAGTAATAATTTTCAAACTACCAATGATAATGTATACATTATTGGCGACGCGACTGGTAGAACTATGTCAGTACCTTTCTGTATTTATTCAGCTGAAAAGGCAATTAAACATATACTTTTTAAAGAAGAGAACAAAGATAAATATTTAGTTCCAAAGGTACTGTGTTTGAACCCAGATATTGCATCAATAGGACTTGATGAAAAAGAAGCTATTCAAGAGGGGTTTAATATTGATGTCGTTAAATATTCATATTCTTATCTGAAAAGACATGTAATTGAAATGGCACAGAAGGGTTTAATAAAAATTATCTTTGATAAAAATACAAAAGAAATACTTGGAACGCATATTTTTGGTAGAGGAGGAGCAGATATTATTTCGAATTTTTCAATAATTATGCAATTAGGTATCAGTATTGATAGACTCTCAAATTGTTTCTTTAATCATCCAACATATGCAGAAATTATTAAAGAATTGGGACAGATGGTTGTTAACTAAAATAGTATTTTCTATTCTTTACTGGTTTTGTTTGGTTTTTTTTACATTGGTAGTAATATTTTATTCTCTGCCATTTTTCTTATTTAACAAAAATAGTAATATACTGAGGAAGCTGTCTTATCCATGGGGAAAAGCATTATTATCAATTACTTTTACAAGAGTAAATGTTTTAAATGGTCATAGTCAATTAAATATTAATGAAAACTATATTTTTATGTGTAATCATAAAAGTTACTTTGATATATATATTTTGTTTGTAGTTTTAAAAGATTTTGATTTTGTGTTTTTAGTTAAGAAAGAACTTTTTAAAATTCCTTTTTTTGGCTGGGCATTAAAAAAAATAGGATATATTTCTATTGATAGAGGTAACACCAAACAAGCTGTAAAAAATTTTATAGATGTAGTTAATATCATTAAAAGAGGGCGTTCAGTTGCTATTTTCCCTGAGGGCACCCGCTCTGTTGATGGGAAGCTTTTACCATTAAAAAGGGGTGCTTTTACGATTGCAGAAAGGTCAAAATTAAAAATTGTACCTGTAAAAATTGGTGATACTCATTTAATCAATAGACGTGGTAAATTTTTGATAACACCCTTTAAAAAAATAGATGTTAGAATATATCCTCCCATAGAAACTATTGGAAAGAATACAGATGAACTTATAAGTATAGTGCGCAAATGCCTAGAGTAGGGCTGACAAAAGTTTCACTTAGCATAGGTTCGAATGTTGGCAATAGAATATTCTTTATAAAATTAGCATTAAAATATTTAGAAAAAATATTAAGGATTAATAAGATATCGTGTATATATGAAAGTATGTCGTTAAAAAAAGATAATCAAGGATATTATTATAATATAGTAATTGAAGTAGAAACGTGTTATACACCTGAAGAATTACTTAAATATATTAAAGATATTGAGTCACTCGTAGGAAGAAAAAAGAGAGGAAGGTGGGAAGAAAGGGAAATTGACATAGATATAATTGATTATAATAATAAAATATATAAAAGTGATTATTTAACTATACCACACTATGATATGCATAACAGGAGCTTTGTTTTATATCCATTATTAGAGATAAATCCAAGTTATATCCATCCTATATTTAAAAAGAGTGTAGACGAAATGCTTAATGATCTCACAAATAAATTAAATATAAAAAAGATAGGAGGAATTTAAAATGGCAGTAATTACAATATCAAGGGAATATGGATGTCCTGCTGATGTAATTGCATTAAAGCTGTCTAGATTATTAAATTACAGATATTTAGATAAGCAGGTTATAAAATATGTTGCTATGATAGTTAATTTACCAGAAGAAAAAGTTATGGCTTTTGATGAAGATAAACATTCAAACATTAGAACAATATTATCAAAGTATTTTGACATTGATATATTTAAAGATATGTTAAGCTTTAGTGAAGAGGAATTTAATAAAGAAATAGCTAATATAAAGCAAGAAGATTCAATTTTTGATGAAAAGATTATATATGATATGGTATTGGATGCTGAATTATTCCAACGTATTGTTGAAAGAATAATAATATCTGAGTCTAAAAAAGATAACATAATTATTATTGGACGAGGTGGGCAATGTATCTTGAGGGATTTAGAGAATGCAATACATATAAGAATGGTAGCACCTTTAGAGGACAGAGTAAGATGGGTGGTTGAAAATGAAGGTTTAACAGAAGATAAAGCAAAAGATGTAATTTTAGAAACCGATAAAAGGAAGAGAAAGTTTTTGAAGTATTATTTTAAAGAAGATATAGATGATTGCAATTTATATCATTTGTGTATAAATTTAGAATATTTTGTTTTAGAGGAAGTTGTTGAATTAATTAGTAATGTTGTAAGTATTAAAGAAAAAGGACTTTATGAATAATAGGATATATAGAAAAATTAAGGGATTCAGAGATATTTTTGGTGATGAAATTTACTACTGGCATATTGTAGAAGATAAATTTAAAAAAATTTTCAGTTTATATGGATATGAAGAGGTTAAACTGCCTGTCATTGAAAGAGTAGAGGTTTTTAAAAAAGGACTTGGCGATACGTCAGATATTGTTGATAAAGAAATGTTTTCATTTATAGATAAAGATAATAAAACAGTAGTATTAAGGCCAGAAGGAACAGCTTCAGTTGCTAGATTTTATATAGAAAATGGTCTTTTTAATGATAATAAAGTAGATAAGTTTTATTATTATGGGCCAATGTTTAGGAGAGAGAATCCTCAAAAAGGTAGATTTAGGCAGTTTTATCAGGTAGGCGTGGAGGCAATAGGTAGTTCATCCGCACTTTTAGACAGTGAAGTTATAAAATTGTTTAGTGATTTTTTTGACAGTTTTAATACAAAACTAGATATCCGCTTAGAAATTAATTCAATTGGTTGTCAGATGTGTAGACAATCTTATATAGTTGCTCTATCAGATTATCTAAAGGAAGAGTCAAATAATTTATGTGAAAATTGTAATAACAAATTACAATCAAATCCACTTAGGGTTTTAGATTGTAAAAATATAAGGTGCAGGGATGCTTTAGAAAATGCTCCAAAAATAGATAAATTTCTATGTGGTGAATGTAAAAATCACTTTCAAAAAGTAAAAGACTATTTAAATAGGTTTAACATAAATTTTCTAGTTAACCTGAAATTAGTTAGGGGCTTAGATTATTACATGCGAACAGCTTTCGAAATGATAACAGATCATTTTGGTCCAGCTCTTGCAATAGGTGCTGGTGGAAGGTATGATGGGTTAATAAAACAGCTTGGTGGACCTGATGTGCCTGGTATTGGATTCGCAATAGGTATAGATAGATTAGTTACTTTGTTGAAAGAGGTGAAAGAAATTTCAGGAGAGCTGAAATTTTTTATAGCTTATCAAAATAGCAATCAAATAGATAGTGTTATATGTCTATTAAAAGAACTTAGAGAAAATTATTTAAACACAATTACAGATTTTGATGGTAAAAATTTAAAAAATCAATTAAAGATGGCAAATAAATATTCTGTAGATTACGTTATAATATTAGGAGATGATGAAATAAAAGGACAATATGTTACCATTAAAAATATGAAAAATGGAGAGCAGTATAAATTTAGCAGAGAGAATGTTGCTATCGTTATAAAGAATAAATTTATAAACGGAGGCGTGAATTGCTTTCAATGATGGGAGATTGGAAAAGAACAAGCTATTGTGGGGTTGTTGATGAAACATTCTTAGGTAAGGAAGTTATCGTAATGGGTTGGGTATATAGACGAAGGGATCATGGGGGGATAATATTTTTAGATTTGAGAGATAGAGAAGGTATTCTTCAAATAGTTATCAATCCTGAAGATAAGGAAAATTTTTTATTGGCTCAGAGTGTAAGAAGTGAATATATAGTAGCAGTTAAAGGTATAGTTAGTAAAAGACCAGGTGGTACCGAAAATCCTAAATTAAAGTCAGGTTTTGTAGAAGTAATCACCAAGGAATTGAAAATACTTAACGATGCAATGGCCTTACCTTTTCAATTAGATGAATATTCAGATGTTGGTGAAGAAAGCAGACTGAAGTATAGATACTTAGATTTAAGACGTAGTAAATTGCAAAGGAATTTAATATTGAGAGATAAAATAATATATTCTATAAGGGAATTTTTACATGCTAACGGATTTATCGATGTAGAAACACCATTTCTTGCAAAAAGTACTCCTGAAGGAGCACGTGATTATTTAGTTCCCAGTAGAGTAAATCCAGGAAAATTTTATGCATTGCCTCAATCTCCTCAGATTTTTAAACAACTTTTGATGGTGGCTGGCTTTGATAAATATTATCAAATAGTGAGATGCTTTAGAGACGAAGACTTAAGAGCTGATAGACAACCTGAATTTACTCAACTCGATATGGAAATGTCTTTTATTGATAGAGAGGATCTCTTAAATTTACTAGAGAAAATGTTTAAAAAGGTATTAAAAGAAGTTCTGGGAATGGATATTGAGATTCCAATCAATAGAATAACATATGACGAAGCAATAGACAAATATGGTACAGATGCTCCCGATGTGAGATTTGGGATGCACTTAAAATCAATAGAGATGTTAGTAAAGAATACTAGTTATAATATCTTTGAAGAAGCCATACAGCATAATGGTGTTATTAGAGGAATTAAGTTAGAAGGGGCTTCGCATTTTTCTAGAAAAGATCTAGATAGTATTAATAGTTTTGTACAATCAATGGGGTCTAAAGGTATAAGCTACATTAGAGTTGGCGACGAAAGCAATTTGTCTTCTTTAAGTAAATATTTAGGTAATGATAAAATCAATGAAATTGTTCACTACTTTGAAGGTAAATCTGGGGATATAATTTTTATTATGGCGGGAGACAAGAATATTGTTAACTTAGCACTTGCTAAAACAAGGGTGATGCTTGCAAAAAAAATGAATTTAATTAAAGATAATAGCTATGCCTTTACTTGGGTAGTAGATTTTCCATTATTTGAGTGGAATAAAGATGAGAAAAGATATGATGCGATGCATCATCCCTTTACTTCCCCACGAGACGAGGATATAAAATATTTTGATGAAGACCCTTTAAAGATAAAAGCAAAGGCCTATGACTTAGTGTTAAATGGCCAGGAAATAGGTGGGGGGAGTATCAGAATCCATAGAAGCGACATACAGAGCAAAATGTTTAAAACATTAGGTTTGACAGAAGATCAAATTCAAAGAAAATTTGGTTTTTTTGTAGAAGCATTGAAATATGGGACACCACCACATGGCGGTATAGCCTTTGGAATAGATAGAATTATTTCTATATTTACAAATTCAGATTCCATTAGAGATGTTATTGCTTTCCCTAAAACACAAAAGGCAGTTTGTTTAATGACAGATGCTCCATCTGAAGTTGATGAAAAACAATTAAAGGAATTATGTATTAAAATTGATTTATGAAGTTTTCTTGACTATTGTAAAAAGATTTACTAATATTATTGTATAATTTATGTGGTTGTATAATATAGGTAGTTAATAAATCAGGAGGTTAGAAATGGGGAAAACACTTAAGTTTTTAGTAGTAGCATTTGTCGTTTCAGGTTTTATTTTTGCATGTGCCAGAGCACCTATTGAAGAATTTGCAGATGCAAAAGCAGCTTTAGATGCTGCAAGGCAAGCAGGGGCTGATTCATGCGCCAAAAGGGAATTCATGGAAGCTGAAAAAGCTTACAAAGAAGCTGAAAGTTTGTTGAAGGAATCGAAGGTTTGTTCTCCAAATCCAGTAACTAAAAGTGTTGCTGACTCAATGGAGGGAGTAAAATCTCCAAATGGTGAAAAAGAGTGCATACCTCAAGATGAGCTTTATAAACAAGTTAGGGCTAAACTTGTTTATGCACAAGGCAAAGCAGAAGAGGCTAAAAGTATTGCAGGCAATGCTGGTAGGCTTTGTGAAGGGCTTCGTAGCAAACTCTCTGAAATAAATGATGAGATTTTGTCGATCAAAGGCGATCTTGTTAATGCTGGTAGAGTTAGAGAGCTCAATATGCTGATGGAGAAATACAACGAAGTAGAAGGTTATTTAACAGGTTGTGATTGCAGAGAAGGACAAGCTGCAATGAATGAACTTGTTGCAATGTTAAACAGAGTTAAAGAAAGTCTTGCTGTTGCAGTTGTTGAAAAACCTGCAACTGGGAAAACAAAGGATTATACAGTCAGAAGAGGTGATTGTTTGTGGAGAATTTCTGAAAAAGAATATTTAAATCCATTTATGTGGCCATTAATTTACTGGGCAAACAAAGGACAGATAAAAGATCCTGATTTAATATTCCCAGGACAAGTATTTAAAATTAAACAAGACTATAGTGCGCAAGAAAAGAATAAGGCTATTAGACATTCAAAGACAAGAGGTCCATGGTCCTTATTTGATGGTAAGTAAAAATTATAGTTTCTAGAGATATTTTAGGGGCCTCTATTTTTAGAGGCCCCTTTTATTTTATTAGTTATTACCATGAAATATTTACAATCTAATTTTATAATTTTATAATGAAAAATATAAAGCTAAATAGTAATAAAGTGGTAAAAATATTATATTATCAAAAAAAATTGAATGAAAAAACAAGCCTTATTGATATTACTTATACTGCAATTAAGGCATGCTGTGAACTTGTAAATGTCACCTTTCGGTGCCATTTTATTACTTGACAGTACGTAAAAATATATGGAAGTTAAGGAGATTTACAATCTTTCAGTAAGTGCAAAAGACTTTAAATGGGAAGTAGGGAAGTTTCATCAGTATTGTTTTTCTGATTATTTAATTATTGAAGATGTTTTAAATGAAGCAACAGCTGATAAAGAATATGTACAACAATTTACTATAAATTCTGGTTTGATATTTTCCTTAAAGGTTGATAATGATATTAATGGTTCCATCCAGGCTTATAATAAAAAATCATATGATACAGCTGATGTTGCCATATTGCGGTTGTTTTCACCTTATATAATTAATTGTTTTATAAAGAATAAGTCTTTGGCTTCGGAATAGTTTATAAAAATATGATTGTAAGAGTAATTATTTTTATATTTTTTTTAATGTATGCAACGGGTTATACATTTCAAATATCTGGATATGACGGAGAATATGGTCTTAATTATACTAAATTTAAAGAATTATTTATTAAAAAATATTCAAAAAGTGTGGCAGAATTAACTAAAACTATAATTGTTGACTGTGATGTTAATTTTAATGGTATTGAGAGCGCAGGTAACTTTATAAATAGGCGTATTTATATTAATAAAGATGATTTCCCTGATAATGATTTTGATGATGACAAAGATGGATTTATAAATAATACCTATGGCTTAAATCTTATTTCTAACAATAATGATCCTTTTTCTATTTTTACAGATCTTTATAGTGACAATTTAAATGATGGCTTCCATGAGGAAAATAAACATGGCTTTTATATGTTGCAGATTGTTGATAAAATTACAATAAGCCCTTTAGTAAAAATCTATCCAATAAGTGTTAATACAGTAGAAGACTTTGCAAGGGCAGTTGACTGGGTTGTTAATGAAAAATCAAAAGGGGTTAATATAAAAATAGTTAATTTACCAGCCACTTCTTTTTTGAAATTGCATTTGTATAATAATAAATTAGTATTTAATGAAATAAAAAGGTATGTCAAAAAGCTTGATGATGCAGGAATGATTTTAGTTGTTGGAGCCGGTAATCACCCACCTGTCGATTCAAATCCCTTTGCACTTATTGGTTTAAAGAATGTTTTATCTGTAGCTGTGCATGACAGAAATGGAAATGTAATATATAAGCATGATAAAAGGTATGTTGATTTTACTGTACCAGCAGTTTTTGGCCTTGGCACCTCAGAGGGCTCATCAATAGCGTCTGCTATTATAGCCACATATTACTCAATTAGAGGAAATGTAAGTTATCAACGTATGTTAGATTTTATTAAAGCTTCAATAAAAAAAGATAAGAACTTTAATGAATTTACAAAGTTTGGTGGTTTTTTGCAGTACAACGAAAATATTTTATCGTATTGAAATTTTCTTTTGCAATTGTTTTTAATTCAATGTAAACTCAATAATTTAAAATACAATTTTATTTTAAGGAGTAAAAATGGATCTAAATGTATTTATAAGCAATGTCTCTAATATTGTATGGGGCCCTATACTGCTTGTGTTATTAATAGGTACAGGAATCTGGATGTCATCTATACTTGGTTTTATTCAGGTCAGATATTTTTTAAAGGCTTTGAAGTTAGTTTTTACTGGAAGGAAAGGTGGAGGAGAAGGTGATATTACGCCTTTTCAGGCTTTATCAACAGAGCTTGCTGGTACAGTAGGTACTGGTAATATTGCAGGGGTTGCAACAGCAATAGCCTCTGGTGGACCTGGTGCCATTTTCTGGATGTGGCTATCAGCTTTTTTTGGAATGGCTACAAAATTTTCTGAATCTGTTCTTGCAATAAAGTATAGAGAAAGAAATATTTATGGTTTATACAGTGGTGGACCCATGTATTATATTTCCAAAGGTTTGGGACTTAAATGGTTGGGAATGCTATTTGCCTTTTTTGGATTTGTTGCTTCCTTTGGTATAGGGTGCATGGCGCAAAGCCATTCCGTATCAGTTGCCTTACAAAACTCTTTTGGACTGCATGTTGGTGTAACAGGTATTCTTCTTATGGCCTTTACAGCATTTGTTATAATTGGTGGTATTAAAAGAATAGCTTTAATAACGGAAAGACTTGTTCCATTTATGTGTGTTTTATATTTTTTATCAGCTTTGATTATAATTATCGTAAATTACGATAAAATAATTCATGTATTTTACCTTATTATTTACTCGGCCTTTAATCCAACTGCAGCAATAGGCGGATTTGCAGGGGCAGCAGTTAGAGATGCTATGAGGTTTGGAGTGGCAAGAGGGATTTTTTCTAATGAGGCAGGTTTGGGCTCAACACCTATTGCACACGCTGCTGCGATGACTGATAATTCTGTTAAACAGGGCCTTATATCAATGACTGGTGTGTTTTTTGATACAATTGTAATTTGTTCCATGACAGCCTTCTGCATATTATTAACAGATTCTTGGCACTCTGGGCTATCAACCACAGCCTTAACAAACGCTTCCTTTGCGTCAGTATATGGATATCTTGGCCCTTCAATAGTATCTATAAGTTTAATTTTTTTCGCATATTCTACTATACTTGGCTGGTCATATTATGGCGTTCAATGTACAAGATTTTTATTGGGAGACAGATTTGTAGTGTTTTATAAAATTATATTCTGTATAGCCGTTTTCTATGGAGCTTTAAGAGAGACAGAAGTTGTTTGGGCACTCTCTGATATATTTAATGGCTTAATGGCCTTTCCAAATCTTGTTGCTGTATTAGCTTTGTCAATTGTTGTGAGGAAAACATTTAGAGAGAACATTAAAAAGATAGAATTATAACAGTATTTACCATGGGTTTTAAAATTTTAAAAATGGTTGTGGGAAAAGTTCTTTAAAGGTTAAGAATTTGTTTGTAAGGTTGATATTTGTTAATATTATAGTAGTTGCGTCAGTGCAAAAGTTACTTAAAAATTGTCTGCATATTCCACAGGGTGATGGATCCTTTGCATATACTAGTATATGTGTTATAAGTGTCTTGCCTTCCTCTGATATGGCTTTGCATATGGCGACTCTTTCAGCACATATTGTAGCTCCAAAGGATGAGTTTTCTATATTACAACCTGAGTAATAATTGTTCTTTTCAGTAAGTAGAGCTGCTCCAACAAAATAATGTGAATATGGTGCATAAGCTTTATCTCTAGCATCCTTTGCCATATTGATAAGCTTATCTAGAATAACATTATTAATATCCATGTTCTTTACCTCTTAGAATTTTGCTTAATTTAGAATAAATAAACCTGCCACAGTAGCATTGATATAGGAAGTTAATGTGCCTCCAAGTAATGCTTTTATACCCAACTTTGCCAGGTCATGTCTTCTATCAGGTGCCATACCCCCTATACCCCCTAATTGTATAGCAATGGAACTAAAATTAGCAAATCCACATATAGCATATGATGTAATAATGATTGATCTATCAGATAATTGGTACATAATTTGACCTAAATTGATAAAAGCAACAAACTCATTTAAGACAATTTTTTCACCTAATATTGTTGCAACACTTAAACAATCGGCAAAAGGGACTCCCATAAGATAGGCTATAGGAAAGAAAATAAAAGAAAAGATTTTTTCGAGTGATAGATTTATTGGGCTTAAATTTAATAAAGACAAGAGTGAGTCAAGACATGGACCTAAAATATAGTTAAACAAAGCAATTAAAGCGATAAAAGCTATAAGCATCCCAGCTATATTTAGTGCAAGATTTAGCCCTTCTAGAGCTCCTCTTGCAGCAGCATCAATAACATTGGCATCATCCGTTGTTACGTTCATTTTTAAAGTTCCTTTAGTTAAAGGAGTCTCTAGTTCGGGATAGACAATTTTAGCAATAACTATGGCAATCGGTGCAGCCATGACACTGGCTGTTAAGAGGTGTACGCCTATAGTAGGTCCTATTGTTGGGTGATCTCTTAATAGCCCTATAAAAGCAACTAACACGCTTCCAGATACAGTTGCCATCCCCCCTGTCATGAGAACTAAAAGTTCCGATTTCGTCATTTTTGGTACATATGGCCTTACCAAAAGTGGCGCCTCAGTTTGACCTATAAATATATTGGCTGTAGTTGCAAGAGCCTCTGCTCCTGATACTTTTAAGAAGTAATTCATAGCCTTAGCAAATAGTTTTACTATAAATTGAAGTATCCCCAAATAATAGCATAGAGCTGAAAGGGAGGAAACAAAAATTACAGTAGGTAGTACGGTAAAAGCAAAAAAGCCTAAGTTGATGTTACCCAAGGTATTTATTAGAGGGAGTTTCTCTAGTGTTTCTTTAAAGGCTTTAGAAGCTGATAGGTTTTTCCCTAAGTCTCCAAAGACAAAATTCGTCCCCTCATGGGTAAAATCTAATAATTTTGTCATGAAAAATGATATTGACTTAAATATTTCTTGCCCAACATAGGTGTTTAAAACAAAAAACCCTAAAGTTAATTGAAGTGTTAACCCCCATAATACAAGTTCATAATTAATGTTTTTTTTATTTTGTGACACACTAAAGGCAATGAGCAATAAAATGATTATACCTGTTATACTCTTTATGGAAATATAATAATTGTTTGATTTATAGATAAAATAAAAGACAAAAAAAATGAGTGTTCCAAAGGGGATAAATATATTCTTTCTAGTTGTATACTTCATATATTAATGGCTCTGAAGTAAGTTTTTCATCGTTAATATGAATGTTTTCTTTTAATAAGTTTATTGTTTCTTCTAAATTTTTATCATTGTGATAAATTTTAAGAATTACTTCATCTTTCTGAACATAATCGCCCAATTTTTTATAAAATTCAAATCCCACTGAGTGATCAATAATATCAGTTTTTACGTTCCTGCCCCCTCCAAGACAAATAAGAGCATTACCCACATTGAGGGTATTTATATGATTAATATAGCCTTGCCTCGATGATTTTAATTCAATAGTTTTAGCCTTTTCAAAGAGCTTTTCACTATTTTCTAAGTATCTTATATCACCACCCTGTGCATGGATAACTTTTAAAAAAGTATTGTAGGCTTCTCCTTTCTCAAGAACTGTTTTTGATTTATCATATGCTTCATTAAAGGTTTTACAGATGTTTGAAAGTACGAGCATATGTGCTGAAATAGAGAGAGATAGCTCTACTAAATCAGCAATATTTTTTCCTTTTAACACTTGCACTGACTCGTGGATTTCTAAGGCATTGCCCACAAAAAAGCCTAATGGCTGATTCATGTTAGTAATTAGGGCTTTTGCCTTCATTGGTATATATTTTGCGACATTGCATAAATTATGAGCCAAAGTTCTTGCCTCAGCTGTGGTTTTCATAAAAGCGCCATTGCCACATTTAATATCAAAAACAATTGCATTTGCATATTTTTTACTTAAGATGCTAGCTGTAATTAATTCTTTAGATTCTACAGTTCCAGTTACATCTCTTAGTGCATATATTTTTTTATCAGCTGGAGCTAAATCTTCAGTTTGGCCTATAAAAAAAAGTCCATATTCCTGTAGTAGCTTAATTGCTTCATTTAATTTTAAATTTACATTCATTCCAGGAATGGACTCTAATTTATCAAGAGTGCCTCCAGTGTGACCTAATCCTCTGCCAGAAGTCATGGGTGTGTAGCCACCTGCAGCAGCAAAAATTGGTGCCATAATAAAGGACAACTTGTCTCCAACACCACCTGTGCTATGTTTATCGACAGTAAATAAGTTGCCAAAATCTGGTATAATACCTGAAAATCTCATAGCATTTGTTAGGTTAGCACATTCTTTAAAATTTAGTCCGTTCAAATAGGAAGCCATTAAAAAGGCAGATACTTGATAGTCAGGAATAAGGTCATCAGTATATCCCTTAATAATAAAATCTATTTCATCTTTTGTGAGTTCCTTTTTATCTCTTTTTTTTATAATTATGTCAACCATTCTCATGAAAAACCTCTTCTATTATTGCTCCATTTATTGGGCGCAATCCAAAGTATTTTAATATTGTATCACCCACAAATAGAAATCCTTTTTTAGTGCTAAAGGAGTGTGTTGATTCAAATTGTTTGCTATATATTAATAGTGGAACATTTTCACGCGTGTGATCTGTGCCAGGATAAGTGGGATCGCATCCATGATCTGCAGTAATCATTAATAAATCATTATTAGGTAACTTTTCAATAATATGGGCTAACCTACTATCAAACTCTGCTAAAGCTTGAGCAAAACCTGCTACATCATTTCTGTGGCCATAGAGCATATCAAAATCTACGAGGTTTACAAATATAAGGGAATTTATATTTGCATTTTGCAAAACATTCAATAAATCATTAATGCATGCACTATTACCTTTTGAGTGAAGTTCAATATCTAAATACTGGTGAGCAAATATATCTCCGATTTTGCCTATTCCTATTGTTTTTATATTATTCTTTGTTAAAGTTGCTAAAACATTATTTTCAGGAGGTTTAATCGAAAAATCCTTTCTGTCTGGCGTTCTAGTGAAATAACCTGGACTACCAGTAAAAGGTCTTGCTATAACTCTAGCAAGTCCATATTCATAGACAGCTACATCAAAAATCTTCTCACATAACCCATATAATCTATTTAGAGGAAAGATACTAGTGTGGCAGGCAATTTGTAATACCGAATCTGCTGAGGTATAACAAATGGGCCAACCAGTTTTTAAATGAGTTTCTCCCAATGTTTTTATTATTTCAGTTCCAGATGCAGGATGTCCCCCTAAATAACCATCTAAATTATTAATTTTGATAAATCTATTTAATAATTCAACTGGTAAACCTTCAGGGTATGTATTAAATGGTTTGTTCCTTATTATTCCCATTAATTCCCAGTGCCCTGTTATGGTATCTTTTGCTGAAGATAATTCTTCTAACATTCCGTAAATGCAATTACTTAAGATGTCATTAGTGTTTTTTTGAATTAATTTGTAAAGGCCTAGTGTTCTAAGATTTATCAAATTAATTCTTGAAAATTCTATAACATGTTTTAACGTATTAGCTCCCTCATCTCCAAATAATTTGGCATCAGGTGCATTGCCTACACCGCAACCGTCTAAAACTATTAAAATTACGCGTTTAAACTTATCCATCAACAATTTTCACACTGGCACTTGCACCAATTCTTGATGCTCCAGCACGTAGCATTGCTAGTGCGGTATTATAATCTCTTATGCCTCCGCTTGCTTTTATTTGAACTTTATCGCCTAGAATGCTTTTAAAAAGTTTTATGTCATTAACTTCTGCTCCCTTTGGGCCAAAACCAGTAGAAGTTTTGATATAATCAATATTATTTTCTAATAAAATATTACATAGTTCCTTTTTTTCTTCGTCGTCTAAATAACAAGTTTCTACTATAACTTTTAATGTAGTTCCTGTTGATTTAATGAGGTTTATTTCATTCTTTACATATTCATAATTTCTGTTTTTTACCATTCCAATATTTACTACCATATCAAGTTCAATTACCCCAGCATTTTTTAAAATTATAGATTCTGTTTTTTTAACTTCAGGTAGTGTATAGCCATAGGGGAAACCAATAACACTAATTACATTTGTTTTTGAGTTTTTAAGCAAGTCTATTGCTAAGTTCACATAACAAGGAGGAATGCAAAGTGAAGCAAAATTATACTTTTTGCATTCTTCACTTGCTTTAATTATATCTTTTTCTGTTGTATCAGGTTTCAATAGAGTATGATCAATAAAGATTGCAAGTTCATGAGGAGCCGGTGTATATCCATTTATAATATCTTCTAATAATTTAGAATGACTATCCATTAGTTATTTATCCTTATAAAATTTTTAAAACTTCTATCATAGGTTTTTTCTGCATCTTTTGGAAAGCAACATGCTGGGAGCTGTTTTTGCTTAAGATGATATTGCAGGCAGTCGCAGCAAATGCCCCTTCTGGGACATGGTTCATAGGAACAATTGCAAAATTTTAAATTCCTTTCCTTTTTACATTCCATTGACTTCTCCTATTAAGAATAATATTGTTTTTTATTTGATAAAAATAATTATATTATGAAAGATGTTGGTTAGCAAGTAAGTATTATTAAAGCTTAATTTTACAAAAGGAAGGATTATATGGCTGGAAAGTATAACGAAGGGTATATAAAAGGATATAGGGGAGTAAAACTTTTTCAAAGAAATTGGGTAGTGGAAAATCCTATAGCCAATGTTATTTTCTTACATGGTTATGGAGATCATTCTGCTAGATATGGGCATTTTGCGGCATTTTTGAATGGTAATAATATTTCCTTTTACACTTTTGATTTAAGAGGACACGGCAAATCCGAGGGAGCAAGGTGGAATGTTGAAAATTTTAGTTATTTTGTTAAAGATCTAGATTTGTATATTAATGAAATAAAAGGACAGGGTGAATTAAAAAATCTATTTTTTATCGGATATTCCATGGGCAGTACAATATTGCTTAAGTATTTAATTCTTTATAATTTCAATCCATTGGGAGCTATACTTATCAGCCCTGCATTTGGGGCATATCTATATAATTTATTTATTCCTGATTCACTTATAAATGTTATGAATTATTTTATAGGGCCAATTGCAAGAACTATAGATACTATTGCTTCTTTACCTTTAGTAGGTTCAAAAATTTATGACAAATATTTAACACACAATAGAGCTGAGCTGGAGACATTTAAACAGGATCCATTAGTGAATCAAAAATCTTTTAGATTAAGGATGGGTTTAGAGATTTCTAGAAATATAGTGGAAGTAAAAAGAAAAGCTATAAATTTAACATTACCTTTCCTTATACTTTACGGGAAAGGTGACAGAGTTGTCCCAACAATACCAATAAAAAATTTTTATCTTTCATTGTCAAGTAAAGATAAAAAACTTATTGAATATAATGAACTCTATCATGATCTACTACATGAAGTTGATTATGAGAAAGTTTACAATGATGTGTTAAGTTGGATTAAAGTAAGATTAAAATAAATATATTTAGATTTTTAATATATATTGACTTTTCTGAATCATTATGTAATTTAAAGTGACAATATTCAGTAGTGATAAAATAGTGAAAACAATTATATTCGTTTTGATTTTTCTTGTTTTTAACTGTATTCCAGTAAAATCTGAGGAATTAAATGTAACTGTAACTATTTTACCACAAAAATATTTTGTAGAAAAGATAGGTGGTTCATTAGTAAAAGTGAATGTTATGGTGGACAAGGGTAGCGATCCTCACACATATGAACCTAAACCATCTAAAATGGTAGCATTGTCTAATTCAGATATATATTTTACTATTAGTTTACCATTAGAAAAGGTATGGATTGAAAAAATAAGTGGAAGCAATAAAAAATTAAAAATAATAGCTATGGATAAAGGTCTTGAAAAATTAGGTAACGAACATCATCACAATATTAAACATGATAATCTACAAGAGGATCCACATACTTGGTTAGCTCCAAGCAGGGTTAGGATAATGGCAGAAAATATAAGGGATGCTTTTATAAAGGAAGATAGCGCAAACAGAAAAATGTATCAGTCTAATTTCTTAAATTTTATTAAAAAAATTAATGAAGTTGATTCTAAGATAGCAGATGTTTTTTTACAATGTAAAAAAGAAAAACTTATATTTATGGTATATCATCCTAGCTTTCAATATTTTGCTAAAAGCTTTGGTCTAAATCAGATTGCAATAGAAGCAGAAGGCAAAGAGCCTACTCCTAAAGAACTTCAGTTATTAATTAATACTGCAAAAAAGGAAAATATAAAAACGATATTTATAGAGCCACAATCATCTAAGAAATCTGCCCAATTCATTGCTAAAGCAATGGGGGCTAAGTTGTTGGAAGTTGATCCGTTAAGTATTAACTGGGGAGACAATCTAATAAAATTTGCTGAATCGATAGCCTGTGACGAATAAGGCAATAGATGTCAAAAATCTTTATTTTAGTTACAATGGTAGTTCAGTTTTAGAAGATATTAATCTTGTTGTAGATAGTGGATCATATATCGCAATATTAGGTCCAAATGGTGGAGGCAAGACCACTCTGCTTAAAATCATTTTATCGATTTTAAGACCACAAAAAGGCATTGTTAAGGTGTTAGATTCAAATCCACAAGAGAAAAGACATTGTATAGGTTATGTCCCCCAGAATTTGGATGTAAAGAGAGATTTTCCTGTGACTGTGTTTGAAATGGTTTTAGCAGGTTTTACAACTGGAAAGTCTTTAGGGTTTATATATACAAAAAATGAAAAAAAGAAGGCTTTGCAAGTTTTGGAAACTGTAGGCGTAGCTCACTTAGAAGAAAAAAAAATGGGAGAGTTGTCCGGAGGTGAAAGGCAGAGAGTTTACTTAGCAAGAGCACTTGTATCAAATCCTGAGATTTTGCTCTTAGATGAGCCAACTTCTAATATCGATCCCTATGGTGCTTTTTGTTTTTTAAAATTTTTAGAAACATTGAGAGAAAATAAAACAATTTTAGTGGTAACACATGATTTAAGTATTATGGCGACGCAAATTACTTCATTAGCTTGTTTGAATAAAAAATTGTTATATAATGACCAGCCTGTTCTTACTCAAGAGATGTTAACTCTACTCTATGGTTATCATGATGAGAGTACCTGTGCTATAGGTCGATATGCTATAGAAGAAGCTGCTCATTTAAAGGAATTTAGGGAAAAAACCTTTGACAAACATTTTTCAATATGAATTTATACAAAATGCTATTTATTCGTCTATTCTTGCAAGTTTTGCATGTGGAATAATAGGTTCACTAATTATAGTTAACAGGATGACATTTTTGGCAGGTGGTATTGCACATGCAAATTATGGTGGAATAGGGTTAGCATTTTATCTAGGATTACCATTATTGCCTGTGTCAACTATTTTTTCTCTTTTTATTTCATCTTTATTAGCTTTAATTACTTTTAAAGAAAAAGAAAGGGTGGATGCCATTATAGGAGTAATGTGGGCTATGGGGATGGCTCTGGGTATTATATTAATTGATATTACACCGGGTTATAATCCTGATATTATGTCGTTTCTTTTTGGCAGCATTCTTGCGGTAACACATTTTGATTTATATATCATGGTTATTTTAGATATATTTATTATAATGTTTATATTAATATATTATCGTGCAGTATTACTTTTATCATTCGATAGTGAGTATGCATTTACAAGAGGTATAAGCACAAGGTTTTTATACTTCTTAATATTAAACATGATAGGCTTATCAGTAGTTATAGTTATGAGAATGGTTGGATTGATTCTTGTAATAGCACTTTTAACAATTCCATCTTATTTGGCAGAGAAACTTTCAACATCTTTTATTAATATGATGTTGATATCAATTATTTTATGTTTATTTTTTTGCTTTACAGGAATATTTATTTCCTATTTTTTTGATATAACTGCTGGTGCAGCTATTATATCAGTAGCATCTGTAGCCTTTTTAATATTTTATTTTATAAGGATTTTAAGGGCATTCCAAAAATAATTTTTTTATTGTATCGGTACAAGTTTTTTTATAAGATTTCTTAGGTTAATATAAATTATATGTGTTGGCTCATATATGGATGTGATTTCACCTGTTTCTGCATCATCTTTGTTTTCAGATAATAGAACGCCGGCAATGTGCCTTTCCACATCAACAAAAGGTACTGTACCATATAAGCCGCTGGACTGAGCATAAAGGCCGTCGTCGGAAACATTATCTACTATTTCAAGCCATGCTCCTAATCCATATGGGATATTATATATGTCGGGAGCAACATCTATATAGGCATTCCAGGGATGTTTTAAAATCTTAACATTATCAGTTTGTTTATGCAGCATCTCTTTTACGGTGCTTTTTGATAATATATTTGTTCTTTTGAAAAATCCTTGTCTCTCAATCATTAAAACAAAATTCCCCAGTTCATCAAGTGTACTTTCTGCGCCACCTGCTATATTAGGATTCTTTACTGGTGAAAGTGGCAGCGATGAGGTATATTTTGTATTTTTCATATTTAGAGGTATAGCTATATTATCAGAAAAAATATCTTTCCACTTTTTATCAGTAGTTTTTTCAGCTATATAACCAGCAACCTGCATCCCTATGCCGCCATAAGAGAATGATGTTCCTGGTTCAAACAAAAATGGTTCTTTAAGTATTAATTTAGCTGCTTGTTTCATTGTGATAAATGGAATGAAATTATATGGTTCTTTGTCAGAAAGGCCATGGGTATGAGATAAAAGCTGTCTTATAGTAATATTCCTCTTCAAATCAGCTTCTCTGTCATTTACATCAATTAAATCATTTATATGTTTTCCAATAGTGTCGTCAAGGTTTATTGTTCCATCGTCAACTAGTGACATAATAGTTGCAGCAGATAGCCACTTACTTGCAGAAGCTAATTTTACGATACTATTCTCTGACATTGGCCCGAAAAATTTTCTGCAAGTAAGTTTTTCATCAATATACATTATAAAACCAAGGCCTTTCTCCACTTTATACTTCGGGTTTTCATATGACGATTCTAATAATTCATATAAAGGTTCGCAGTTAAATTCCGTTGATTCAACGGGTTTAATAAAAAATGCTAATATAAATAATACGTATAGAATAAAAATTCTCATTTTGAATATCATGTTTATAATAGTTTCGGGAATCTTTTTATTTTTGAGAATCTATTATAATTTTATATTTTTTATTATCAATATTAATTTAAAATCCTCACTAAATCTTAATATATAAAATCACTAAAATGATAAATTTTACTTTTAATGTGTGTGAAAATTCGTAATATTAATTAATATCTTGACATTGAAGAGTACCTTTGTATCCTTTATACATTAATCGTTATATGTTAAAAAGAATAATAATTTGTAGCTTACTCTATATATTTTTTTTTCTATCAGAAGTGAATGCTTTATCATTAGATGAGGTGATTAAAAAAGCACTTTTGAATTATCCTGGATATAAAATTAAAAAATATGATGTTGAATTGGGTAAAATTAATTTAAAGCTATCATATTCAAATTTTTATCCTCAATTAAGTTCAAATGTATCAGGAAATGAAAATTATGATGATTTAAAGGGAACGAATGGTAGTATAACAGCAGATTTAAATTATAATTTATTCTCGGGATTTAGTGATATTATTGATGTAATTATAAATAGATTAAATTTGCATTTAACTAATTTCGTCTATGACGATTACAGAAGGTACATTAAAATGAATGTAAGTAACATTTATTTCGATATATTAAAAACATCTGAGATATTAAAATCATATAAAAACATTGTAGAAAGCAGTAAGGTAGCATTAGATATTGCAAGATCTCGATATCAAATAGGAAGAATTAGGCAAGTAGAATATTTGCAGGCGGAAGTTGATTTTAATAGATCAAAGTATGAATATGAGTCAAACTTGCAGGCATTGAGAAATCTTTTTATAAATCTTTCAACATTTACTGGAGAAGTTTATGACACCACTACAGAATTAGATACTTATTTTGAAGAGATAAAAGTTTATGACATAGGTTTTTATATTAAAAAGGGAACTCATAATAATATAAACGTAGTAACATCTCAGTATAATGCAAAAATAGCTTCTAAAGAAATAAAAAAAGCCCATAGCGAGTTTTATCCAAAAATAGATATTTTTGCACAAAAAGGTAGATTTTATAATGAATATAATGCTCCTGAGTATTATACGGGGTCTCAAGTGGGCGCTAGGGCAACCTTTGATTTGTTTACTGGATTTAGAAGATACTATAACGTAATAGGTAATAAAACTGAATATTATCAATCTTTAATGAAGGAAAAAGAGGCTTTGAATAATATGGAAGAACAAATTAGAACTTTATACAATAATATAATATCCTACAATGCACAGTTTATATACCTTTCAAGTTTGTTGGAGCATACAAAAACTAATTATCAATTAACCTTAGAATCATTTGCACTTGGTAAAAGTAATATTCTAGAGCTTTTAGACACCAGAGATAGGTATGAACAATCTTTTATGGACTATTATAATGCACGGTATAAGATTGTAAATGATTACAATGAATTAAAATATATATCTGGAATAGATTAATGAAAAAATATTTTATAATATCAGGTATTATCATAGCTACTTTTATATTCCTTATATTCATAATATTTAGAGGGGATAGTGATAAAAGTACTGTTAAGATCATTACAAAAGACTTTGTTAAAATAGGTGAATTGAAATCAGTTCTTATGGAACAAGGGGTAATAAAACCACAAGTAGGAGCGCAAATAGAAATAGGAACGAGAGCCACAGGTGAAATTATCGATATGAATGTAAAGGTTGGTGATATTGTAAAAAAAGGACAATTGATTGCAAGACTTGACAGTAGAGATATTGAGAAAGAAATTAGTCAGGCAAGAGAACAAATAAATATTTTAAATAAAGAATTGCAATTAGAAAATGAAACATACCCTTACCAAAGGAAAATATATTTTGAGAGAATTAGAGATTCTGAGTCTCGCATGCAAACAGCTACAGGAAAATACGAGAGAGAAATTTATTTATATAGAAGGGGATTTTCAGCAAAAGAAGAGTTAGATACTATTAAAACAGATTATGATAGTGCAAAAGCAGCATTAAATCAGGCCAAGTTAGAACTTAACAGATATGATAGAGAACATAACTTGACTGTAGAAAGAATAGAACTTGAAATAAAAAAACAAAGCGCATATTTAGAGGAATTGATGGTTAGACTCAGCTTTACAAATATATATTCTCCTATTGATGGAGTAGTTACACAAGTTGCAGCTGAAGCTGGTGAGACTCTCGTTAGTGGTTTACAGGTTGGTAATTTAATTACTGTATTGAATCCAAGATTATTAGAATTATGGATTTATGTAGATGAAACAGATATAAGTAAAGTCAGTATTGGTCAACAAGTAGAATATACCGTCGATACTTATCCTGATAAAACATTTACTGGTAAAGTAGACAGAATCAATATAAGTCCAGATATTTTTGAAAATATTGTTTACTATAGAGCTATAGTAAACATTGATAATAAGACTGCAGAGCTTTTGAAACCTGAGATGACAACCCAATGTAAAATAATTATTGCTAGTAAATCTGGTAAGTTAGTCATACCTAATGAAGCTTTAAAATGGAAAGATGATCATTATATAGTTTATAAAATAATTGATGAAAGTAAGGGAATAACAGAAGAGGTTCCTATTAAAATAGGAGAACGAGGAGACTCTACAACTGAAGTTTTAAATGGTTTGACTGAAGGCGATAAAATTGCTGTTGAAGTGAAATTAAATGAAGAAAGTGCTTAAGTAATGATAGAACTTATTAATTTAGAAAAGGATTATTTTATTAAAGGTGAGGCCGTTAAAGTTTTAAAGGGAATTAATTTTAGAATAAATAAAGGGGATTTTATTGCAATTATGGGCCCATCTGGCTCAGGTAAAACAACCTTAATGAACATAATAGGATTATTGGATACTGTTACTAAGGGTATATATTTGTTAGATGGTTTAGACATCTCAACCTTAAATGATAATGAAATGTCAGAATTAAGAAATAAAAAGATGGGATTTATTTTTCAATCCTTTTATCTCATTCAATACTTAAATATTTTAGAAAATGTCATGTTGCCAGTTTATTATTCTGAAAATAACCCATCAAAATATGTTAAAAGGGCACACAACTTACTAGAAGAATTTGGTTTGTTAATAAAATTAAAGAACAAGCCAAATCAACTTTCTGGGGGCCAACAACAACGAGTGGCTATAGCAAGGGCGCTCATAAATGACCCAGAAATAATATTAGCTGATGAACCTACAGGTCAGCTTGATAGCGAAACTTCAAAAAATATTTTAGATTATATATGTAGATTAAATGAGAAAGGGAAAACAATAATAATGGTTACTCATGATAATTTTGTTGCAAAGCATGCTAAATCAATAATTGAGATTATTGATGGGATGATTATTGATAAATAAAAATCGATAATTATTTATTGAAAAATGTAAGAAATTTCGGTATATAACATATTTTCTGGGGCGGTAGCTCAGCTGGGAGAGTACGTGAATGGCATTCACGGGGTCAGGGGTTCGATCCCCCTTCGCTCCATTTAAATATTACTTTAAGCTACTAAGTTCTTTGTATATACAGAATATCATAAATATAAAAATTGCTGCCCAGCTACCTAACATAAAAATATAACCCCATATACTCATTAGGATTCTCCCTTATTATTAGTTGATATTTTTATTAAATATAACAAATATATAATATAAATTAGTATAATTGATCTAGAAAACCATAAATATTTATTTTCTGTTAAGATTATTTTAAAACCATCAGTTGTAATCCACAATATGAGTAAGGATAACAATATAAAAGGCACTACATATTTTATCACATAAAATATTAACATATTCAATCTTATTAGATTGCTTGACATTAATATTTTCATATTGCTATTTGCATTCCCACTCCATGCAAATACATATAATTCTAGAAGACTAACAACAATTATTAATATTGAACCAACCCAAAAATCTATATCATCAAATACACCTTTGGAGTATAGGAATATTACTGGCAAAGACATAATTATAATATTTAATAAAGTGTAAAAAGAAGCTTTCTTTGTACTTAAGTAGAAGTTGCTTTGAAGAAAATCCATGAATGAAAGACACATTGGTATAATAGTTGTAAAACCTGCAATAAAAAGAAGTAAAAACCATATGACAGCAAAGGAATTGCCAAAATGAATTTGTTCAATAACCATTGGCATAGCCGAAAAAGCTAAATTATAACCCTGTAAATAGACACTAGAAATTTCACCAGTTAATGCTATGACAACAGGAATTGCAATTGAACCACCTATAATTACTTCAAAAAACTCATTTANNCTTGCGTAAATTGGTATTTGTGCCATGCCAACAGATAATGTAAAAAAAACTTGGCCAGCAGCTAAAATCCAGATTTTCCAGTTTAGCAGTTGGTGAAAATTGGGTTCCCAGATATACGCAAGTCCTTTAAGAATGGGAGGCCCAATGTAAAGAACTCTTATTGTTAACAAGATACCAAAAATGAATAAAATAGGAAAAGTAATGTATAGCATGTAGGTTATTCCTTTAATAACGCCATTTGATAATATTATATAAATGAGCATAATAGTGATTAGATAAAATATAAGTGCTATCCATATGTTAGGGAATATCAAGTTGGTATTTGTTATATAGTTTTGTAAGAATATTGTTTTATCTTTCTCATAATAAGCTTTAAAAATTGAGAAAAAAGCATAGCCCAAATTCCATGAAGTAGCCCAAGTATAGTATGCAGATATTAAAACAGGAGAGGCCAATCCAAAAACTCCAATGTATTTTGAATACTTATTTTTCCACATAACATTAAAAATCATAGGTATTGAACCATACCCTTTAGATCCCCCAATCTTTCCTATGGACCATTCAACCCATAGCATGGGTATTCCTAAAATTATGATAGCAGTTAGATATGGAATCATGAAAGATCCGCCAGATTCTGATTTTATAATCTGTGCAGGGAATCTGAGAAAATTGCCAAGGCCAATAGATGCCCCGCTCATAGCAAATATTAAGGCGACTCGTGTTGGCCATGTTTCTCTTTGTTTTATAGCCATATTATTTATTATCATAATGTATTTATAAACTCAACTTGAATTGAATGTATATTTAAATATTGCTAAAATATGTCTTGACATTACATTAAATTATTATATAAATATATAAAATAATTTAATAATATTAGGTAGGAGGCACAATATGCCTAATTTGATTTCAAAAATAAGTAAAAGTGAATATAATGTTGCTGTAGTTGGAGCAACAGGCGCAGTTGGGCAGACATTCTTGCAAATCTTGGAAGAAAGAGATTTCCCGGTAAAAAATTTAAGATTATTAGCTTCAGAAAGGTCTAAAGGTAAAATTGTTAAATATAGAGGATTTGAATATTCTATAGAGGTATTAAATAAAAGTAGTTTTGATGGAGTTGATATAGCTTTTTTCTCTGCAGGAGCAAGTATTAGCAGAGAATATGTGAAATATGCAATTAATTCTGGTGCAATTGTTATTGATAACTCCTCGGCCTTCAGAATGGAAAAAGATGTGCCATTAATTGTTCCAGAGGTTAATGGTGAAGAAGTTTTTAAACATAAAGGATTAATTGCTAATCCAAATTGTACTACTATTATTATGTTAGTTGCTTTAAAGCCTTTGTATGATTATAGCAAAATAAGAAGGGTTATAGTGTCTTCATATCAAGCAGCGTCTGGTGCAGGAGCAAGAGCATTGGATGAATTATTGACTCAATCTAAAGCTTTTGTTGAGGGGAAGACTATAGATGTAAAATATTTTGCCCATCAAATATTATTCAATGTAATACCTCACATAGATAAATTTATGGAAAATGGTTATACAAGAGAAGAAATGAAAATGGTTAATGAAACTAGAAAGATAATTGGCGATGATTCTATTAAAGTTTCTGCAACCTGTGTTAGGGTACCAGTGCTTTCAGCTCATTCTGAAGCAGTTAGTGTTGAGCTAGAGAAAGATATAACTGTTGATAATGCAAGGGAGCTGTTTAAAAATGCTAAGGGAATACAGTTGAGTGATGATGTCGATAAAAATGTTTATCCTATGCCATTGTTTGTTGCAGGTCTGGATGATTGTTATGTTGGTAGAATTAGAAAGGATCTAGCTTTGGAAAATGGTATTTCTTTTTTTGTAGTAGGAGATCAATTGAGAAAGGGAGCAGCTCTTAATGGATTACAGATTGCTGAATTATTGATAGGAAAAAGTGAAAAAGTCAATGCAGCATAAGATATTTTATTAAAATATCACTAAATTATATAATTTAATATTTGTAAAACCTAATTATATATATTGAATAATAATATTATTATTATTTATTGACATAGTGGCAATAAGACAGTCATTTAATAAAGATTCTTTCTTTGGGTTCTAAAATACTTAATAAATCTTATGATAATTACATATTGAAATATGTATAACATTCTATATTATTTTCTAAGTGAACTATATTGATATTTTTATATCTTTTAGACTGTTAATATATTGGAGGCAAAATGAATTTATTTAGATTTCTCTTATGCATTATATTTATAAGCTATTTTTCATTAGGTTTTGGAGTGGATGTGAAAAATAGTAAAAAAATAATAGGTATATATGAAAATATTATACTACTACCAGATGGCATTAAAATGCCTGCAAAACTTGATACTGGTGCTGATTCCTCATCAATCCATGGTGAAAATGTAAAAATTTATGAAAAAGATGGTAAAAAATATGTTAGGTTTTTGTTTATATGGGATAAAAATGGTATAGAGGAAGAATTAAAAATAGAAAAACAACTTGAAAGGTACGCAAAGATAAAAAGAAAAGGTCAATTAACCTCCGATAGAAGGCCTGTAGTGAATTTAGAATTTTGTTTAGATGGTAAGAAATATAATGATGAATTTACAATTGCTGACAGAGATAATTTTAATTATCCTTTACTTTTAGGCAGAGAATTCTTAAGAAAATATTTTATAATTGATCCAGATAGCGATTATATTACAGATGCTAATGCTTGTAATCAATATATTAAAGATGAAAAATAATGACATTATTGTATTAATGTGATAATAATTAAAAATTATTATGAAAGAAATCCAAACAAAAATTTTAATTTTAATATTAGTTGTAATAGGTTTAACTATATTTTTGTATAAACACTTTAATTTGGGTCTTCCTTTAACACCTGATAAAAAATTTGAAATATGGAATGTTGAAGCTAAAATAAGTGTTAAAGTTGAGCCAGGTCCCACTAAAATTAGATTTTCTATACCAAAAGATCCCTATGGTTATGCAATTATAGATGAAAACTTTGTGTCAGGTGGGTATGGACAATCTATAGAGGACGATGGTGTCAATAGAAATGTTATATGGGCTATTAGAAAAAATGAGGGTAGTGATGTTTTATATTACAGAGTTCAGCTATTAAAAGATCCAGACTTGCATCTTAAGAGGATAGAGCCTAAAGTCGATTATATTGATACCCCTGAATATTCGGAGATTGAAAAAACAGCAATTGAATCAATTTTAACTGAAGTTAGACAATCCTCAGCAGATGTTATAACCTTTACGAGAGAATTGATAAAAAGATTATCTAATACTAATAATGAAAATGTTAATATTTTGATGAAGGATATACAGAACGATAAAGAGTATGTATTGAAACTAAAATACATACTCGCAGGTGCTCACATTCCAGCACGTTTAATTTATCTGTTAGAATTAAAAGATGGCGCAAGAAACGCAGATTTTGTTCCTTATTTAGAAATCAACGATGGGAATGAGTGGATTCCTATTAATCCAAAAACTGGTTCAAGAGGAATAAAAGATAATATGCTCATCTGGAAGGTTGGAGATGACCCCATTGTAAAAATGACTGGTGGTGAGGTTAGTGAAATAAGTTTTTCTATAATTAAAAGTTTTAAAGAAATTATAGCCTTAACTCAGGAAAAAACAGAAATGACCAAATCTCCTTTTATCGAATATTCATTATTAAGCTTACCAATTAATACTCAAAATATCTATCGTATTTTAATTATGCTACCCTTAGGTGCCCTGATTGTTGTTTTTATGAGGAATTTAATAGGTATTCAGACAAGCGGAACATTTATGCCTATACTAATTGCTCTTTCCTTTAGAGAAACACATCTATTTATGGGTATTGTATTGTTTGTCTTAATAGTTGCATTGGGATTATTCTTTAGATTTTCATTAGAAAAATTAAAACTACTATTAATACCTAGATTAGGAGCAGTTTTAACAATTGTGGTAATGCTTATGCTTTTTGTTAGCGTTATCAGTCATAAACTGAATATAGTAAGTGGTCTTTCAATTGCATTATTCCCAATGGTTATTATAACTATGACTATAGAAAGATCTTCAATTGTTTGGGAAGAGAGAGGAGCTGGCGAAGCAATAAAACAGGTTGTGGGTAGTTTAATAGTTGCAACGCTTGGGTATTTGCTAATGCAAAATAAAATATTAGAACATCTTATTTTCGTTTTTCCTGAATTATTATTAGTTATATTAGCTATTATGATTTGGATGGGTAGATATACCGGTTACAGACTTTTAGAACTTTGGAGATTTAGATATCTTTTAATAAATAGATAAATAAAAAATCAATGAAACTAATATTACCATGGAAAATTTTAAAAAAGAAAGGTGTTTTGGGTATAAATCAAAGGAATGCTAGCTACATTCTACCTTTAAATAAAAGAAAATACTATCCTCTTGTTGACGACAAGCTTGCTACAAAAAATCTAGCAATTAAATATGGTATAGCAGTACCTAAATTATATGGAGTAATAGAGATATATAAACAACTAGAAAATTTTGATAAGATCATATCTAAACATGACGATTTTGTTATTAAACCTAGAAGAGGTAGCCAGGGGCATGGAATTTTAGTTATTGCTGGGCGAAGGAAAGAAAAATTTATTAAGCCTGATGATACTTTGTGGAGCATTGATGATATAAAATATCATGTTATCAACATCTTATCAGGAGTTTATAGCTTAGGAGGAGTCCCTGATAGCGCAATGATGGAATATAGAGTTAAACCGAGTAAATTTTTTAATAATATAACTTTTAAAGGTGTTCCTGATATACGAATAATAGTATTTAAAGGTATTCCTGTGATGGCAATGTTAAGATTACCGACAAGTAAGTCCGATGGAAAAGCTAATTTACATCAAGGAGCCGTTGGTGTTGGTGTAAATATAACAAATGGAGTTACAACATCGGCTGTTATTGGGAATGAAGTTGTTGATGAGCATCCAGATACTGGTAATAAATTAATTAATTTGGAACTACCTATGTGGGATGAATGCCTGAAGATATCAAGCAAGTGCTTTGATTTTACAAATCTCCAATATGTTGGTGTGGATATTGTCATTGATGAAGATTTAGGTCCACTTGTTTTGGAGCTAAATGCAAGACCAGGATTAAATATACAATTAGCCAATTTGAGAGGGCTTAATTCAAGACTAAAAACCATTAATAATCTCTTGAAAATTCCTATGGAAGTTGCTGAAAGAATTAAATTAACTAGAGAGCTTTTCTGTTAAAATTTAAAGGATAGTGAAGTTGTAAATTTTCTATCTGTGTGCTTGTAATCACCTTTAGCTATAATATTTTGGTATTCAATTAGATAATTAAATGTTATAGATAAATGTTCTGTAATACTAAAATCCAAAGTTGTCTCCGAGTTCACAAAATATCTATTACTATTGTTAAATGCTATAGAATAACTTGTGTCCTCACCTAAAGTAATCTTGCTATTCAAATGATATTCATATATAAATCTAATATTATCAGAAGCATTATAACTATCTGTTCCATCATCTAAATTTTCATAGTCATAATTGACAGAATTGTATAATTTAAGTAAATGTTTGTCGCTATCAAGAAATATATAACCTAAACCAGGACCTGCATAAATTCTTGTTTGTATACCTGAAAATTTATCTCTATTATAATATCCATTAAAAAAATAGAATGTTTTTTTTGATATTGAATGCTCACTTCTAGCATTTAATATCAACTCATTTTCAGTTTCATGATCATCATCCCTTTCTAAATAATATTGCAAATCGAAATAATATCTATTTTTTCCTTTTGGTTTGTCTAATTTTAATCTAGCAGCAAAGTTATCTTCATCATTATTTCCGTTTTCTGAGGAATATGATAGCCTACCTTCTTTTTTCCAATCAGGTAAAAAATTTATATTCAGTGCTCCTAAATTTTCATATAGAAATATTAATATGATAAAAAAAAATAAATGTTTCATGATCTAAAAGTTATATTAAGAACGCAAAAGCGTTGAAATATTAATAATTTTAATTATAAATTAATAGTTTTCTATAAATATTTCATAGTATTCTTTTGGGTGATCACAAGCTGGGCATTTTGACGGTGGCTCATAGCCCTCATGAATGTATCCGCATTTTTTACACTTCCATAGGACTTTTTTTTCTTTTTTAAACACTAATCCCTTATCTACATTTTCTGCAAGTTTTAAAAATCTTGCTTCATGCCTCTTCTCTACTTCAGCGATTCTATTAAACCTTATTGCTATTTCTTTAAATCCCTCTTCTTCAGCAATTTTTGCTCCATCTGGATATAGTATAGTATTTTCTTCATGCTCACCTGCAGCTGCTGCTTTTAAATTTTGCAAAGTACTCCCAAGAGAAAAAGGGTATTCTGCATTTTTAATTACTAATGGTATAGCTTCTTTAGCACCCAAATTTTCAACTATATGGTCATAAAAACGTTTTGCATGCATTCTTTCATTTTCTGCCGTTTCTAAGAATATTTCACTTATTTGTTTATAACCTTCTTTCTCTGCTACTGACGCATAGAAGGTATATCTATTTCTTGCCTGTGATTCTCCAGCAAAAGAATTTACCAAATTCTCAAGCGTTCTTGTTCCCTTTAATGATTTTTGCATAATTTTCCTCCATAAAATTATAAAAGAGGCTCTGTAAGAGCCTCTTTTATATACAATATTTATTAACTACTGTAAACCCTAAAATGAGCTATTATAAGCATTGTAGAAAAGATACTAGATTTGCTTTTTCATCCTTTGTAAGCTTGAGTTCTAATATAAGATTGAAGAATTCAACTGTGTCATCGATTGTTAAAAGTCTACCGTCATGTAGATAAGGTGGAGTATCTTTCAACCCTCTTAATGGGAAATTTTTAATAGGTCCTTCTGCAAAAGCCATTTTTCCATTTATTAATTGATTATTATAGAATTTTTCAACTTTTAAATCATACATTAGATTGTCAGTATAATATGGTGGAGTATGACAATTAGCACATTTGGCTTTTCCAAAAAAGAGTTCTTCTCCTTTTAATTCGGAAGCACTTGCTTTCTCTTTAATTAATCTTCCAAATACATCTAATTTAGGTGCTGGTGGAAAATCTAGTATTTCTTGAAATTCTGCCATAGCATGCACCTGAGCACCTCTATCAAGGATATTTACTCCTTTTTTCATTGCTATTACAGTGTCACCGTCAAAATAAGCTCCTCTTTGCTCAAATTCTGTAAAATCTTCTACAGTTTTTAGAGCTCTTTTTGAACCAAAAAGTCGTTGAATATTTACACCTCTTAATGTTGGTGTATCTAATCTTGATCTATAAGGTTGGGGTCTTACAGTTTGTTCCAAGTGAATTGCGCCATTTGTATTGCCATTGGCATGGCAGTCGAAACATGTGACACCTCTTGAGGGGAGTTTTGTTTTTCTATCAGCTGTCATGTTAAATTCTTGTTGTGGAAATGGTGTAACTAGTAATCTTAAGCCATCTAATTGTTTAGGTGTTAATATTCCATTAAACAGTTCATAGTAATTATTTATTGTTACAAGTTGACCTTTAGAGACATCTCCCAAGTCTGGTCTAGTTGTTAGGTAAATTGCTGAAGGAAACTCTGGTAAAAAATGTTCCGGTATATCATATTCTATATCAAATCGCGTTAAGTCACGGCCTTCTTGTAGATTTATTTCATCAATATGCATTTGTGGGTATACTTGACCACCTGCTTCGTGGTTGACATGAGGTAATGGCATAAACCCCATAGGGAATAGACCTCTTTCTTTTATTTCTTCTGGTTTCATCTTAGCCAAATCTTCAAAACTTCTTATTCCTTTTGGCAATTTTACTCTTACTCCAATTTGAATAGGTTTTCCTCTAGACATCGTGACATCAGGAGATATTTTGTTTGATAGGTCATATCTATTTTCCAGCAATTCTTTCTGCCTCTTCATGTAAGTTTGCTTTTCTGAAATGAGCTTATTCATTGTAGTGTTGAAAGCTTCCTTTTCCACGACTGGCATATAACTGCTTTCTTTAGAAGTCTGGGCATTTAGATAATTTAAACTTACTAGATAAGAAAAAGCAGTTAATAGAAATAACATTACAAAAATTTTTTTCATCATTTGCCTCCTTTTAATAGAACAAATTTGAATTATTATACTTTAGCTAGTTTTGTTGTCATCCTTTTGTCTAATTTGATACCAATTTTTGTACCATTTTTTATATTTTATGTTCTCAGTTCTTTTCTGTTGGGCCATATAATAAACAAATATTATTGCAGCAATAATTATAAAAAAGATCACATGTTTGTAATATATTTTTATAATTTGTTGAATTTCCTTTAACTGAATACGTAATATGCGCCATAATTTAGGTTTGGACCTCATAAATATATATTAATATATTATTTTTCATTGTCCACTGATTATAACATTATTTTAATTTTGTTCTTTATCTATAGCATCTGCCACTGCAATTGCTGATAAATAAACTATTTCATCAACATCACTTCCTCTCTGAAGAACATGAACAGATTTTTTGAAGCCTTGTAGGATTGGGCCTATTGCGGTACCACCTCCTAATCGGTAAAGAAGCTTGTATGCAATATTGCCTGCATCCAAATTTGGAAATATTAACACATTAGCATCTCCTTTTATATCAGAAAAAGGAAAAGCCTCAAAAGCTATTGGTGGATATGTTGCTGTATCTGCCTGCATTTCACCATCTATTGTTAAATCAGGTCTTTTAGATTTTACAATTTTCAAAGCTTCTTTTATCTTCTTTGTCTTTTCAATCTTTACACTACCAAAATTAGAAAAACTAAGGAGAGCAATTTTAGGTTCTATATTAAATTTTTTGCATAACTCTGCTGATTGTATTGCTATTTCTGCAAGTTTTTCTGCATCAGGTTCAATATTTACAGTTGTATCTGCGCATAATATAATTTTCTTCTTAAATATAATAAAATATGAACCAGAAATTGTTGAATATCCATTCTCAAATGGAATGGTCTCTAAGAATGGTATAACAGATTCTGGATAACTTCTTGAATATCCTGATACAGCGCAATCTGCATCACCGTTTAAAACCATCATAGCTGCAAAGTAATTGGTTAATCTTGTAAGACGTCTTTCAGCTTCAATTAAAGTAACACCCTTTCTTTGCCTGAGGTTATATAACTGTTCTGCATATAAATTAAATTTTTCATAATTTTCAGGTACTATAATTCTAATACCCTCTAAATTAATTTTATTTTTGTTGGCTATATCAGTTATTTTTTCTATGTTGCCAATAAGTATTGGTTCAGCAAATCCTTCATAGACGATGTGTGATGCAGCTCTTATGATGTTCTCATATTCTCCTTCAGGAAAAACTAAACGTTTCGAACTATTTTTGGCTTTGTTAATAACCATTCTAATAAATTCTTTTTCTATTGATAAACGTGATTCTAATTTATGTTTATATTGTTCAAAGTCATGAATAATATCTCTTGCAACACCTGATTCTATAGCTGCTTTTGCAACAGCTGGTGCAACATATGTCAATACTCTGGGATCAAAGGGTTTAGGGATTATATAGTTTTTTCCAAAATCTATACGTTTTATCCCATAGGCTCTACATACATCTTCTGGAACCTCTTCTTTTGCAAGCCTAGCCAAAGCATATGCAGCTGCTAATTTCATCTCATCATTAATGGCTTTTGCTTTAACATCTAGTGCTCCTCGAAATATAAATGGAAATCCAAGTACATTGTTAACTTGATTTGGATAGTCAGATCTGCCTGTTGCCATTATAACATCGTTCCTTACCTCAGCGACTTCTTCTGGGGTTATTTCAGGCTCTGGATTTGCCATTGCCATGATAATAGGATTTTTTGCCATTAACTTCACCATCTCTTTTGTTACTGCACCTTTAACTGAAACACCTATGAATAAATCGGAATCCTCTATGGCATCAGCAAGAGTACGTTTTTTTGTTTCTACTGCAAATTCTTCTTTATATTTGTTCATCCCTTCTGTTCTACCTTTAAAAATTATACCCTTTGTATCACACATAATCATATTTGATTTTCTTGCCCCAACAAGTAAAAGCATCTTAGCAATAGCTATACCGGCAGATCCAGCTCCATTTACAACTATTTTAATGTTTTCTATTTTCTTATTTTGTATTTCCAGTGCATTAATAATAGCGGCTGTTGAAATAATTGCTGTCCCATGCTGATCGTCATGAAATACAGGGATATTCATAGATCCTTTCAATTTTTCCTCAATATAAAAACAATCAGGGGCTTTAATATCTTCTAAATTTATACCTCCAAAAGTTGGTTCAATTAATTGACAAACTTTTATAACATCTTCAGGATTTTCTGAATTAACTTCTATGTCAAAAACATCAACGTCAGCAAAACGTTTGAATAATACTCCTTTTCCTTCCATTACTGGTTTCCCTGCTAATGGCCCAATATTTCCAAGGCCTAAAACGGCAGTTCCGTTAGATACAACAGCAACTAAATTGCCTTTTGTTGTATATTTAAAGACATTACTATTTTCTTTGTAAATTTCGAGGCATGGCTCTGCTACTCCTGGGGTATAAGCAAGCGAAAGGTCTCTTTGTGTTGTGCATGGTTTTGTTGGTGTCACTTCAATTTTTCCAGGCCTATCTCCACTATGATATAATAATGCATCATCTTTAGTTATTTTTTTCATAAATGATTGCCTCCTAATGAATTAAATTATATATTGGATATTAAAAACTAGTATATAGCATATGATTATAAATGTAAAGATCATAGTTTTTCTCGCTTTATGAATTTGAATAGTAATAATATAGAGAAACATTTATATTATATATAATATGACGTATGGGCTTTATAAATAAAGAATTTAATCAATATTTAAGATATGAAATGAATTTAAGCCAAAACTCAATTGATGCTTATAATCATGATATTAATTTATTTTTTAATGTTATATATAAGTCTTATTTGGATGTAACTGTAAGTGATATAATAAAATTTATGACCTATTTGAGGGAGAAAAAATACTCCATTGATTCTATTAATAGAATACTTTCTGGTATATCAACTTTTTTTGATTATTTAATGTTTGAAAAAAAGGTAATTAGGAATCCTATAGATTTTATTGATAGACCAAAAAAATGGGGAAGATTACCTAAACTGTTAGATTTCCAAGAAGTAGAGGCTCTTATTAATGCTCCTTTAGAAAAAACAAATAAAGGTTTTAGAGATAAAATTATAATTGAAATGCTTTATTCAACTGGAGCTAGAGTTACCGAAATTTCTAACATGAAAATTTGTGATCTAGATCTTGACAGAGGTGTTGTAAAGATTTATGGCAAAGGTTCAAAATATAGATTTGCACCTATATATGAAACTCTATTATATAAATTAAAAGAATATATGGATGTAAGAAAGCAGTGTTTTGTTAAAGGGAAAGATGAGGGCTTTCTTTTCTTAAATAAATATGGTAAAAAATTATCAAGAATATCAATATGGCATATCATAAAATATTATTGTTCAGTTGCCCATATAGAAAAAAATGTCTCTCCACATACAATAAGGCATTCTTTTGCAACTCATCTACTTACTAATGGTGCTGATTTGAGAACGATACAGATTTTTTTAGGCCATTCTAGCCTAAATACAACTGAAATTTATACTCATTTAGACGATGATAATTTAAGAAAAACATTATTGCAAAATCATCCGAGATTTAACATAAAAAGAGAAACTCATTGAAGATTGTCATAACTCATCCTAAAGCAGATTTTGATGCTTTTGCTAGCTCCTATGGGGCAATGTTAATTCATGAAGCAGATTTTATATTAATTGACAGCCCACCTGAGGGAAATGTAAATGAATTCTTAGAAAAACAACAAATTGATGTAAAATTAAAAAGATTTAATGAAATTAATTTAAACAGTATTGAAGTTATAGAGGAACTTATTATTACTGATTGTAAGTATGAAAATAGGCTGGGACCAATCAAAGATATAATACCTCTTGCAAAGCGTGTGATTATTTACGATCATCATCCTGAAAGTGGTTGGGATATAAAAGCTGATGAATATCACATAGAAAAGTTAGGAGCTACCACTACTATATTAGTGAAGGGGCTCATCGATAGAAATATACAAATAAGACCTGAAGAAGCTTCTCTTTTCCTCCTTGGTATTTATGAAGATACAGGATTCTTAAGTTTTATTAGCACAACTTCTGAGGATTTAAAAATATGTGCAATGCTTATTGAGTTAGGAGGTAAGATAAATTTAGTAAATCAATATATAAAGAAAGAACTTTCTAAAGATCAGATACATATATTAAATGAATTACTTATGAACATGAGCTTTTACAAAATTGACGGGATTACTGTATCATATTCTTTTGCATCTTTTCCTGATTATGTTGGCGATGTCTCTTACCTTGCTCATAAAATTATGGATATTGAAAACCTAGATTGTTTGTTTATGATGGTCAGGGGAGGTGATAGAATCTTTTTTGTAGCAAGGAGTAATAATGAATATGTTGACGTTTCAAAAGTAGCCAACTATTTTGGTGGTGGCGGGCATCCTTATGCAGCATCAGCAACGATAAAGGACATGACATTACAAGAAGCCTTAGAAAAGATGAAATTAATTCTGGACAAAACAATAAGACCTGTAAAATATGCAAGAGATGTAATGACCACACCTGCAAAAGCAATTTCGCATGATCTAACCTTTGAGAAAGCTCTGGATGTTTTTGCAAATTACAATTATAACACTATGCCAGTTGTTAAAGACAACAATGTCATTGGTATAATTACAAGGAATGATCTATTTAAAGGTATTAGACACGGGCTTATTAATGAACCAGTACATAAAATTATGCAGGTAGAGTTCGAGTGTGCTACTCCTAATACACCTTTCCATATATTAGAGGACATAATGATTGGCAGAAATCAAAAGATTATACCTGTTGTAGAAAATAAAAGATTGGTCGGTGTTATAACTAGAATGGATATATTGAGATTGTTCCATGATAATTTAGCAAACTTTAAAACATTTGATAAAATGATAGAAAAAAGAGTTAATGCCTATAAAGAAAGAAATGTAGCTAATTTATTGAAGGATCGGATCTCAGGAAATTTATATAACTTATTACTTGATATAGGAAAGATTTCAAATGATATTAACTGTCATAGCTATTTAGTAGGTGGCTTTGTAAGAGATTTATTATTAAATGTGAAAAACTTTGATATAGATGTTGTTGTAGAGGGAGATGCCACTGTATTGGCAAAGGAATTTGCAAAATTTAAAAATACAAAAGCATCAATACATTTAAAGTTTAAAACTGCTGTAGTTATAGTAGATGATATAAGAATTGATTTTGCATCAAGTAGAACTGAGTATTATAATTCTCCTGCCTCTTTGCCAAATATAGAATATTCTTCAATAAAATCAGATCTCTTTAGAAGAGATTTTACTATCAACGCAATGGCAATTAAATTAAATGTACCTGATTTCGGATTGTTATTAGATTTTTATGGAGGGCAAAGGGATATAACAGATAAGAAAATACGAGTATTACATAATTTAAGTTTTATAGATGATCCAACTAGAGGGTTAAGAGCAATTAGGTTTGCCATAAGATACGGGTTTGAAATTGGTCCGCATACAACACGATTGCTTAAACATGCAGTTGATTTAAAGCTATTTGATAGAGCTTTAGGATCAAGGCTTCTTTACGAATTGAAACATATTCTTGAGGAAAAGAAATATCTTGAAGGCCTTAAATTAATGAAGAAATTTGGACTTTTGTTCATATTTAATTCTAAAATAAATCTTGATGAATATAAATTAAATATTTTCCACAATCTGGATAGAATATATGAATGGTACTCCTTTCAATTTATAGAAAATATTGATATTTTTAAATGTAGATTAGCTATTTTAATAGACGAACTAAAGCATAGAGATTTAATGTTATTATTAAAGAAGTTACAAGTGACTTCTTCTTTCAATGATGAATTTTTGGAATCCTTTTCTAAATCTAAAGCAATATGCAATAAATTAAAGAGAATTAAAAAAATAAAAGCTTCTCTCATTTATAATTACTTTAAAGGTTTAAAGGTTGAATATATATTATATATAGGAGCAATTTTAGGACCAGATTTTGAAGAACATATTAAAGATTATTTTACAAAATATTCATCTATGAAATTAGAGATTAATGGAGACACTTTAATTAAAGAGGGTTTTAAACCATCTAAATATTTTGGCAAAGTATTTCATGAACTGTTAATGTTAAAGTTAGATGGTGTAATTTCTGGTTTTGACGATGAATTAATTATGGCTAAAAAACTTTTAAAGGAAATTGAAATACAAAATAAAGTGAAATGAGAAAAGAAATTACAGTAAATGAATTAGTAATCCCAATAATTTTTGGACAGAATGATGAATATTTAAAATTCCTAAAAAAGAAAACTAATGTAAGTATTTCTACTAGAATGAACAAGATATACATAGAAGGTTCTGAGGAAGAAGTAGCCTTTGTTGAAAAGTTAATTATACATCTTATTAAAATAAGTTCTAAAAGACAATTAAACATTAATAACATAGAAGAAACATTTAAAATGTTGCAAGGTAATGACAATACTGATGTATCTTCTGTTATGACGGAAAGTATAAAAGTTTCTGGGTGGATAAAGGAAGTTTATCTTAAAACTGAAAACCAGCAAAAATATATTAATTCCATAAGAAATACTGATATTGTTTTTGGTATAGGTCCAGCTGGAACAGGTAAAACATATCTTGCTATGGCAATGGCAATAAATTTTTTTCTAAATAAAGAAGTTAATAGGATAATTTTGGCAAGACCGGCTGTTGAAGCAGGAGAATCATTAGGGTTTTTACCGGGGGACATTGTTGCTAAAATTAACCCTTATTTAAGACCACTCTATGATGCCCTTTATAATATGATGGATATTGAAAAGGCAAATAGATTTATTGAAAAGGGTGTTATAGAATTGGCGCCCCTTGCTTATATGAGAGGTAGAACCTTGAATGACGCCTTTATCATATTGGATGAAGCTCAGAATACAACGTTGGAACAGATGAAGATGTTTTTGACTAGATTGGGGTTTCATTCAAAAGCTGTCATTACAGGAGATATTACTCAAATAGATTTGCCTTATAACAAAAAATCGGGACTTGTTTTAGTCCAGAATATATTATCCAATATTGATGGGATATCGTTTGTATATTTTACAGATAAAGATGTTGTTAGACATCCTTTAGTTCAATCAATCATAAAGGCTTTTGATAAATATGAAGAAAAAACAAAGAATAGCAATTAATTTACATATAGTGAATTTAGTTAATTATAAAGAAATTGAAAATGGTTTTTATGAAAAAATTGCTGAACAAACACTAAAATATGTTCATTATCCATTAGATTTTGCCGAAATAACATTAGTCCTATGTGATAATGATTTTATTTGCAACTTAAATAATAAATACAGGGCACTTAATAGACCAACAGATGTACTATCATTCCCGATGAATGAAGATGGTGTAATTAATGACCCACTGTTAGGTGATATTGTTATTTCAATTGATATGGTTAAGAAAAATTGTTTGGAATCGCAGTTAACATATAATGAAGAGGTTATATATCTTTTTACTCATGGTCTTTTACATCTACTTGGTTATGATCATGAATGTTCAAAAGATATTGAAGATGAAATGTATAATATACAAGATCAAATAATGAAGTATCTACATAATTTTATGAGTTAAGAGGGAGAATTTCATATGCTAGTTTCTTTTGAAGTAGAAATTATATTAGTTGTTATATGCTTAATGCTATCAGCTTTTTTTTCAGCAACAGAAACAGCTCTTATTTCTATTAGTGAATTAAAAGCCAAACATTTGATTGAAGAAAATGGTACTTATGCAAAGGCCTTAGAACTGTGGTTGTTGAAACCTAATAAGGTGTTAATAACGATTTTAATAGGTAATAATATAGTAAATATTTTATCATCTGTTATGGCAACAGACTTATCAATGAAACTTTTTGGTAATATTCAGTTAGCAATTACAACAGGAGTTATGACTTTTATGATATTATTGTTTGGTGAAATAACGCCCAAAGCATTAGCAAAACACAACTATGAAAAGTTAGGTGTAATATTTATAAAACCCTTGAAATATTTTTATTATCTATTTTATCCAATAACTTATGTTTTAGAATACTTTGTAATTCTATTGAATAAAATTACTGGAATAAAAATTGAAAAATTAGGTCCTTCAATAACTGAGGAAGAAATTGAATTTCTTATAAAAATGGGCGAAAAAGAGGGAATCCTAGAGTTTCAAAAAAAAGAGATGCTTCACAATATCTTTGAAATCTCTGAAAGGACAGCAAAAGAGGTTATGGTTCCAAGGACTGATATGGTTGTATTAGATGTTGATGATAACTTTGATAATATGCTAAAGATTATAAAAGATACAGAATTTTCCAGAATCCCTGTATACGAAGAGCGTCTGGATAACATAATAGGAATTCTTTATGTGAAAGACATTTTGAAATATCTTAATGATAAACCTGACAATATAAAAGTTAGATCAATTATAAGAAAAGCATACTTTGTACCAGAAACAAAAAAATTAGATGAATTATTAAAGGAGTTTCAATTAAAACGAATTCACATGGCAATAGTTGTAGATGAATACGGTGGGGTCTCTGGAATTGTTACGCTTGAGGATATTATTGAAGAGATTGTGGGTGAGATCAGGGATGAATATGACAATGAAGAAGATGTTAAGATAGTTAAGATTTCTGATGGATTGTTTAAGGCAGATGCCAGGATAAGTATTGATGATTTTCTTGAATATTTTAACATAGAAAGAGCAGAAAATATGAGTGGATTTGAAACATTGGGTGGTTTAATTTATGACCTGGCAGGAAAGGTTCCTGAAGTGGGTGAAGAGTATCAATTTAATGGTTATATACTAAAAGTGTTGCATAGAGATGGAAGAAAATTAAAATCGATTGAAATAAAAAAAATAGCTGATCAAAAGAAGGAGTAGTATGAAGGTTGGGCGTGTAGCAATAATTGGTAGGCCAAATGTAGGAAAGTCAACTTTATTAAATAAAATGATAGGACAAAAAATATCTATAGTTTCAAATAAGCCGAATACAACAAGGATTATGGTTGATGGAGTGCTAACAACTAAGGACTACCAGATAATATTTTATGACACTCCTGGTATACACAAAGCAAGAGAGCGTATAAATAAATTAATGGTTAAACAATCTGAGAATGTCCTAGATATAGCCGATATTATATATTTTATTGTTACACCTGGTGATTTTTTAGGGTATGAAACTAAAAAAATATTAGAACTTATACAAAAATCTACCTTGCCAAAACTACTATTAATAAACAAAATTGATGCTTATAAAAGGGAAGATGTAATTAATACAGCAAACAGATTGTATAAATCTAGCCCATTTGATTATGTTTTACCGATATCTGCTTTAATTGATAAGAATTTAGACTCACTTCTTAGTATAACCATTCCATTTTTGAAAGAGTGTGATCCTATAATAGATAAGGAAGTAATAACAACAGTAGGCAACAAAATTATTATTGCAGAATTTGTTAGAGAGCAAATTTATAGATTAACAACAGAAGAAATACCATACAATATTTTAGTGGAATGTGAGGAACTCTATGAAAAACCAGATGGTTCATTATCTGCCACAGTAATAGTAAATGTTCATAGAACTTCTCAGAAAGGGATAATTATTGGCAAAAACGGTGAGGTAATTAAAAAAATCCGTATACATGCAAAAAAGAATCTAGAAGATCTATTTGAGTGTAAAGTTTACCTTGATTTGTGGGTAAAAATAAGAAATAATTGGATGGTTGATAAAGAATGTTTGAGGATCCAGGGCCTTATATAAATGTTGACACCTTCATTGCAAATAAAATTAGAGTCAGTAAAGAAGCTTATAAGGCGAAACGCAAGGAATCACCTAGAAAATTTACTGCTTAAACTTCATCCTGCAGATATTGCAACTATCATAAAAAATCTGAATGAATTAGATCGTAAAAAAATCTGGAATATTCTTTCAGGAAAATCAATTTTGCCTAGTGTAATCTTAGAACTTGATGAAAGCCAAATTATAGAACTTTTCAATACTATGGCTCCTAGCGAGATTGCTCGTATATTGGATGAAATGGAAAGTGATGATGCCGCAGGAATATTGAGATTGTTTGATGAAGAGAAAGTCAAAGATATTATGCAGTATATGGAAAAGGAAGAGTTAAATATTGTAGAGGAATTATTACAATATCCAACGGATTCAGCTGGGTCTATAATGAATCCAAACTATTTTGCGCTTAATGAAGATTTGACAGTGAAAGAAGCTACTAAACTTCTCCATAAAGCAGAGGATCTTGAAATGGTTTTCTATCTCTATGTAATTGATAGTGAGAAGCATTTGGTAGGGGTTATTTCATTACGTCAACTTATTTTAAACCCCCCTGATAAAAAGTTGAAAGATATAATGACAAAGGAAGTTATAAAAGTAAATGTAAATACCGACAGAGAGGAAGTTGCAAAAATTGTTGAACGTTATGATATTTTAGCTGTTCCTGTCGTAGATAATGAAGACATACTTGTTGGTATTATAACAGTAGATGACATAATTGACGTAATAAGAGAAGAAACTACCGAAGATATATATAAGATGGCGGGGACTACTGAGGATGAATTAATGTTGGGTAATAAATCCTTTAAGGTTGCAAAAGTAAGATTCCCATGGTTATTAATAACTTTTTTTGGTGAACTGATATCAGGGTTAGTAATACATTTTTTTCATGGAAAAGTACAGGACTTTGCCATACTTGTTAGCTTTATGCCGCTGATTATGGCTATGGGTGGTAATGTAGGAAGTCAATCAGCTACTATTTTAATTAGAGGTGTAGCTTTAGGTAAAGTAACTATTGGTGACATTTATAAAGTAATATTTAAAGAAATCAGAGTGGGAATGATAATGGGTGTTATACTTGGAAGCATTCTTGCATTTGTTGCACCTTTTTTTAGTAAAGATAGGCAACTTGGTTTAATAGTAGGTATTGCAATGTTTTTTGCAATTACATTTGCTGCCTTTACAGGGGCTTTTGTACCGGCTATGCTAATTAAATTGAAATTAGATCCTGCTGTTGCATCAAGTCCTTTTATTTCAACTTTAAATGATATAACTGGTTTAACAATATATTTTACTGTTTCTATAATATTATTAAACATGTTTATATGATGAGAACACAATCAAAGGGGATGTTTTATAAATTGTTAAATTTTGCTGACAGTTCAGCTATTGGACTTGCTTTTACAGAAGAATATGGAAAATTGAAATTTTTTATAAACAAGGCTTTTACAAAAAAAGGCAGTATTTATAAAATAATCCCAGGAGAGATAGATTTCTTAAAAAAGGATAATACCGATTTAAATAAATTTTATAGTTTTAAAGAAGATTTAACATATTATTACTTTTTGGAGTATATACCATTATACCTTAGATTATATCTTATTTTTGAGATTATTGATACATTATATGATTTAGAAGAAAGGGATAGTTACCTCTTTAAATTACTATTACATGCTAAAGAAAGTAATATGCAAAAGTTTTCTGTATATACAGTATTTTATATGTTAAGAAAAAATGGCATAAATTTTAGTACAGATATATGTGATAATTGTGCTCATATTTTTAAAGAAGAGGCTTATTTAACCACTAGTGGTTTATACTGTAATAATTGTATTAGCTCGGGCTACATAAAAATACTTAATATGGAAGATCTCTATCTTTTTAAGACAATAAATGATCCAGATGCATTTAGGTCATTTAATATTGATGAGGCAATAGAATTACATATGTTAGAGATAATAGTTGGATATATCGAAGAGTATACAAATAAGAAAATAAAAAGTTTTGATAATCTTAGAGTATTACAGTGATTTTATAATTAATTAATCAGAATAACCCATATCCTCTTTTTTTAATTGTGGGAATAAAATAACATCTCTAATTGAACTTCTATTGGTAAATAACATAACAAGTCTATCAATACCCAAGCCTTCCCCAGCTGTTGGTGGAAGCCCATATTCAAGTGCTCGTATATAATCGTAGTCAACTTCTTTGTCTTCTTTATTTTTTACTTGTTCTTCAAATCTCATTTTTTGCTCAAGGGGATCATTCAATTCATTAAAACCGTTAGCTATTTCCATGCCGCCTATATATAGTTCAAAACGTTCTGCAATATCTTTATTGTTTTCTTTAGCTTTTGATAGTGGAGATACATCTTTAGGGTAATCAATTATAAAAGTTGGTTTAATAAGCTTTTCTTCAACAAATTTTTCGAATATTTTAACAGTAATTTTTCCAAGCGAAATATTTTCTTCTAAATCAATTTTTGAATGTTCTGCAATTATTCTAGCTTTATCAATACTGTGCAAATCCTCAACAGGTATATCGGTATATGTTTTAATAGCATCTATCAGTGATAGCTTTGGCCATGGTGGAGTCAAATCAATTGTATTTTCATTAAAAATTAATTCCCTTTTATTATTTAGTTGTATAGAAATAGAATTGATTAAATCTTCAGTCATATCCATTAAATCGTAATAGTCGCAGTAAGCTGTATACCATTCTACCATTGTAAATTCAGGATTATGTCTTGTAGATATTCCTTCATTTCTAAAATTTCTATTAATTTCAAAGACTCTTTCAAATCCTCCTATGACTAATCTTTTTAGATACAATTCTGGAGCTATTCTCAAGTATAGTTTCATATCAAGTGTGTTATGATAAGTTTCAAATGGATTAGCGGTTGCTCCTCCGGGAAGGGGTTGCATCATAGGTGTTTCTACTTCAAGATAATTATTGTCGATGAAATATTTTCTTAAAAGTTGAATTATTTGGGATCTTTTTATAAATGTGTTTTTAACATCGTTGTTAACTAATATATCTAAGTATCTTTGTCTAAGTCTTTTTTCTGTATCTTTCAGTCCATGCCATTTTTCAGGCAAATCTTTTAATGTTTTTGTTAATATCGTGACAGATTCAGCATATACTGTTAGTTCGCCTGTCTTAGTCTTGAAGAGATAACCGCTAAAAGCAGAAAAATCGCCTACTTCAATATTATCGAGTAATTGTCTATCGACTTCAAGTAAATCCTTTGACTTTACATAAATTTGAATAGTACCACTATTGTCTTTTAAAGTAATAAATGCAACTTTTCCAAAACTCCTAATTGCCATTATACGACCAGCAACTGTTAATTTGTATTTTTTATTAATAAGATCATCGTGAGAACAATTTTGGTATGTTGAAATAACTTTATTTATGGAGAGAGATAGCTTAAAACTATTAATATATGGGTTTATTTTTAAATGTTGTAGATTTTTAAGTTTTATTAATCTATGTTCATCCATAAAATTTCACTTGTTATACATAAACTTTTATAGTATTACAATAAGAAAATTAACAAGGTGTTATGTGAATATAGGTGTTATATCCGATAGTCATGATAATATTGATAAAATTAACAAGGCTATTTCACTATTGAACGAGAGAGGAGTGGAGTTTGTAGTTCATTGCGGTGATATTGTCTCGCCTTTTGCAGCGATTCCTTTTAAGAGTTTAAAATGTGATTACATAGGTGTATTTGGTAATAATGATGGTGATCTATTAATGATAAACAAAATCACTTCTGATAAATTTTATAAAGCACCAAAAAAAATTGAAATTGCTCAGAAATCGATAATTATTTTCCATGAACCTTTCATTATAGACAATATTGATGAAAACATTGATTTTGTTTTATATGGACATACTCATAAAAAAGATTTAAGGAAAAAGGGATTGCAAACAATAATAAATCCTGGAACTGTCTCTGGTTATTTAGTAAATGAGGCAACTATGTGTATTATAAATTTGTCTACTAAAAATGTAGAATTCTTAAAATTATGATAAAGATAAACATTGGAGGCAATTGACGTGCTTATGAACTTTTTTAACAATTTTTCCCATGATTTGGCAATAGATTTAGGGACAGCAAATACACTTATTTATGTTAAAGGAAAGGGAATAATATGTGCTGAACCATCAGTGGTGGCTATAAATAGAGATACAAAAGAAGTCTTGGCTGTGGGCTCAGAAGCAAAAAGCATGTTAGGAAGAACTCCAGCTAATATAATTGCATTAAGGCCAATGAAAGATGGAGTCATAGCAGATTTTGAAATTACAGAGAAAATGCTAAGATATTTTATTCAGAAAGTTCATAATAGAAGGTCATTAATTAGACCAAGAGTAATAATAAGCGTACCTTCTGGCGTTACACAAGTAGAAAAAAGAGCAGTTAAAGATTCAGCTATACAAGCAGGAGCAAGAGAAGTATATGTTATTGAAGAACCTATGGCTGCGGCAATTGGTGCAGGATTGCCTATTCAAGAGGCATTTGGCAATATGGTAGTTGATATTGGAGGAGGTACCACTGAAGTTGCTGTTATATCACTTTCTGGAATAGTTTATACAAATTCAGTTAGAGTGGCAGGAGATGAGATGGATGAAGCCATAGTGGAATATATTAAAAATAAATATAATCTATTGATCGGATATTCAACAGCTGAAAAAATTAAAATGTCAATTGGATCGGCATATCCACTTGAGGAAGAAATGAGTGTTGAAATAAAAGGAAGAGATAGAATTGTTGGTATACCAAAGACCATTGAAGTTGGTGATAAAGAGATTGGAGAAGCTTTGAAGGATGCTGTAGATGTGATTGTTAATGCAATAAAATTGGCTTTAGAAAAGACGCCTCCAGAACTTTCTGCTGATATCATTGATAGAGGTATAGTATTAACTGGTGGAGGTGCGCTTTTGAAGGGGCTTGATAAACGTATTTCTGAAGTTACAGGTTTACCTGTTTTGATTGCTGAGGATCCGTTAACAACTGTTGCAAGAGGTGCAGGTAAAGTACTTGATGAAATTAAACTGTTAAAAAAAGTTGTAAGTGATTAATGAAACAATGGAAATTTATTGTTCCTTTTACTTTAATAATTATATTATTAATATCAGTTCAAATAAAAAATCCTGAAATAATAGGGCCTTTTAAAGGTATTATTGGAGATATCTTAAATCCAGTCGTGTTTTATGGTAATAAGGTTGTAAGCTTCTGTAATAATGTATATGATGATTACATAGCACTTGTTGACATAAAAAAGAAATATGAAAAAGCTATTGTAGAAAAAAAAACACTATATTATAAAAATTTATTATTGCAAGAAAGGCTGAGTGAACTTGAGCGTCTTAAAAAACTGCTAAATTATAAGGAATTGTATAATTTAAATACTATAGCTTGTAATGTTATAGGAAGAGACCTTAATGGTTTTATAAAGTACTTGGTTATTGATAGAGGGAAGGAAGATTACGTAGCAAAAAATGATGCAATAATAAGCTATGATGGATTGGTTGGGAAAGTTATAGAGGTGTACAAAAATTCTGCTAAAGTTATTACCATTATTAATTCAAATAATAATGTAAGTATAATGAATTTCAAGACAAGAACAGTTGGCATAATGCATGGAGATGGGTTGGGTAAATTAATTGTAGAATATTACATGAAAACTGATAACGTTACAGTTGGTGATATTTTAATAACTTCTGGTTTAGGTAAAATATATCCTAAGGGGATTCCTGTTGGTACTGTTGAAAAGGTCGAAGTAAATCCAAATAGTTTGTTTAGGAAGATATGGATAAATAGTTTGGTTGATTTCCATAAATTAGAGAATGTACTTATTGTTAAATTGGATAAAAAATAGATATTTTATATTTATAATAATTACTATCACTCTATATATTACCGGCTTAGTTGTGGTCAATAATATTTTGTATATAGACTATATATTAATCACATATATTTGCTTTATTGAATTAGGCAATAGAAATAATATTTTCATTTTATCAATCATAGCTGGGCTTATAATGGATCTTTTCTATTCTCCAATCATTGGGATATATTTAATTGTTTTCTTTTTATTCTTTATAGCATCAGAAATATACAGAAATTATGTTGATTTTGAAAAATTCTATATAAGAATTTCTTTTTACTTAGCTATTATTTTAGTATATATAAATTTTAATCTAGTTATTTTCCGTTATCCTTTAGATGCATTTCTTGCTATTAATATTAATCGATTAAGTCTCGATATATTTGTTTGTTTACTATTATTTATATTAATAAAAAGGATTCAGAGTGCTATTTAAATATTTTGATGATAAAACAAACGAATATTTTAAGAAAAGAATAAATTATTTATATATCATAGTGGTATTATGTTTTTCTGTTTTAGTTATTACTTTGTTATATTTACAATTAATTAAGTATTCAATTTACAAAGATATTTCTGAGAATAATAGAATTAGACTTTTAAATATAAAGGCAGAAAGAGGATTAATATTAGATAGAAATAACATTCCAATAGCTAGCAATGCTCCAAGTTATAACCTGTATGTAGTTAAGGAAGATACAAAGGATCTAAGAAAATTAATGCAGAATTTGCAGGAATTACTTCCGGAAATGAATATAGAAAAAGCTTTTGATAGAATAAAAAAAACATATATTTATGAGCCTGCTCTTGTTTATAGAGGGCTTGATCTAAATCAGATTTCTTTCCTTATGGAGCACATTGATGAATATAAGGGAATTAAAATTGATACAGATACTAATAGAAAATATTTAGATGGGTTTGCTTTTAGCCATGTTGTAGGGTATATGGGTGAATCTAATGAGAGAGATATAAAAGAAAGGGGTTATAAACTTGGAGAACAATTGGGTAAAAGTGGAATAGAAAGAGAATATGAAGATCTGCTTAAGGGAATAAACGGTGCTATGCAAGTTGAGGTTAATAACTATGGTCAGATAACTAGAGTGCTTATGGAAAAGCCGCCAGTTAGGGGAAATGATCTTATTACTACATTAGATGCTAATCTTCAAATTTTTATTTCCCATCTTTTTGAGGAAAAAAAAGGAGCAGTAGTAGTCCTTGATATTTACGGAAACGAAGTTTTAGCTCTATATTCAGCTCCATCATATGATCTGAATGCATTTATACCTTTTATTAGTATAAATAATTGGAAAAACTTAATAACCGATAAAAAAAAGCCTTTGACTAATAGGTGCATAGAAGGATTATATCCGCCGGGCTCAACTTTCAAAATAATTATGGCATATGCAGCATTAGTATCAAAAAAAATATCTCCTGAGCATAGGTATTATTGTGGAGGTATGTATTATTTTGGGCCATTAAAGTTTCATTGCTGGCAAGAGTATGGACATGGCTATATTAACCTTAAAAATGCATTGATTCAGTCCTGTGACGTATATTTTTATAATTTAGGTCAAGCTCTGGGAATAGATTTAATATCATATTATGCAAAATCACTTGGATTAGGTGAAAAAACAGGTATAGATTTGTTAAATGAAAAAAGTGGTATTTTCCCATCAAAAGAGTGGAAAAGAAAATACTTAAAATTACCCTGGTATCCAGGAGAGACTATTATTACTTCAATAGGTCAGGGATATATTTCAATAAGCACGTTACAAATGGCGGTAGCATTATCTGCTATTTTTAATGGTGGCAAATTATATGAGCCTAAAATTGGTAAGGCATACAAGCATGAAAATAGTGTAATTAACATAAATAGGTCTGTAAAAAGAGAGATAGTTATAAATGATGATATAAAAAAATTTATTTTAGAGGCAATGGATGGAGTTGTGAACTCGGATTTTGGAACAGGCCATAGGGCAAGAGTGAAAGATTTTAAAGTAGGTGGTAAAACAGGAACAGCTCAGGTAGTTAAGTTAGAGAAAACAAAGGATTTAGAAGAACATGAAATTCCAGAGGAGTTTAGAGATCATTCATGGTTTATTTCAGTGTTCCCTGTGGAAAACCCACAGTTTGTTTCTGCAGTTATTGTGGAAAATGGTGGTGCAGGGGGAAGAGGAGCAGCTTCTGTGGCAGGAGCTATTGCAAATAAAATGCAGGATTTAGGTTATGTTCATCAAGAATAAATTATCTTTAAAGTATTTTGATATATTTTTAACTATAATATATTTTATATTGCTTGTTGTCGGTTTATTAGCTGTATATAGTGCTTCATATTCTCCAGCTGAAGGTGTTTCATCTCTTTATATTAGGCAATTCTATTGGTTGATTTTAGGGATTATAACATATTTACTTTTCTCTATAATTAATTATAGATTTTTAATTCAATATATTTATATCTTATATATTTTAGGAGTTTTACTGTTAATGTATGTTTTGCTGACAGGCTATATTAGTATGGGAGCGCAAAGGTGGATAGATTTTGGACCTTTTAGAATGCAGCCTTCTGAGTTCTTTAAGATAATTTGGATTATTATGTTAGGAAGGTTATTTAGTGATTTTAATAAGGAGAAATTGGGTATAATAAAAATAGTTATTAAATCTCTTTTGTTGTTACCTCCTTTTTTGTTAGTTTTTTTGCAGCCAGATTTAGGAACAGCAGGGATTTTTGTATTAATATGGGGAGTGGTTTTATTATTCAGAGGAATAAAATTAAGAACTTTAATCACACTGATTCTTTTATCAATTATGTTATTAATTCTTGTTTGGGGTAATTTACATGATTATCAACGGGCTAGAGTTATAACCTTTATTAATCCAACTAGTGATCCCTTTGGTTCAGGATACCATATAATTCAATCAAAAGTAGCAATAGGTTCTGGAGGTATATTTGGTAAAGGCTTTCTCAAGGGGACACAATCACAACTTAATTTTCTTCCTGAAAAGCATACTGATTTTGTATTTTCTGTAATTTGTGAGGAGTTTGGTTTTATTGGAGGAGGAATATTAATAGTTATATTTTTAATACTCTTTTATAGAATTATTCAAATTGCTTTAATAACAAAGGAAGTTAATGCAAAAATATTATGTGTTTCTATAATGTCTTTAATTTTTCTTCAAACATTTATAAATATGGCTATGACTGTTGGGCTAATGCCTGTTGTTGGAATTCCAATGCCTTTTATAAGCTACGGTGGGTCAGCTATGATAACATTTAGTTCTTTAATGGGTGTTATAAATTCAATTTCTATAAGAAGATTTAACAGATTATAATATGTATAATATAAAGCAGTTTTTGGAAGTTTCAAAACCATTAAGGTATGTAGATCATGAGATAAATAGAATTGAGAAAGATATTGATGGTCTCCTTAGTATATGTTTAATTTATCCTGATCTTTATGAGATAGGCATGTCTAATTATGGCATGCAATTGATTTATAATGAAATTAATAAATCAAAGTTTCTTTTTGCAGACAGGTTCTTTATGCCAAATTATGACGCTATAGCAAGGTTTAGTAGTGAAGTGTTTAAATCATTAGAGTATAAAAAACCAATAAATAGCTTTGATATTGTTGGTTTTTCATTACAATGTGAGCTTACTTTAACAAATATGCTCTGTATACTTGATAAAAGTGGAATAGGCATTCATTCTAGAAAAAGATCTGACTTGCCAATAATAGTAGCAGGAGGAAGCATCACATACAATCCCCAGCCTTTAATTGATTTTGTTGATATATTCCTAATAGGGGAGATGGAAATAAAATTCACAGAGTTATGTGAAAGCGTGTATAAATTAAATCTTAAAAAGAAAGAAGATATATTGCATTTTTTTAACAGTTACAATTTCTGTTATGTACCTGCTATAGATGAAGGAAAAAATGTTAAAAGGCATATTAATGTTCAATTTTCAAGTAATAAAAATTCTAATAATGATTTAATTCCATTATTTGAAATAATTCATGATAGATTACTTATTGAAGCAGTTAGAGGCTGTACCAATGGATGTAGATTTTGTCAGGCAGGATATATATATAGGCCGTTGAGAGAAAAGAATATAACTCACCTTGCACAAGAGGCTTATTCTAAGATAAATAAAACTGGTTATTTAAATTGTACCTTTTTGTCCCTATCTATTTCTGATTACTCTAAATTAGGTAATTTTATTGCCTTGGTAAGAGATATTTCAGAGCAAACAGATACTGCCATTTCATTACCTTCTATTCGTGCGGACTTATTAGATAGTGCATTGCTAGATAATACTTCTATTATCAAGAAAAGCGGTTTTACTATTGCTGCTGAAGCTGGAAGTGAATCTTTAAGAAGATCTATTAATAAAAATATAAGTAATGAAAACTTGATTTATTTAATTGAAGAAGCCGCTAAGAAGGGCTTAGATTCCGTAAAGATATATTTTATGATTGGACTTCCATTTGAGACAGAAAAAGACATCATAAGTATTGTTGAACTAGTTAATGAGTTAAAGAAAAGAGGAAAGTCAATTAATCAAAATATAACTTTCACTATATCTATATCAAATTTTGTACCTAAAGCTTTTACTCCATTTCAATGGGTTAAGCAGGCTGATCGTGAATATCTCTTAGACAAACAGGATTATTTACGAAAATCATTAAAAAGATTACATGTTAATATAAAATTTCATAATATAGAGCAGAGTATAATAGAGGGTATTATTTCAAGGGGTGATAGAAGTGTTGGCAAAATTATCGAGAAAGCCTATAGGAATGGTTGTATCTTAGATGAGTGGAAAGAGCATTTTGATTTTAATAGATGGCTATCTGCTTTTGATGATAACAATGTTGACTATAAAAAATATCTAGACAAAACTTTTGAAATAGATAGTAGGCTGCCTTGGGATTTTATTGATATTGGAGTTGAAAAGTGTTTTTTTGCAGACGAGTATAGTAAGTCAGAAAAGTCTTTAAATACTATTAATTGTGCCAAAAATAATTGTAATAAATGTGGAGTTTGTGATTTTAAAAGTGTTAAAAATGTTCTATCTGAGAAATATGAGAATTTTCCAAACATATTTACTAAAAAAATGAATGATGGAAAGTTAGTATATAAGATAAATTTTAGAAAAACTGATGTAGCAATATTGTTATCGGCACTTGATGTGTGCCGGTTATTTCCAATGATATTAAGATCTTTAGGTGTACAATTACTATTTAGTAAAGGCTTTCATAAGTTGCCAAAAATAAATTATATATTTCCATTACCTTTAGGTGTAGATGGTGAAAATGAGATCTTAATAATAGAGGTTGGAAAATTATTGAATATTGAAGAATTAAAACATCAATTTAATAGTAAAATACATTGTGGTTTGCATATTAACAATATTTTTCATATAGAAGCTTTTAAAGTTGAAAGCGCGATAGCAACTTACAGGTTTGATGTAAATTTATTTAGTAATTTTACAAAATTAATGAATTCAAAATGTAATTATTATGTAAAATTAAATAAAAAAAATGAGAATAAGACTGTTAGTCTAAAGGAGTATCTAATTGGCTATGGAGATAATAAAGTAACAGTTAAAATAAACAATGGAGGTACTATTAATTTTGTTGATTTTTTTAAATATTGGAATTATTATAATACTAACTCTTTAATTGTAAGAGAGTTAATTAAAATAAATGAGGAAGGATATGTTTAAAGAAAAGGCCGTAGAAGCATTAAGAAATTCTGGATTAAAAATAACCAAACCTAGATTATGGATTGTTGAATATCTCGATGGGAATAAAAACCATCCTACTGCGATAGATATTTTCCAAGAAGTTAGAAGAGAAGATAAGGATTTTTCTTTTGCAACTGTTTATAATACCTTAGATATTTTAGTAAAGGAAGGAATTATAAAACAAATTAAAACAGAGGAAAAAAGTTGTAGGTATGATCCAAATACAGGGTTGCATGGGCATTTTTATTGTAAAAACTGTGGAAAGTTGTTTGATGTTGATTTAAAGCAGACAAACTTTTTAGATGAAACCATATCTTTCGGGAAAGTAGAAGATTATGAAATAAAATTCTATGGGATCTGTAATAGTTGTATAAATTAAATGAATTAAAGAGATATTATGAAGATTTATATAAAAAATATAATAATACTACATATATTACTTCAGATCCAATAGCTTTGGTATATAAAGTCAAAGGCAATAAAGAATTTGTTGCCTTTGTTTCGTCGCTTTTTTCTTATGGCAAGGTAGAAAATATACAAAGGTTTCTTTCAAATTTTTTTTTTCATTATGGTAACAATCCATATAATATAGTTTTAAATTCAAAAAATTCTAATTTATACTATAGATTTCAGAAAACAGAAGATATAAAAATACTTGTTGAATTGATTACCTATATTTATAAAAACTATGGAAGTTTAGAAAAATTGTTTTTGAAATTTTCATATATTTTAGAGGATGCTTTTATAAAATTTAGTAAATTTGCTATTGATTTTGGAAAACAAAGGGGAGCTCACAGAGGATATTTTAATTTATTTCCCGTTGGTGAAGGCCTATATTCAAAAAGATTGAATATGTTTTTGAGATGGATGATAAGAAAAGATAATATTGACCTTGGTTTATGGAATAGTTATAAAGCTTCTGAGCTGAAATTTCCTATGGACACACATATTATGAAATTTGCAATAACACATAATATAATAAGTAGTAGACAGAATAGTATTAGTAATGTCAACAAAATAACTGATTATTTTAAAAAGTTTTCATATAATGATCCCGTAAAGTATGACTTTGCAATAACACGTCAGGCAATGCTTTTCAACTGTACATTTAAAAGAGAAGATAAATGTAATTTTTGTATAGATAATAATAAGTGTCTGTTTTGTTGACAAGTTAAACAAAATAAATATATTAAATTTTAATATAATCTTCGGGGGTTGTTATGGCATTAGTAGTTAAAGAAGAGAATTTTGAAACAGAAGTATTGAAAAGTGATGTACCAGTGCTAGTTGATTTTTGGGCTGAGTGGTGTGGACCTTGTAAGATGCTATCACCTACAATAGAACAATTGTCAAAGGACTTTGAGGGAAAGGCTAAAGTTGTTAAAATAAATGTTGATGAAAACCAAAATTTAGCTGCTAAATATGGAATAATGAGTATTCCAACTATTATTATTTTTAAAGATGGAAAAATTGTTGAACAATTTATTGGAGCCCAAGCTAAAAGTGTTTATGATGAAGCATTAAAGAAATATATGTTGTCTTAATTTGAGAGGAAACTGGTATGCCAATATTTGAATATAAATGTAATAAATGCAATAATAAGTTTAAGAAGCTAGTTAGCACAGTTAATACAGATGTTTTTTGTCCATGCTGCAAAGGACATGAAGTGAAGAAACTATTTTCCATTTTTGCTACTTCTGGTACATCATCAGGGAAAGGGTCATCTTGTAGTGGATGTTCCTCATCTTCATGTACCAGTTGTGGCCACTAGTGCATTTGGCTATATTAATAATCAAGAGGTCAATATGGTAGTTATACATATTTACTCCTTGTATTTATATAAATTTAGTTAGGTGAGGCATGAAAGGAATATTTTTAATTATAATTATTATGCTATTTACTTTGAACATATCTATGGCTGGAGAAAGTGAAAAAGATGTTTATGGATACTGGAAAAGCTTTAATATGAGAACAAAGAAACCTGAGGCGATTGTTAAAATATATGAAAGAGACAAAAAATTATATGGGAAGGTCGTAAAACTTCTTCCTGCAAAAATAAAGGAATTAAAAGATATGGGCGAATACCCTCCATTATGCAAAAAATGCCCTGGTGAATTCAAAAATAAGCCAATCATAGGGTTAGATTTTATTAATGACTTAAAAAAGGAAGATGGTTTATGGAAAGATGGAAAAATATTGGATCCAGAGACAGGTAAGATTTATGACGTTTATATATATTTAGATAAAAAGAACCAGGATATTTTAAAAGTCAAAGGATGTATTTTCAAGCCTTTATGTAGAACGCAGAGTTGGGAAAGAATATCAGAAGATGACTATACAAGTAATTAATTGTGTCAAATTAGTTTTGTACCTTTTCATCAGATAATCCAACATTTATACGCCCCTTTTTAAAACCTAAATGTATGCAAAGATATATAAATAATATAAATTCAATAGTTGAAGTTATGTATATAAAATAATTTATATACATTATAGTTGATGCTGCGATGCTAATATTTGTAAGACCAAGTGTAGAGCCGTATATATAAAAAGCCTGCACAAAGGAGGCACATAAAATTAGAATGGAAATAAAAAAAGTAATATATACAGTAATACCTTTTTCGTTGAGATCATGACTTCTTTTTACACCTAAAGCCAAAAATATCCAGTTTAATAGAAGTGACATAAGTAAAAATAAAATAATAAAACCTTTATAATATTCAAAAATATCAAATATAGGTACATCGACCCTATTCATAAGATATTCAGTTAAAACAAAAAAGGCGGCAAAACAAATTAATAAGAATAAAAGTAGAACTATTGTAGAATATAACCATAATTCTTTTCTACTGATGCTTCCCTTAAGTGAAAATAATATTTTAAATACTTTGTACATTATAAACCCTCCTTTTAGGATATATTGTTGTTTTCTATTCTTTGATTGTCATTATATACATAAAGCAAATTATTTTTATATATTATATCGAAAATATGTCCTTTATATTTTACTCCTTTTACGGTTGAGTTACCAAATGGCGTTATCTTTAGTTTTTTATTATCAACTAATTTAGATTTTTAAGGGCCTTATCTGGGGATTTACTGGTCCTTTGGCACCTAGATAGCTAGATCGAATCTGAATTAAAAACTAATATCAATGGTACTTTCATTTTTATTAGTAAAAGGTATGAAATTATATCTTTGGAAAATTGCATTAGTTAAATTGTCAATGTTTGTAATTCATTATTTATTTATATTGAGATTAGAATCGGATTTTGCCATTAAATATTTGTTGCCAAAATCATAGGATATTAACTTTTCAGGGTTTTTTATAGTAATCGTATCAAATTTATTTTCGAAATCTAATTGTTCAGTTTTTGCAGTGGTATCGAAGAATACTATATATAGTATGGATAGAAGCAGAATATGTAAAGTTTTCATTTATTGCTATCCTTTAGAATAAATATTATAATAATTTATAGTAAATGTATAAAGTGAAAATTACAATCTCATTTATAAATTACTAAAATCGAGTGTAGCAAAATAGTCTTCAATTGTTTCTGCTCTTCTGATAAGCTGGACATCACCATTTTCTTTTAATAGCAACTCAGCAGATCTTAATTTGCCATTATAATTAAATCCCATTGCATGCCCATGGGCACCTGTGTCATGAATGACGAGAATATCTCCAATTTCAATTTCAGGGAGTTTTCTATTTATAGCAAATTTATCATTATTTTCGCAGAGAGAACCAACGACGTCATAAACATTATCACATGGAAGTTTTTCTTTGCCTAAAACTGTTATGTGATGGTAAGCCCCATAAATTGCAGGCCTCATCAAATTGGCCATATTAGCGTCAACACCAATATAATTTCTATATGTATTTTTTTTGTGTATAACCTTTGTTATAAGATATCCATGGGGACCTGTGATCATCCTTCCATTTTCCATATAAATTTTCAGTGAATCTAAAGGAGAGTTTTTAATCTTTTTATTGTATATTTTTTCTATATTTTGAGAAACATATTCAATATCTACTTCATTATCTTCTGGCTTATAGGGAATACCTATACCTCCACCAATATTCATAAATTCAAATTTAATTTTTAATTCTCTGTAAATTTCAATGATTAAGTCAATTAACATATCTGCAGTTTCAATAAAATAATCAGGATTTAGTTCGTTGGAGGCAACCATTGTATGAATACCAAATCTTTTTACATTTTTTTCCTTCATTATTTTGTATGCTTCAAACATCTGTTTCTTAGTTAAACCATATTTTGATTCCTCTGGTTTGCCAATAATTGCATTTCCAGTTTTTATAGATCCCGGATTATATCTAAATGAAATTATATTAGGAATACCTGCCTCTTTTTCAAGTATTTCAATGTGTGTAATATCGTCTAAATTTATTATAGCTCCCAATTTATATGCTTTTTTAAATTCATTATATGGAGTATCGTTTGATGTAAACATGATGTTTTCTCCAGTTATTTCTACTTTTTCACTTAATATTAATTCTGGTAAGCTTGAGCAGTCTGTCCCAAAGTTTTCTTCTTTTAAAATTTTTAAAATATAAGGGTTGGGTAAAGCTTTAACTGCAAAATACTCTTTAAATCCCTTGTTCCATGAAAAGGCACTATTTAATTTTTTTGCTGTGTTCCTAATGCCTTTTTCATCATAAATGTGAAATGGAGTAGGATATTTAGAAATTATTTTTTCAATAAAATTTTTAGTAAAAGGGATTGTTTTTTCTACCATCTTTTCACCTTTGTAATTATTTATTTTTGTATTATTATGAATTCATAATGAAATTTCAATAACTATTAAACTAATAAGAGCATTTTTGTGTATTTTTATGATGTTATAATTCCGAGACCTGTAGACAGGCTTTTTACATATCAATTTGAAAATTTATTAGAATGTGGCACGAGAGTTCTTGTCGATATAAAAGGGGGAGTGACGCCAGCTGTAATATATAAATTAGTTGATGATCCTCAGTATGAATGTAAAAATATAATAACTATAATAGACCTTGAAAAACCTTTTTTTAATAGCAAGTATTTGCAGTTAATTGAAAATATATCAAATAGCTATTATTGTTCTTTGGGTGAGGCTTTAGAGGCACTTTTTAACAAAAAATTGTTAATGTCAAATTTTTCTAAAGGGAGAAAAAGTAAGGAAATAATAAATAAATTTTACTCAAAAAATCCATACTTATCAAAAACATTAGAAATTAATAATGATAAAATATTATTTAGAGCTCTGAAAAAAGGAGATTTAGTTAATTTATATGAAAATAACAATATTGATGAGAGAATAGAGCATTATCTTTATATAATTAACCATTATTTGTTTGAAGGAAAACAAATTAAAATAATATGCTCTGATCAGAGTTTATGTGAATATTTTGTTCATAAAGTGTCAGAAGTTTTATCTTGTAGAGTTGAAGCCTTTTATAGTAGCAGAAAATTATCTTTTAAGAAAATGTATATAAATCTTTATAATGAAGGGGAGTTAAAGGTTTTAATAGGTACTAGAAGTATTTTAGGTATACCAGGAAGGTCTGAAGGTCTAATTATTTTAGAAAATGAAGAGGATGAATTTTATAAGCAGGAAGAATCTCCATGTTTACAGTTTAGAAACGTTGCGATTATTTATGCTAAAATTTTAAATGTGCCTCTTATATTAGGATCATCAATGCCTTCAACGGAAAGCTTATACTTAGCTAAGGAGGGTGTATATAATTATATATACTGTGATAAGCATCCTAAAGTGAAGGAGAATGCAATAAAAGTTATAGATATGAAAAGTAGTGATGCAATTTCCAACATACTTAGTACGGAGCTCTATGATGTATTATATAATAATATTAAGAATAATTGTAAATCTGTTATTATTTCAAATAAAAAGGGTTTTTCAAAACATTTGGTTTGCTTACATTGTGGTGAAAAACTAATGTGTGATAGGTGTTATATCCAAGCTACATATTATAAAAGTAAAAATTATTGCAAGTGTAATTATTGTGGCTCAACTATAGATTTAATATGTAAAAGCTGTGGAGAGAAAGATTTTTTTGATTTAGGATTTGGATTAGAGCATATAGAAGAAATACTGAATAAATTATTTAATAAAAAAATTATAAAAATAGATAGCGATGATCTAAGAGATGATACTAAAGATTTTGAAATGTCTGATAAAATTATTAAGGGTGAGTATGATATTTTATTGGGTACTTTCGTTATATTGCGAAGATTTAAGAATTTGTTGGTTAGCACAGGTGCAATATTGGGTATTGATGATCTGCTGAGTCTGCCAGATTTTAGAATTTATGAAAAAACAATGAAATTATTGTTTAAATTTGTTGGACATATAGATAGTTTTAGTAGTGCAGAAAATTTTTATATTCAAAGTTATGATAATGAGTTGATACTTTTTAAATTTTTAAAGGAAGGGAAAGAATCCTTTTATAACTATGAAATAAAAAGAAGAAAAGCCTATAGATATCCACCATTTGTGAGGTTAGTTAGAGTGATCTTGTCTTCAAATAAAAATATTGGGTTGTCAGAAAGCATACAATATCTTGCTGAAGAATTAAAAAAAATAGAGGGGATAGAAGTGATAGGGCCATCTGCAGCACCAGTATTTGTTCTGAGAAATTACTTTCGATATAATTTCTTAATTAAATCTTTTGAAGAAAAAGCTTTAAAGGAAAGCATCAGCCTTATTAAGAGTACTTATTTAAAAATTAAAAAAGGTAACATGAAATGTAAAATTGATATAGATCCATATTTTTTCATTTGATAATAAATTAAATAAAATTTGTACAGATATAATATAATAAATAAATAATTTGCCCATAAGGGCAAATTATTTATTTATTCCAAAATCTCATTGTACCATTTTCTTCAAGGCTTTCATATATTTTAAAGCATTCTGATAGTATTTGTGGTTCATGGGCATAACCTGTTTTCTTTTCAGCTTTCTCTAGATATTCCATTAGATAATCTTTATAGGCAGGATGGGCACATTTTTTAATTACCTCACGGGCTCTTTCTTTTGGTGAAAGCCCTCTTAAGTCAGCTAAACCCTGTTCGGTTACGATAACATCTACATCGTGTTCTGTATGATCAATGTGTGAGCATTTGGGGACAACACAGGAAATCCCTAACTCATCAGTTTTACTGGGTCTAACAGAAGGAGTATGCAACATTGAAATATATGAATTTCGTTCAAAATCTCCCGATCCCCCAATACCATTTAACATACGAGAACCCATAACACATGTCGAATTACCATGACCATAGATGTCAACTTCAACAGGTGTGTTCATGCCGATAACGCCTAATCTTCTGATAACTTCTGGATTATTAGTTATATATTGTGGTCGTAAAATAACAAATTCCTTGAAGTTTTCGTAATTTTCCCACCAGTCCTTAAATCCTTCAGAAGAAAGAGAAAGAGATGTGCAACTAACGTATTTGCATTTGCCTGACTTTAAGAAAGGTATAAAACTGTCCTGAAATACTTCAGTCCATACAAAAAGATTCTTAAACGGAGAATCAACTAATCCACCGACAACAGCATTAGCAATACTTCCAACCCCTGATTGTAATGGTAGTAAATTCTCTGGTAATCTTTTTGCTTTTATCTCATCAAGGAAAAAATGCATAATATTATCTGCAATTTTTTGGGATAATTCATCTGTTCCCCTTAAAGGTCTTCCATTATCAGGCAACTTCGATTCTACAATTGCTACAATTTTGTGAAAATCAGTTGGTACCCATGGAGTACCTATGCGCTGCCTGCAATCTGTTATGGGTAAAACCTTTTTATATGGTGGTATCCTGCAATAGTCTATATCATGCATTCCTTCAAAGCTTGGGGAACCTGTGTTTATTTCTACAATAATCTTATCTGCTAAATATATAATTTCTGGGGCTGTTCCGACTGAACCTGCCAAAACTATATGGCCATCTTCTGTTATGGCTGAAGCCTCAATTATTGCAATATCTAATTTTCCTCCATTATCTTTTGTATAAAATCCATATTTTAAATCCATAGGAAACATTGAGAGATGTTTATCTCCGAATCTAATTTTACCAGAATTAATAGCTTTAGCTATGTTTTTACCTGTCTGATAGGGCCACCGTCTGTCAATCATATCAAGTGTTGCCCATCTATCTTCAGTTTCAGCTCCCACTGAAGCACCAATAAATAGATTAAATTTCCATTTTCCCTGTAAATTATTTTTTTCTACATAGTCTGCCAACATTATTGGCACCACCTTAGGATATCCTACAGGTGTAAAGCCCGACCAGCCTAAATTTAACGTTCTTTTTTCTGTTTCTTTGAAATACTGCAGTGTATCTTCCGGCTTTGCTATTTTTGATAGCAAACTCTTATTCCTGATTCTTTTTTCTAACTCTGACATCATAACCTCCAATGAATTTATAAAAATGTTATATTAAAATAATTTTTTGCCTGTTCTAATGAAGGAACCAGTTCTTTTGCTTTTTCTACTAAGTCCATATTTAATTCTACAGTTAAGGTATTATCTTTTTCTATTCGAGACATAATTTTACCCCATGGATCAATGATAATAGAAGTTCCACAGTCTATATGTTTATTTTTTGATACAACATAACTGGCATTGCATCCCACTACAAAACAATGGTTTTCAATTGCTCTTGCTTTCAAAAGTGTAATCCAGTGATCAATTTTTGAATGTGGCCATATTGCAGGTATTATAATTATTTGAATGTCATTATTATAGGTAACCATTCTGATAAGTTCTGGGAAACGTATTTCGTAACATAAAAAAGTGGTTATATTTATGCCATTTAAATAGAATGTATTTACTTGTTTACTGGAAGCAAAATAGATGTGTTCATTTACAGTTGTAAATAACATATTCTTGCTATATTTCCCAGTAACACCCTGTGAGGATATGATAAAGACCGTATTAAATATTTTACCATCAATATTTTCTGGAAGAGATACAAAAACAAATGTATTATCATCAATAAAGCTGGCAATTTTTTTCATAATGAATGTAGTTTTATTACTATGTTCTTTTAAATTAACATAATCAAACCCAGAAAAGCACATTTCTGGCAATACAATAAAATCTATATTTTGTCCTTTTAAATCATTTATTTTTCTTAAATATATTTCTTCATTAGCTAATATATTAGCATTAATTACAGAGTATTGTAGACAAGCTATTTTAATTGCCATGATTTATATTTTTATTAGAATAAAACATTATCTCTATATTGTCAATAAATAAAATGCACTTTTACTATTTAGTATAATATGATATAAATTTACAGGGAAATAATTTGGAAATTGAAATAGTTAAGTCACATTTATTAATTATTGGTGGAGGTCTTGCTGGTTTAAGTGCTGCTATTGAAGCATCAAAATTTGATATCGATATAACTTTATTATCAAGAAGTAAAGTTGGATATTCTGGTAATACATCTATAAGTAAGGGTGGCTTTGCTGCAGTAATTCAAGGAAATGAAGAAGGTGATATGCCATATATTCACATGATAGACACCATGAAGGCTGGGTATAAAATAAACGATGAAGGTCTTGTTAAGACGATGGTTGAGAGAGGAGAAAGAACTATAAAAACTTTAGATAACTTTGGTGTTCCTTTTTATAAAAGCGATGATAAATATGTATTATTAGAAGCCCCAGGACATTCCAAAAAAAGATATATATCTATTTTAGATAAACATAATAGCAGATTTAGGCTGAACGGTTTAACTATTACAAAAAATTTAATGAATATAATTAATCAAAAAAGTAACATTCATATTTGTGATAATATGTTTGTAGTTTCTCTATATTGTGAAGGTAATAGGAAATATTGTATATCTCTTGACATTGTTAAGAAAAATATCAAGTTAATATATTCTAATGCTATAATAATAGCCACTGGCGGATGCTGTAGCCTTTATAATAATTCAACAAACACGCTTGATGCTGATGGTTCTGGAGTTTATTTAGCTAAACATGCCGGAATTACTTTTAACAATATGGAGTTTATTCAATTTCATCCTTTAGCACTTGTAGATTACCCTAGATATATTTTACCAACAACAATTTTTTCACTAGGTGCAACTCTCATTAATGAGGAAGGCAAGGAATTTATTAGTAAATATACAAACAGGAACTATAATGCTGAAAGAGATGTTATGTCTATGTCTATATATAAGGAAATGAGAAATTCAAGTGGGAATATTTATGTTGATTTCTCCAAAGCAAATATTCCTATTTTAAGCTCACTAATTCCAAACTTCAACGTATTAAAAATTCATAAAAAAATCAAAGTAAAACCTTCTGCTCATTTTATGATGGGTGGCATAAAAATTAATAAACATGCAGAAACTAATAAGGAAGGTGTATATGCTGCAGGAGAAGTTACAAGTGGAGTACATGGTGCAAACAGGTTAGCAGGTAATGCTTTATTAGAGGCTGCTACCTTTGGTGAAATTGCAGGCCTTAATGCTGGAGAATATGCAAAAGGTAAGACCATTGATACATTTGTAATTGATATGGACAATATAAAAAATTTTATTCTTTTTTCAGAAAATAATAGAGTTAAAAATAATAAAATATTAGACGAAGTTAATATAGAATTAAAAAAAACCGTAGATACTTCAATTAGTATTATAAGAAATCATAGGGTTTTATTAAATGCTAAAGAGAAGGTTAAGGCTATGTTAGAAATGTTAAAAGAATATAAACCAGTAGAGTTTGATGATTTGGTCAGATATTTTAAAATAAAAATTAAGCTTGAAGTTGCCATGGAAATAATTGAAAATTCTTTAAAAAGGAAGAAAACTTTAGGATCCTTCATTATAGAATAAATAATAATAGATATTAAAATATTTAATTTTACTTAAAGGAGCTGAATGGAAAAATATATAAATGGTGTTTTAGTAAAATTGATAAAGGGTGATATTACAGATATTGAAACAATTGCTATAGTTAATCCTGCAAATACTTCTTTGTTGCTTGGAGGTGGAGTTGCTGGAAGAATAAGAGAGAAAGGTGGTTATAAAATACAAAAGGAATGTGATGAATTAAAATATTGCCCTTTAGGTGAGGCTGTAATTACAAGTGGCGGTAATCTTAAAGCAAAATATGTAATACATGCTGTTGGACCTCGTTATAATATTGATCCTGAACCAGAAAAATATTTAGCTATGGCAGTATTTAATGCATTAAAAAGAGCTAAAGAGAAAAAAATAACTTCAATTGCGATGCCAGCAATTTCTACTGGCATTTTTGGTTATCCTTTAGAAGAGGCTTCTGAAATAATAATAAAAGCAATTCTTGATTTTATAAAAAAAGATAACGGCGTTTTACAGAATATAATAATATGTTTATACTCTGAAAAAGATTTAAATGTTTTTGAAGAAACTTTCAAAAAACTTGTAGGTCAGTAATTATTAGATCAATTATCAGTTCTTAAAGTTTCAGCTACCACTTCTGCAATATCTTTTACATAAATATTATTTAATTTCAAATCTTTTAGCCCATCTTCAAACATAGTTAAGCAATATGGGCAGGCAACGCCTATTGTTTTAGGATTTTTGTCTACTGCTTCTTTTACTCTTGTAATATTCATTCTAACGCCTAAATTTTCTTCCATCCACATACGACCTCCACCAGCTCCACAACAGAATGAATTGTTTTTATTTCTATTCATCTCAATAGGTTTATTACCAGTCGATAGTTCAATTACATTTCTTGGTGCTTCATATATATCATTATGTCTTCCAAGATAGCAGGAATCATGATATACCATATTACCTAAATTGTCAGCCGGATGTTTTATATTGATCTTTTTGGTATCAAGTAATTTATTTATTAATTCACTATGATGAATTACTTGGACATCAAGTCCAAATTGTTTGTAATCATTTTTTAATGTATTATAACAGTGTGGGCATTGAGTGATAATCTTCTTGACCCCTTTATTTTTTAAAAGAGTTACATTTTCTTGGGCTATCTTATCAAAAACATATTCATTCCCTAAACGTCTTAAACTGTCTCCACAACACTTTTCCTCTTTCCCTAGAATACCCCATGAAATCCCAGAAGTATTTAATAATTGAGCAATAGCTAGTGTTACTTGTTTGTTTCTTGAATCAAAAGAGCCAGCGCAACCAACATAAAAAAGATATTCATTTTTGTCTGCATTAAATTCTTCTACATTCATATAGGAAGCCCATTTAACTCGATCTGCAGGAGCTATTCCCCAGGGATTACTTCTTTGTTCTATATTTTCAAAAAGGTTTAATAATTCTTCAGGAAATTTTGATTCCATTTCAACTAGAAACCTACGCATTTTAATTATTTTAGGCATGTGTTCTATTAACTCTGGGCAAATATCTAAACATGCTCCACAAGTTGTGCACGACCAGATTGCATCCTCAGAAATACTGCCTTCGCCGATGTTGCTAATAAGTGGAACTTTTGGATTCTCTTGTTTTTTTATATATTTTCCATTTTCAAGTAAATTGATCTTCATATCGTGAATAACTTGACGTGGATTCAATGGTTTATCGGTATTATATGCAGGACAGGCATCTTGGCATCTACCACATTCTGTACATGCATAACCATCTAACAAATCCTTCCAGGTAAAGTCTTGTACCTTTGAAACACCATATTGCATCCCCTTTTTAAAAATTTCTCTAGGTTGAGTATTAGGTTTTTCAAGATTTCTAAAATAACAATTTGGGATAGCTGCCAGGATATGCATATGTTTACTATAGGGGAGATAATTAAGGAAAGTTAACAATACTATAGCATGTACCCACCAGCTAACTTGAGAAATATTCTCAATAGTTGGTATAGAAAAATTTGCAAATATTTTTGATGTAATATTAGAGAAAGGCATGTATGTATGTAGATTTATATCAGTTAATATAATTTCTGCACCATGAATGCCAAAATAAGCTAGCATCAATATTCCTATTAAAGACAATATAAGTAAAGCATCAAAACTTTTTGCTTTCACATAAGGAGTTTCTAAGTATGATGGAGTAAAAAATAAACGCCTTATAAAGGCATTTAAAACACAAATTAAGGCTATAAAGGATACAATGTCAAATAAAAAAAGCAATCCATGATTCAAAGGTTTTCCTAGCAGTGCAAAACTGATATTTGGGAATATGCCATTTATTAAAAATTCAGTATTAGCTAATAAAAGGATCATAAAAGACCAGAACAGGAAAAAATGATTAAAGCCAAAGGGCTTATTTATTACTCTTTTTTGTGCAAAAACGTAAACTAATACACCCATTAATCGTTTCCAAACATTTTGGAAGCGATTTTCAGGTTTACCTAGAGTGACTAAGTTAAAACGTTTATAGCAGCTCCATGAAAAGAATATTAACGATGCAATAACTATAATTCCAAAGAAAACATTTTGAGCTGTCATCTAATTCTCCATAAAAATCTTAATTAATTCTATAATCTATAAATTATATTTTAACTGTATTTTTCTTTTCTTTAATTGCTCTTATTTGCTTTGTAAGGGCTGGTACAACTTCAAACAAATCTCCCACTATTCCATATGTTGCTACTTCAAATATAGGTGCGTCTTTATCTCTATTGATAGCTATTATGATATCTGAATTTTGCATACCTACAAGATGCTGAATAGCTCCAGAGATACCACAGGCTATATAAATTTTTGGTCTAACTGTTTTTCCCGTTTGCCCCACTTGCCTCTCATATGGCATCCACCCGGCATCAACTGCACTCCTTGAGGAGCCAACAACACCCCCTAATTCCTTAGCTAGTTCTTCTAATATGGCAAAATTTTCCTTAGCTAACATGCCTCTGCCACCAGATATAATAAATTCTGCTCCTGCAATATCCACATCCTTTGCATCTTTATTACTAATAATCTCAACGATCTTGGTTATTAGATCGGACTTCTCTAATTCAATATCTTCTCTTATTATTTTTCCAGTTCTATCATGAATATAATTTGGTAATGGCATAACATGGGGTCTAACTGTGGCCATCTGAGGTCTTGTTCTGTCGCAAATAATAGTTGCCATTATGTTTCCGCCGAAGGCAGGGCGTGTTTGTAAAAGATTTCTATTTTCATCGATTGATAATCCAGTACAATCTGCAGTGAGACCAGCCTGTAGCTCTGTTGCAACAGCTCCAGCCAAATCTCTCCCTAATCCTGTTGCACCCATTAGAACTATTTCAGGCTTATATTTCCTAATAAGGTAACAAACTGCTTTTAAATAAGGTTTGGTACGATAATATTGAAATATGGGATCATCAATTATGTAAGCATTATTTGCACCATAATTGAAGGCTTCTTGACACAAATGTTCAATCTTATGGCCTATAATAATAGCTGAAATTTCAACATTTAATTCCTTAGCTAGGTTAGAAGCTGTTCCAATTAATTCCCAAGAAACTTTTGCCACTTGCCCTTCCTGATGTTCTATATATACCCATACGCCCTTATACTTTTCTAACATTTTTTTTAATTCTAATTCTTTTACATCAACCTCTTCTTTAAAAGGTTCTTGTAAGATAGATCCTTTCTGTTTTTTTATTTCTTCAAGGATCTTTTCTTCTTCTGGCGTATAAAACCTTTCAAGTGCACTAGCTGGACAAGTTTTGACACATTTCATACAGGTTGTACATTTTTTTATATCTATAATTGGTTCGCCTTTTTCATTCATTTCGATAGCGTCAGCTGGACAAACCATTTGACACCTTGCACCACATGCAATACATTTACCTTCTATTAAATGTATCTTGCCTCGCGGTCTTTTTATGTTTTTTTGATCTTCCATAGCTTAAATCAACCCCTCTAAAAGTAATTACATTTAAATTTTATTTTCATTTAAACATTTTAATTGATAAGTTCTAATAATTTTAAAAAGGCAAAAGCTCTTTACTTAATAACTTTTCTATTAACAATTTTGCTGCACCTTCAGGATCTTTTAATCCATCACCTATTATTTCTCCTTTTTCACGCTCTGGTGAGAAAATTTTTACGACCCTTGTCGGAGAGCCTTTTAACCCAATTGTTTGCTCGTCCAATTTAAGAAATTTATTATCCCATATTGGAATTTCAGATTCATCAGCTAACAATCTTGAAGGTACTTTTGGATATCTTGGCTTATTTATTTCTCTAACCACGGTGAGTAAAGATGGTAATATAGATTCAACAATTTCATATCTACCCTCAAGTTTACGCCTAACAATAATTTTTCTATTTTCGATGTCAATATGCTCGATTCTATCTACTAAAGTAAGTTGGCTATAGTTTAACCTTGTAGCAATACCTGGTCCTACTTGAGCCGTATCACCATCTATTGTTTGTCTTCCACATATAATTAATGGGACTTCATCTTTTGTTGATAACTTTAATATTGCTTCAGTTAAAACTTTACTAGTAGCTAAAGTGTCAGCTCCACCAAAAGCTCTATCGGAAAGTAAAATAACTTCGTCAACTCCCATGGATATAGCTTTTCTTAATGCATACTCAGCATTTGGAGGTCCCATTGTAATAGCTGCAACGCGAAAACCAAATCGATCCTTTAATCTCAGACTTTCCTCGATTGCGTGAGTATCAAATGGATTTACAATAAATGGAACTCCTTCTCTTTTAAGTGTATTTGTTACAGGATCAATTTGAACCTGTGTTGTATCTGGGACCTGCTTTATACAGGCAACTACATACATAGCAACCTCTTAATTGTCTTTTTGCCAATCTAAAACAAAGTAACATTCCACATTAATTTCCCAAAGATATCATTATTATTTTTAGTGTCAATAATAAATAATATCAATAGTTTTACAATAGTATATAAGATAAAGGAAATATTATAGTTGAATATTCAGATGATTTCCACATTTGGGACATTTGCTATCAATGATAAGTACTTTTGTAGAATATCCTTGTCTATCTATGAGCAAAGTATTGCAATTTGGACAATTAGTTGTGTTTGTACCATTAATAAATATATTGCCTACATAAACGAAATTTAAGTGATCTTTAGCTATGTTGTAGAAATTCTTTAATGTATCAGCAGGAGTTTGAGGAATATCTAATCTATAATTTGGAAAATATCTAGATAAATGAAGTGGTATGTTTTTTGAAAGACTTCCAATCCATTTGCACATTTCTCTAAACGTAGTTTCATCGTCATTTTTTTGTGGTATTATTAAATTTGTTATCTCAACATGTATGTTATTTTTAAAAACAGTTTCTATAAAATTAAGAGTACTCTGTAAATTTCCTTTTACCCATTTATAGAAATCGTCGGTAAAACCTTTTAAATCGACATTCGTCGCATCAATATGGGGTATTAATCTGTCAAGAGGCTCTTTGTTTATATTTCCATTTGTAACTAATATATTTTTAAGTTTATTTTTATGTGCTTCTTTTGAAGTATCTATAACAAATTCATACCAGATTAATGGTTCATTATATGTATAAGCAATACCTATACTTTTATGTTGTTTTGCAAGGTTAATTATTTTGTCTATTGTTATAGTGTCTCTTGAAGTCTCTTCAGTACTAATTTGCCAGTTCTGACAAAATGGACACTTCAAATTACATCCATTTGTCCCAATAGATAATATATATGAACCAGGGTAGTAATGATATAGAGGTTTTTTTTCTATGGGGTCCATTCCTATTGAGGAAATTTCACCATAAGCAGAAAGATACAGTCTTCCTTGAAGATTTTTTCTTATGAGACATATCCCGCTTTTGTTTGGTGAAATTTTACAAAAATGCGGACATAATTGACATTGAACTACATCATTTTCTAATTTCTTATAAAAAAGTGCTTCTTTTAACATTAATTTTCTCTGTTCCCTGCATAATATACTATATATTTTAAACAATCATTATAAATATTTTTGGGCAATTCCTTTAATAGATTGTTGCACTGTAGTTTATAGTCTGAAAGAAAATTATATGCTTTTTCTTTAATTTTATATTTCATTAAAAGTTCAAGTATTACATTAAAGTCATTTTTGTTAATGTTATTTTTAAAAAAAATATTTTTAAATATTTGTAAATCTTTTTCATTTGAAGATTCTCTCAACAATATAAGAGGTAATGTCATTTTGCCTTCTTTCAAATCTGTACCTAATTTTTTACCTGTTTTATTTTTATTACCTAAATAATCTAGTATGTCGTCATTAACCTGAAAAATTATACCAATATATTCTCCTAATTTTTTTAGATTACTTCTCATGTCGAATTTATTGGATAAAACTGCAGCTATTTCACAACAAGCTGACATTAAAATAGCTGTTTTTGAGTGAATAATTTTTAAATAGTTTTCTATAGTTATGTTAAATTCTGCGGTTTTTATAAGTTGATAAATTTCACCTTCACTCATTGTTTTTGCAGCGTTAGCAAGAATCATTTGTATTTCACTATTCCCGTCTTCAACAAGATTTATAAATGCTCTTGAATATAAAAAATCACCACATAGAACTACAATATCGTTACCAAATTTTTTATTAGCACTTATTTGTCCTCTTCTATATTTAGCTCCATCAATTATATCATCGTGTAACAATGTTGCGGTGTGTATATATTCAATAACAGAAGCAATCTTATACAATCTGTTACTATGATAATCTAGGAGATGTGTTGATAAAACCAGTAGAATAGGCCTTAAACGTTTTCCACCACTTTTGAGAGTATAAGATGCAACTTCATTTGCCATATCAACTTCTGAGTCAAGATACCTATAAAGCTCAGTTTCAATATTGGCCAGATCGTCTTTAATTAAGTTTAATATATAGTCAATATCAGCAATGCTCATAATTATGTTGTAAATTACGCTATTATTGTATAATATTATTATAATTATTATTAAAAGTAAATTGAATAAACTGAAATGAATTATATTGATGTTGAAAGTACATATCTAACATATCTTAAGTTGTTTGATGGTTTAAATATCCCTGTAGGGTATAATAAAATAGCATGTGATTTATCATTTAATAATGGTATTACTGCAAAGTATCTAGTAGATAAAAAAAATTTTCAAAGGGTCTATATTTTTGATAATAAAAATATTACCTTTAATAACTCAATGTTTGTAATAAATTCTAATTATGTATCATTTGGAACAATTGCACATATAAAATTTGATTTTATAATATCCCTAGGTGGAGTTACAAATTTGAATCCTCTATATGAATCTATCCAAAATGTTTATCAATTATTAAACATTGGAGGCAGATTGTTGATTGCTATTTATCCTGATATCTTTAATGACGCAGGTAAAGATGTATTAAGCCTATTAAGTAATCTTTTAGAAATCCCAGTTAAAGAAAAATTCCTTAGGTTACATAGGCTTTTATATAATGGTGTTTCTAATATTTTTAATAGTGTTAGGGAATTTGAAATTTTACAGGATATATCAATTAATGAGATTAAAAGTTTTTATATGTTAGATGGATATTCAAATTTTATATGTAATAATAAAAAAGATGTAATAAAATTTTTTGCACCTTTAGATAAAGTCGGTAAAA
>DHGE01000032.1 GCA_002402635.1 Deferribacterales bacterium UBA4806
ACTACTATACTACTTTTATTAATAGCAAAAGATACATTATTAAGTGCTATTGTGCTGAGGTTCTTATGTTTATATATTTTAGTAACTGAGTTGTATGCAATCATAATTATTAAAATTGCTATTATTCTAAATTATTATAAAACTGTAATAATAATAATACAATCCTATTATCTCAATTTACAATTTTTATTATTACTTTTTATTTATTAATATGCTATCTTTCTTAGCTTATAGAATATTAGCTTACTAAAAGACAGAGTATAAAAGTATGTTAGAAAATATAAAATATATAATTCAATTATTATTAAATTTTATAACAGATGAAAGAGTCATTATTATTTTAACATCTGTGTCAATGATTTCATTAGTATTAAGTATATTTATAATTCCATATGTTATTGTGAATATACCAGAGAATTATTTTATATCTAAAAGAAGAGTTCGTAAAAAAGGTATTATTTATCTTTTTACACGTATAATTAAAAATTTATTTGGATTGGTTCTTAGCTTAATAGGTTTTATTATGATTTTTACTCCAGGCCAGGGTTTACTATTCTTGTTTATTGGTTTTATGATGCTAAACTTTCCTGGAAAATATAATTTAGAAAAAAAACTTATTAAAAACAAAAAAATTTATAATTCAATAAATAGAATAAGAAAAAAATACAATAAACCACCCTTAAAACTATACTAAATATAAATATATTAGAACAGCACAATCTTACAGGCTAATCAGATTATATTTTTTTATTAAAGAATAATATCAAATATTTTTTTAACTTTTTCCCAGTCTTCAGTTACTGGATTTTTTAAATCTGGATCAATAACTTTAAAGATCTTTGCCATCATAATTATTAAAGCTCCTGCAAGAATCGATAACTCTTCTTCTACTTCTTTAGAACATGCTAAATTCATCTGTGGAATTGCTGTGATTCTTTCTAAAGAAGGGGTCAAATCTAAATGATAATCATATTTTTTAAATTCATTCATATGTTCTTGAATACCTTTAGTTATTGATAAGTCATGATATTGGATGATATCTCTCCCATTAGCTTTTGCTACTCCTTCAGCTACGACGATAAGATCAATGATCTTTTGATTAATTAATTCATTCATTCTTTTTATATCCTGCTTATCTACATCTAAAGAAGCAACTTTTCTGAATAATGCCTCAAACTTAGGAAGACCAATAACTTCAATCATAAAGCCTCCTTATCAAAATCATTGTTAATTTTAATATTAATATAATTTATAAAATAAAAAATTCAATAATTGCAGTATCAACACAGATTTTGAGAAGGTTGTTTAATAATTATTTTGCGTATCAGGTATTAAATGCAATATTTTTGCTGTAGCCTCATTGATGCCATCTGGTGTTGTAAGGTCAGCATTGTTCAAAATATTAGAAATTTTATCTGTTATATTTTTTGTTATATTTTTACCAAATACTTTATTGTAATTTTCAAGTATAGGTTTAAGGGTTCCTTTTAAATCTGTAAATATTTTCCTGTCATTAGAATAAAATGTTTTTTCTGTGTATTTTAAAAATGTTAAAAGTTTTGCTTGTGTTGTGAAAGGCGAATAATTAAGTGATGGAAGCACTGGTGTCGTTGGTGTTAAATTGTCTATGTTTGGTGGAATGCCTAAACCAGAGGAAACAGGTTGATTACTAGACCTTTGCGCACTCAGATTTGTTCCAGATGTAGATTGCCTATTTGGTAAAATAAAACCTAGTAATGCTCCAATAGGAGGTCCTATGAAAAAGCCTATAACTGCACCAATTGCAGCAAGTAATAATAATATTGGTATAAATAATAACTGCTCAATTAAAGTAATCCCAAGACCTCCAATCACTCCAACGGCTGCACCTGCCGCACCACCAACAATACCACCAATAAATGCTCCAGTTGGTAATAGTAGTGTCAAACTTAATAAACCTATTGAAGTTGCACCAATAAGTAAACCTAAAATTCCAAAAATTATTAAGGAAATAATAATAATTATAGGCAATAATGGTAATAATATTATTCCAAAAAGCAACCCTGCAATAATCCCAACTAATGCACCAATAATACCAAACGAAAGAGCTCCACCTAACATAAATATGGCGCCTATTCCAATACCTAATAAACCGCCTATACCTGCACCCAAAATTCCTGTTATCAATGCACCAGCAAAAGTAAGGGCAATTATTTCTATGAAAGATAACCCTCCATCAAATGCCAAAACAATACCACTACCAAAAATTACACCTAAAACAGGGCCTGAAATAGCCCCAGCGACTGCACCTGTGAGAGGGTTGGAAATAACTGAAGAAAGTGTGTTTACGATATAATTGAAAATATTATCACCTGGTTCACTTGTTTGTAAAATATCTTTAAAATTTCCGAATTGATGTTGTATTTTAGGATAATTTACATTTATTCCATTTTCTCTTAATATATCACAATAGTCTAAAAAAACTTTTTCAAAATTGTCTATAAAAAAAACTAATTCCTCTTTTTCATTGCTAAAATTGTTTACATTTGTACCCACAAATTCTCTATATGCATAAAGTGGATAAATCGATACTAACTGAATGGATAAAATTAAAAGAAATATTATCAAAGCTTTTTTATTCTTCATACTTTCTTTCTATCTTTTAATCATACAGTTGTCAACAAAATTAATGTTTAAAT
>DHGE01000166.1 GCA_002402635.1 Deferribacterales bacterium UBA4806
ACCTTAGGATATTTTTTGCAAAACTCTGGAGATACACCAACTGCAGCTTCACCAATAATTTCTAACAAATGGACAAGTGATAGGTTTAACATTCTATCATTATCTAAATCATGCCTGGTTTTTCCAATAGTAAATTTCAAAACTTCACGAGATGCATCCAGCATATGATAGACTCTGATCAAATCATTTTTCGGCATACAACTCTTCTGCCGATGCTAATACATCATTACGAAAGTATCGGCTTAAGTCTTGAGGAGTTCTTAAATCAACTTTATGGCCACTAAGCATGGTAGAGATTTCTTCTTCCATTTTAATTAGATCAAATAAGCTAGGTACATACATAGGATCAAATTCAACAAGGATATCGATATCACTATTCGTATTGAAATCATCACGTAAAATAGAACCAAAAAAAGATAGTTTTTTAATATGATTTTTTCTACAAAAATTAGATATACTTTCTTTTGGTATTTTAATATTTGGTTTATTCTTCATCATATTGTTTAGATGTGTAAATTTATTCTTTTATTTTATATTATAAAAGCTCAATATCTATTTATCAAGGCATTTAAAAGAATGCTTTGAAAAGAAAAAGCAGAACATAAAGGGGTAACCCCTTTAGAACCCCCTTATAATAATTGCATAAAAAGGAATATCATTTCTTTAAAAATTTTCACCCTTTAGGTAAAAAGTAAATACCTGACACCTTATTCGGCCAACTGATAATCCTGATTTGTTAGAGAAATACTAGTTATCTATTAATTCCGTCCCTTTTTTAATAATCATAAGGTAATCTGTAAATATATATTTTCTATATCTTTGCTTACCAGTTATTTCACGCAAAATACCTATTTTGTTAAATTTTTTTATAAGCTCATTTGCAGTATCTTTATGAATTTTTAATTGTGAAATAACAGTATTTATATCAATTAAAGGTTCTTTAAATAATATATCTAAAAATTTAACTGCATAAATGCTAGAAATAGAATCTTCATACAGTTTATTTAGTATTTTCTCTTTTAGCTCTATTATCTTTTTAGCTGTATCTATTGCTTCAATTGATGTTTCATATACACCTTGAAGGAAAAAAGCTATCCATTCGTCTAGTAACCCTTCAGTTCTACTCTTCATAAGTAGATCATAATATTTTTCTCTATGTTTTTTTAAATAAAAGCTCAGATATAAAAGTGGCTGAGTTAACAAATCCTTCCAATATAGATACAATGTGATAAGCAGTCTGCCAACCCTACCGTTACCATCTAAAAATGGATGTATTATTTCAAATTGATTGTGTATCAGGGCTATCTTTATTAAATGTGGCATATTATCTTCTTGATAGATAAATTTCTCCAAGTCACCCATTAAATCAAGAACCATATGTGGTGGAGGTGGAACAAAGGTTGCCTCATTTAAAGTGGCCCCAGCTGGTCCAATCCAGTTCTGACTTTTTCTAAATTCGCCAGGTTCTTTTGTTGCTCCCCTGGCACCCGTTAATAAAATTTTATGAATTTCTTTAATTAATCTTAATGACATAGGCAATGTTTTTAATCGTTCAATGCCATAGTTTAACGCATTTACATAGTTAATAACTTCTTTTATATCATCTATGCTTTCATCAGGCACTAAATTAGCTTCAAATTCAAGTACACCTTCTAAAGATGCTTGTGTGCCCTCTATCTGTGAACTTAACAGTGCTTCTTTTTTTACATACATTGCAATAAAAAGCTCTGGATTTGGTAAAGTAATAGTTATACCATCAAGCTTTGCCAATGCTCTATCCGCCTGCAATAGTAATTTTTGTATTTCAGGATTAATCTTAAAATCTAATTTTAGTAAAGATTCTGGTATAAATGCTTTATATCCCTTAGGCTGTAATACATAATTACCCAATTTATATTTCATATTTTAATCATATACTCATTTGTCATTTTAACAAGGAAAATTCCGTCTTAGATATAAGATTCTATTTATAAGTCGACAAAATACTGCTTAACAACATTTAACAGTAGTAGGTGCACCGCCAAATGTTTAGTGTTAACAACAAAGTATTAATTAAATGAAAAGTAAATACCTGGCACCTCTTTGTGTTCAGCAGCATAGCAAGTTTCAAAGGGTGCAGCCTTTTGTGTTGTTTCAATTCCTCATAGGTAAACATAACATAAAGGGGAATCCCCCTTTAAATCCCTAAAAACTTATTTTTTAATGTAATATGGTTTTCTTAAAAAAATCATAGAAAAGGAGCTTTGCTCCTTTTCAGGGGTTGCACCCCTTTAGAACCCCCTTGTAATAATTACATAAAAAGGAATATCATTCTTGAAAAATTTTCCCACTTTAGGTAAAAAGTAAATACCTGACACTTTCATTTAAAAAGTAATACTTTACAGCCTGAACTTGAGTTTTTAATAAGCATCTTTTCTATGCTCAATAGTGAGCATAAAAACAGTTTTTTTTAATTCATCTATTGTATAGAACAATCTATAATTGCCTATTTTGTAGCGCCACGTATCAGGAGCAAAATCTTTAAGTTTTTTTATATTTTTACCAAAAAAGGGTTGTTGTCTTAACTTAGGATAAACATAGGCAGAAAGTTTTGCTTTGATACGTTTTTGTTGACCACTAAAATCATTATTAAGATCTATTAGAAACTGTTCAGTTTCGAAGATCTCAAACAACAGATTTTCCTTTCATTGATTTAGCATCAATATGGCCTTTTTTAAGTTTTTCTAATAGTTTATTATCTGAATTGATTTGAGCCATTTCAATGGGATCTACATAATAAGATTCTTCAATATTTTTTAATACTTCAGTAACAATAAAGTTAGATATTGAGCGATTTTCCATTTCAGCAGCTGTTGCTATTTTTTCATATTCTTCTTCTTTTAAGCGCAATGTAATTACTTTAGGCATTTTAAAAGCACCTCTTTATTCTTTTATATACAATTATATTCTAATATATTCTAATTTTTTATCAATAATTTTCAACAAAAAAATGTCTCACGGGAAACGATGCAAATATAAAATAATATATTCTATCCAATAAGAATTCTTAATTTTGCAGCAAAATGCAATATATAACGGTTAAAAAATTAAGAGCGGGAATATTACTTTTTGATCTTTTGCATTATTAGTAAAAAGTAAATACCTGACACTTTCGTCTCATAGGTAAAGTAAAAACGGTAATTTAGAAGTATATAGTGATTTAGAAGATGATTGTTTCAATTCCTCATAGGTAAAGTAAAAAC
>DHGE01000180.1 GCA_002402635.1 Deferribacterales bacterium UBA4806
ACAGGCGGCATTGCTTTAGTTTATATTATAAACTTAATTATGGGTTTTTTTGGTGCTAGCATTCCATTTTTAAATGATAGTACTCCTGTTGGCATTGGTATAAGTGTATTTATTGTGATTATAGCAGCTTTAAATTTAGTGTTAGATTTTGATTTTATAGAAAATGCTGCCCATCAAGGAGCACCTAAATATATGGAGTGGTATGCAGCCTTTGGCTTAATGGTAACTTTAGTCTGGCTATACTTAGAAATTTTACGACTTTTATCAAAGATTCGTGAAAACAGATAAAAATTAAATATAAATCAGAAATATTAAACACTATTCATTGGTTAAAGCTTGTATTCAATATATTTTATAACATTTTTAAAACGAAACATAACTTTTTGATTTTAATAGTATTTACAATAAATTGACTTTTTCTAATTAAAGAATTATTAATTTTTTAATTAAGATATATAGTATGAATTAAATTAACTTCAGTAGGTTAATATGAAAACATTTATGATTTTTTGGGAACTATGTTATTAGTTAGTTTCAGTGGAGTTTATGTTCAAAAGATTATTTCTGATAGTCTGGCAAATGTACAGCAAACTGTTGAAAAACAAGTTAAGAATGGCGACTCAACCTTAGTTGCAGGTGGCAAACAGGTTTATATTCTAATGTCAGGAGTTTACCCAAAAGATGCAAGAACAAATCTTGATATCGTTACAAATGGAGAAATAAAAGGTAAATTAGGTATTGGTAGTATGACAACTGCCTGTGGTGCGTCAACCGTTAGAGCCCAATAATTTTAGAATTTCTTTAAAATTATTAAGTTTCTACAAAAGCCTGCACTTTGTGCAGAATTTTGTTTTATATAATATATTAAGCTTATAGATATTTATTACTCTTTGTTGACAACATATATTTTGAAAATTAAACTATATGAGATAATAATTTTATTATACACGTGTATATAGAGGTTTATTATATTTAATTTATTTCGGGGACTATTTATAACGGTAATACTTTTAATATTAACAGCTAATGTTTATTCACAGTCTAATTTAACAGGTATAGGAAACTCTAATAAAAAAGAGTGGCAATTTGTTTACAAAAAGCCTCTGTCAGTGCAACCAGAATTAACCGAATATTATTGGGAATTAGAAAGGCCACCTTTTGATGGTTCTTATGACAAAATAGGCTTACATAGGGTTGTTAATGAAAACGTAAAACCTAAAGCAGCGGTTTTTGTATGCCCTGGAACAAATGCAAGCACCTGGCGTTTTATTGGCAACGACTTTTTGCAAAAAACAATAGATTCAGCCAATAAAAGATTACAGCAAAGTCCTGAAAAGAAAGATGAACTGATGAGTTTGCTAAATGAAATTGGTGCAATACCAGAGAGACTTATAATAAGATTTTTAGCTGCCAATGGTTATGATGTTTATGGGATGAATTACAGAACACACTACATACCATCAGGTTATGAAGCAAAAGATTTAAAATTTATGAATAACTGGGGATGGGATTTGTTTGTTGAAGATGCAAAAACAGCTATTGAAAAAACCAAAAAAGTTTCAGGTTTTAATAAGGTTTTCATTGCAGGAACAAGCTTTGGTGGAATGCTTTCAACAACATATGCTTCAAAATATTGGAAGGAAGATTTAAAAGGGATTATCCTGTTGGATGGTGGTAATGGTGGCAGATGGAAAATAAGAATTCCTATGGAGTTGTGGAAATTAATTGAATCTGAAATAACAGAAAATATTCCTGATTTACCAGAATGGTCATATGTAGATGGAAGAATGACTCCAAGACTACTGCAGGGTCTAATTGATACATTCGTTAGAGACATTCTTTATGATACAGTAGGTATGAATTCCATTGATATGCAAATGTCTTTAGGCCCTCTGTCAAAGTTTATGCCAGCCATATCTAAATTTTTAAATGAAATTGGTGTTCCCTTTTATTTAGGTGGAATTCCTCATTATAATGAAGTTACAGCAGCAGCTTTTAATGACCCATTATCAGCTCCCATTGATCCAGTTACAGAAAAATATTTGGAACCTTACAATTGTTTGACAAATGAGCCTTTAGATAATTATTTAGTGTGGAATGCTGAGTCTAACTATTTAAAACCATTGGCAGGCCTTTTTACAAATTATAGAGAAGGGTATAATACCCCTTTAGGTGTTGCAATCAATTTTATTGGTAACGACAGATTCTGGCCTTTGGAAGTATATTTAGAAACTATAGGTATGTTTGAATTTGAAATAACAACTGCTGATGAACCTTTAGAGTATATAGGTTTTAAAATTGATCCGTCAAATGTGCCTGCTGCTATTTCAGAAGCAATAAATTTACTCTTTAAAAGTATCAATTCTACTAATAATGAGGCAAAGAATGTTACAAATAATGCTATCACTATAAAAAGATTATTAGATAGAAGTTATAAGTATATATCTCAAAATTTTGATTATCTTGGGGATCTAAAGAAGATTGACGTGCCTCTTATATCTTTCCAGAGCAGGCTCGGCTTGTTGTTCTGGGGTCCATTCAACCCTGGTATAAAAAGCAAGGATGTTACAAACGGTGGCGAATATCCTGAGTTTGGCCATATGGATATCTATACAGGAACAAAGAATCCTGAGTTTGTAAATATTCCAACATTAAAATGGCTTAATGATAGAGTTAAGTAAATGTTTGTCTAACCTAATCAGGAGGGGATAATGAAAATTAAATTTTTATTTGCTTTTTGTATGGCTGTAGCAACACTTTTTATTTTTTCTAATACTGCAAGAAGCTATAATAAAGTAGATGCTTGGAGACTTGTGCAAAAAAAACAATTGTCCCTTCAGCCTGAAATAACTCACTATAAGTATGAAATTGCCCTTTCTCCTTATGCTGACCACGATAAAATAGGTTTGCATAGATTAATCAATGAGTCTGTTAAAACGAGGGGTGCTTTTTTTGTTTTTCCAGGCACTCATGATAGTGGATTTAAACTTATATCAGATGAATTCGTAGAAAATATTATATCTTCTATGAATAAACATTATAATGACCCTGAGAAAAAAGCTAAGTGCAGCGAAGTGCACAAAGAGTTGAGCACAATACCAAACAGGCTTATCACAAGGTATTTAGCTGCAAATGGTTATGATGTTTATACTATAGATTATAGGACTTTTTATGTGCCATTAGATACACCAGCAGAAGAAACTGAATTTATGAAAGATTGGGGATGGGATTTCTTCGTTAATGATGCAAAAGTAGCAATAAATAAAGCAAAAGAATTATCAGGTTTTAAAAAACTTTTTTTAGCAGGAGAATCCTTTGGCGGTATGCTTGCAATGAATTATACATCACGCTATTGGCAAGATGATATTAAAGGACTCATTGAGCTTGATGGTGGTAGTGGTGGTAAATACAGACTAAGGATTCCCCTTGAACTATGGAAATTAGTTGAGGCAGAGTTTATAAAATATATACCAGATTTGCCTAAGTGGTCAGTTGTAGATGGCAGAGTAACCCCAAAAATTTTGCAGTCATTAATAAATAATTATCTAAAAGATATAATATTCAAGGATCTTCAGATGTATTCACTTGATCAAGATACCTCTGGAGAGGGAACATCAGAGCTAATGGAGGCAGCTCAGACATTTTTAAATATTATAGGAATACCAATATATTTAGGTGGTAAACCAGATTTTGCTAATACACAATACAAAGCCTTTACTGATTTACTTGCTGACCCAATAAATTTGGCAACTGGAGAATTCATGGAACCATATTGTTCCGATACTAATGGACCATGTTTAACTTATATGGACTGGGCAGCAGAATATGTCTATTTAATGCCAATAAAGGGCATTTTCACAAACTATAATGAAGGATATAATACACCACTTGGTCTGGCTTTAAATACAGTGTACAACTCAAGACACTGGCCATTAAATGTATTTCTTGAAGCAATAGATATGTTTGAATTTGAAGTGACAACATCTGATGAACCCATTGAGCTGTTAAATACAATAGGAATAGAATTAGATCTAACAAGTCTGCCACAAGCAGTTAGTACAGCACTAAATATTTTGAATAAAAACACGAATAGTTATGGTGGATTAAAAAATCTGTCAGATTACAGTACAGATGTAAACACAGAGTTTAATTATGCTGAGAACTATAAAAATATAGACGTTCCAGTGATTGTTTTTGAGGGCAGGCTGGGTCTGTTAGCTTTTGGTCCATTTAATGGTAAAGGCATAAAAAATAAAGATGTAACAAATGGTGGCTCATATCCAGAGCTGGGACACATTGATATTTATACTGGCACAACAAATTATGAAGTGGTCAATAAACCCACTTTAGAATGGATAGATAAACATATATAAACAAAAAATATTTTGTATGTAATTTATAATTATGCAATGATTTGATATATTTATATAGGACGATTCTCTATTTCAGCAACGGTTGTTATTTTTTCATATCCTTCTTCTAACCTCAATGTAATTACTTTAGGCATTTTAAAAGTGCCCCCTTATTCTTCTGCATAATTAGTAAAAAGTAAATACTTGACACTTTCGTTTCTTGCAGGCTTTATGAATCCAGATAATGTAAACAAAGCTATATTAAATTGGCTCAATAAACATAGATAAAAAAAATAACTTTTAAATTTGTCATTATAAAATGCTCAATTCTTTCAGTAAAATCAATAAAAGAGAAATTAATGATTTAATTATAGCTAAGCAAATGTGTGCTCTAAAAATATTACAGTATTGTATTTACTATTTTATAAAATACTTTTTTATATTGTATCATTTTACTGGAACATTTATATAGACTTAAAAAATAATAACTTTTATAGTTAATATATAAGTTGATTTGATTAATTAAGGAATTGACTATTATATAAATTTATTATATAAAGTGTCATGAAATTTAGTCGTAGAAATTTTCTTAAATTAGGTGGTTCTTTAGCATCGATCAAAAGTTTAAATTTAATATTTCCTCTAAATAAGGCTAGCAATAGTATTAAACGTAGCCTTAAGGGAAGCAAGGTAATAAATACAATTTGTTGTTATTGCGCTGTGCAGTGTGGGTTTAAAGCTTATGTCAAAAATAACAAAATATTACACTTAGAAGGCGATGAGGAACATCCTGTTAGCCTTGGTCAAAGTTGTCCTAAAGGAGGATCTCTTAAACAATTAATAACAAGTTCTAATAGAGTACTAAAACCTTTATACAGAGCAGCAGGTGCTGATAAATGGAAGGAAGTTGAATGGGATTGGATATTAGAAAAAATTGCAAAAAAAATTAAAGAGACAAGAGATAAAACCTTTAAAATCAAAAACTCCCAGGGAAATATTGTCAATAGAACTGAAGGGATCGCTCATTATGGGGGTGGAGCCTTAGATAATGAAGAATGTTATTTGTTACAAAAATGGCTCAGATCACTTGGCTTAGTATATATAGAAAGCCAATCTCGACCTTGACATGCCCCAACAGTTGCTAGTTTAGCAGCTACAGTAGGCAGAGGGGCTATGGCGAATCACTGGATAGATATAAAAAATGCAGATGTAATATTAATTATAGGAGCGAATCCAGCAGAAAATCATCCTGTATCTTTTTATTGGATAGCCAAAGCCAAAGAAAATGGGGCTACAATAGTGCACATTGACCCAAGATACACAAGAACTTCAGCTCAAGCTGATATATATATATCTATTAGAAGTGGAACTGACATAGCCTTTTTAGGTGGTCTAATAAAATATATAATAGACAATAATTTATCAAATATGGAATATGTTAAAAATCACACAAACGCTGCTTTCATTGTTAGAAATACTTTTAAATTAACTGAAGAATTAGATGGAGTATTCTCAGGATACGATGAATTAAATAAAACTTATGATAAAACAACCTGGCAGTTTGAAAAGAACAGTGATGGTACAATAAAAAAAGATGATACATTAAAGCATGATTTCACTGTATACCAGTTACTAAAAAGGCATTATAAAAGATATGATTTAAAAACAGTTTCAAAAATTACTGGCATACCACCAGACGAACTTGAAAGTGTTTATAGACTCTATTCCTCAACAGGCAGTCCTAATAAAGCAGGAACTGTTCTATATGCATTAGGCTGGACTCAACACACAACGGGAACACAGATTATAAGAGCCATGGCAATTATTCAACTTTTACTGGGAAACATGGGTATAGCAGGTGGTGGAATTAATGCATTAAGGGGAGAAAACAATGTTCAGGGAGCAACAGACCATGCTATTTTATACAATTCCCTTCCAGGTTATCTACATATACCATTAGACAATCAAAATACATTGTCAAAGTATTTACGAGATAATACACCATCAAGTAAAGAAAAAAACAGTGCTAATTGGTGGAGCAATTATCCAAAATATTTTATAAGCCTTCTAAAAGAGTTATATGGTGATTATGCCAATGATAGAAATGAGTACTGCTATAATTATTTGCCAAAGTTAGACAAAGGACAGGACGGTTCAACTACAAAAATATTTGAGCTCATGGAAAAGGGTGAAATTAAAGGTTATTTTTCCTGGGGCTCTAATCAGGCTGTATCAGAGCCTGATTCAAAAAGAATAAGGAATGCTTTATGTAAGCTTGATTGGTTAGTTGCAGTTAATCTCTTTGACAATGAAACCGCTTCTTTCTGGCAATCCCCTGGATTTGATTCAAAAAGTATTCAAACAGAAGTGTTTTTCCTACCATGTTGTTCATTTATAGAGAAGGAAGGTAGTATTACAAATTCTGGCAGATGGGCCCAATGGAGATATCAAGCAATAAATCCCATTGGTGAGACAAAATCAGATGCTGATATAATAAATGAACTAATGTTCTACGTCAAATCATTGTATGAAAAAGAAGGAGGCACATTTCCTGAACCAATTTTACAATTGAATTGGGACTATGGTAATATTGATGAAAATGGGAAAATAACATATGTTGACACTTCAAAAGTGGCAAAAGCAATAAATGGGCACTTTTTAAATGATGTGATAATTGAAAATAAAACCTTTAAAAAAGGAGCTCTTGTACCCGATTTTACATATCTTTTAGATGATGGTTCCACATCATGTGGCAACTGGCTATATTCTGGCTCCTTTAGTGAAGATGAAAACAAGATGAAAAAGAGAAACAATAAAGACTCTTCAAATATTGGTTTATACTCAGATTGGGCATGGGCGTGGCCATTGAACAGGCGTATCCTATACAATAGGGCCTCAGTAGACCCATACGGTCAACCTCTAGATGAAACAAGGGTCGTTATTAAATGGGAGGATGGAAGGTGGATTGGTGACGTTCCTGATGGTAATTATCCACCATTAAAGAATGAAGATGGAAGCGAAAACAAAGACTTTAAAAATGTTTTTATTATGAACAAAGAAGGTGTAGGCAACATCTTTGTAAATAACCTATTAGACGGGCCTTTCCCGGAACACTATGAACCTATAGAAAGCCCATTTGATTTTAACCCCATACCAAAAAATAAATACCGGTATAATCCTGCGATAATTCTTCCACACGAAAACAATTCTTCAGAGTATTTCGCTGTTAATAATGAAGATTATCCATACATTTGCACAATATTTAGAGTTACAGAACAATGGCAGTCAGGAAATATGACAAGAAATGTCCCATGGTTATTAGAACTTATGCCTGTACAAATCTGTGAAATAGGTGTGGAGCTTGCAAAAATAAAGGGAATAAAAAATGGCGACAAAATAACTATTGAATCGATAAGAGGAAAAATCGAAGCTGTAGCAGTTGTCACAAATAGACTAAAGGCCTTAAAAATCATGGGCAAAATTATACATCAAGTCGGCACCCTTTGGTGTTTTGGATGGCAAACACCAGGTAAAGATAAATCAATTAGAATTGACAGTAGTAATTTTTTAACCCACGGCATAACTTGTCCAAACACTAAAACTGCTGAAACAAAGACTTTCATGGTAAATATTAAAAAAATATATGATTAGGGATAATAATGGCTAATGGTGTGTTAGTTGATATTACAAAATGTATCGGTTGTAGATCCTGTCAGATTGCCTGTAAAGCCTGGCATAGTTTAGATGCTAGTTATAACTTAATGAACGGTAATCTAACTATGCCTAAAGAACTTAATGATAATAATTATACTTTAATTGAGTTTAAAGAGAATAAAACCAGTAATAGGGCTTGGAAATTCATAAAGAAGCAATGCTTCCATTGTAAAGAGCCAGCTTGCGCTTCAGCGTGTCCTGTTGGTGCTTTAAGAAAAATGAAAAATTCTTCCGTTATCTATGACCAATGGTTATGCATAGGTTGTCGATATTGCATGATAGCTTGCCCCTTTAATATACCAAAATATGAATGGAATACAACAAATCCATGGATAAGAAAATGTGATTTCTGTGATGATCGAATCGATGATGGTTTAGAACCAGCCTGCGTAAAAGCTTGTCCAATGAAGGTAATGTACTTTGGTGATTATAAAAACATTGTAAAGGAAGCAAAAAGAAGAATAAAAAATAACCCTGATAAGTATATTAATTACATTTACGGTGAAAAAGAGGCAGGTGGAACCTCTTGGATTTACATATCAGATAAGCCTTTTGAAGAATTGGGATTTAAAATGAATATTCCTAAAAAATCCTATCCTTTAATTACTTGGAAAAACAGTCTATCAAAAATATTGTGGGAGGAAGCAGGCCTCTTGGCGATATTGGGAAGTTTACTTTATTTGCGTACAAGAAAAGATAAAAAGGGTGACAAAAATTGAACACTAAAGCTATAAGTGACCACAAATTTTTCACCTTTAAAACAAAAATACTTTTAGTTCTATCAATTGCAGCTATAATATTAATTATTTATAGGCTTATATATGGGTTGGGTAGAGTTACCAACTTAAGTGATACTACTCCCTGGGGGTTATGGATAAGTTTTGATGTTATTACAGGAGTCGCACTTGCAGCTGGTGGATTTACAATAACCTTTGCAGCATATATAGCAGGTTGGGAAAAATATAAAGCAATTGCAAAAGCAGCCACATTAACAGCATTTATAGGATATTTACTTGCAGTTACAGGTGTTTTCTTAGATCTGGGAAAACCTTTTTCAATATGGCACCCTCTATTTTTCTGGCAACCTCACTCAGTAATGTTTGAAATAGTAGTATGTATTACAATTTATACAACCGTACTGTTCTTAGAATTTTTACCTTGGTTGCTTGAGAGACTAAACATATTAACAGGTTTAAAAAATTTATTAGAAAAAAAGAGTGTCATACTGGTTCTTGTCATATTAGGCATAATGCTTTCATATGGCCACCAATCGTCTTTGGGAGGTTTATTCCTTCTTGCTCCTGATAAATTACATCCACTCTGGTATACCCATTTTATTCACCATCTATTTTATCTCTCTGCAATTTGTGCAGGCCTTTCTATGGTTTCAATAGAAACAATATTTGGCTCCAACATGCTAAAAAAACCCTATGAATTAAATATTTTGGAAGGATTAGCTAGAGGAACAAGTATTGCACTATTAGTTTATTTTTTAGTACGATTCATTGATTTGGCTATTAATAATAGACTTATATATGTTTATGAAGGAAGCATTGAAAGCATACTATTCATCATAGAAATTTCATTAGGTGTTTTACTACCCATGGTAATATTAAGTGTTAAGAATATGAGACTATCTATCCCTGCACTTATTCTTTCTCATTTCATGGTTATAGGTGGACTGCTATTAAACAGATTTAATGTTGTCTTTTTGACAGAAAAGGGACTTCAAAGCAACCGCTTTTATCTTCCTTCCTGGCAAGAAATCATTGTCACAATTGGCTTAATTTCTTTGGGCATTTTTCTTTATAAGATAATAGTCATTAACTTGCCAATATTTAACTCTTCAGCAAAAGAATAATATTTTATAGGGCCTCTCTCACCTAACTATAAGTAAATCTACTTTAACCTCTGGCTCCACTTTATCACCTCTTAGATATTTTATTGCCATGTCAACTGCAATTCTTCCCATTTTTGACGGTTGCTGTGCAATTGTAGCAGTGAGTCTTTCCTCTTTAACTGCTTTTAAAGCCTCTTCAGTACCATCAAAACCTATAACATAGATTGATTTCCCCGATTCTTCAACAGCTTTTACAGCCCCTAATGCCATTTCATCATTATGAGCAAAAATTGCATCTACATCAGGGTGTGTTTGTAATATATTTTCAACAACAACTAAGGCCTTGTTTCTATCAAAATCAGCTGGTTGTTTAACAATTTTTGTTATACCAGGGTAATTTTTAAGTGCTTCATCAAATCCCTGCCCCCTTTCCCTTGCAGCCGATGTTCCAGGAATCCCTTCAATTTCGACTACTGTACCTTTGCCTTCTAATAACTCATATATTAATTCGCCAGCTAACCTTCCACCTTGAACGTTATCAGAGGCAATATAAGTAACTACCTCACCCTGTGATGCATTTCTATCTACTGTTATTACGGGAATCTTATTGTTATTTGCTAACTTTATAGCACTTGATACGGCATCAGAATCAGTTGGGTTAATAATTATTAAATCTACCCCTGAGACTACTAATGATTCAACATTATTTAGTTCTTTGATGGCATCATTTTGAGAATCCAGAACAGTAAGTTTTACATTATTTAATTTAGCTGCATCAACGGCTCCCTCTTTCAGTCTTACAAAGAAGGGATTGTTCAATGTGGAAATTACAAAACCAATTTCATAATTATATTTTGTTTTTTCACCTGAGCAGCTCACTATAAATCCCAAAAATAAATAGATAAAAGCCTTTACAATATTTTTCATAACAAACCTCCCATTTTTTTATTTACTTCTATCTAAAATTACTGCCATAATAATGACAGCGCCCTTCACAACCATCTGGTAATATGATGACACATCCATTATATTAAGCGCATTATTCAAAACACTAATAATAAGCGCCCCCACTAGTGTTCCAATGATTGAACCACGGCCACCTGAGAGACTAGTTCCACCAATTACAACTGCAGCAATAGCATCCAATTCATAGCCTGCTCCAGTTGTTGGCTGCGCAGACGAAAGCCTTGTAGTAACTATTAAACCTGCCACTGCAGATAACAATCCACAAACGGTATAGGCAAAGATTTTGACTTTTTCTGTGTTTATACCTGCAATGTGCGCTGCCTTTTCATTACAACCAACTGCATAAATATATCTACCTACTCTCATATGCTTTAGTAAAAAATAGCCAATTGCAAAAATTATTATCATTATATAAACAGGTATAGGAATTCTTAAAAAATAACCAGATCCCACTAAATCTAGAATTTTAGCATGTTCAACAGATCCAAAACTAATTGGTCTGCCTTCACTAAAAACAAGTGTAGCACCACGAAGTAAAATCATAGTACCTAACGTTGCAATAAATGGTTGAACACGACCTTTACATATAATAATTCCATTTAACAATCCTAAAAGAATTCCTATTATCACAAGAGCAGCTATTCCAAAGAAAATATTGCCCTCGTTAATAACTATTTTTGCCAAAATTGCACCAGAGAAAGCTAAAATCGAGCCCACAGAAAGATCTATCCCACCGGTGATTATGACAAAGGTCATGCCTGCTGCAATAATAGCGTTAACAGAGGTTTGTCTTAAAACATTGAATATATTTCCTAGTGTAAGAAATTGTGTATTAAATATTGCAACAGATAATGAGAAAACTATTAAAAAAGTAAGTGTCGGATATTTTATTAAAACCTTAACATATTTGTTTGATAACAGTTTATATTTTGACATTGAAAGCCAAACTCATTAAATTGTTTTTATTCATTTTTTCTCTATCAAGCATACCTGTCATGGTCCCTTTATACATAACCATTACTCTATCACAAATACTTAATATTTCATCAATATCAGAAGAAATAAAAATTATAGTGATGCCTTTCCTTTTTAAATCATTTATTATATTATACATTTCTCTTCTAGCACCCACATCCACTCCTCTTGTTGGCTCATCTAATATTAATATAAGAGGGTCACAATCTAATCCCTTTGCAATACTAACTTTTTGTTGGTTTCCTCCACTTAGGTACACCACTTTATCATCTATTGAGTTAACCTTTATGTTTAATTTACTAATATAGCTTTTTACTGTTCTATCTTCCTTTTTTCTATCAATAACACCACAAAATTTACAATATTTCCTTAATGAAGAAAGTGTTATATTTTCTTTAACTGCCAATTCAACTATTAAGCCCTCGTTCTTACGGTCTTCACTAATATAAATAATTCCCAATTCCTTGGCCTGAAGACAATCTTTTAATTTTACACACCTTTTTCTTAGAAAAATTTCACCACTATTACATTTATAATATCCATATATTGTTTTTGCGAGTGCTGTTCGACCAGAGCCTACAAGTCCAAATATACCTAATATTTCTTTTTCAAATAGTGAAAAAGTAATGTCTCTAATATAGATATTCTCAATCTTATTAATTTTTAATACTTCATCACCCCTCTCAATATTCTCCCAGTAATTCTCTTTCAATTTTGATATCCCCACCATTCTATTAATTAATATCCCCTTTGTGACCTTAGAAGTTTTTTCTTCATATACAGTTTTTCCATCCCTTAACACAGTAACTCTATCACATATTTCAAAAACTTCATCAAGCCTGTGGGTAATATAAACAACACTTTTACCACTACCTTTTAAATCTCTAATAACATTAAATAAAATATCTTTTTCAACATTAGTTAGAGCATCTGTTGGCTCATCCATAATAATGATATTAGCATTAAAAACAATTGCTCTTGCTAACTCCACCATTTTTTGGTTGCCAACACTCAAATTCCTTACAAATTCTTGCTCTGAAAAAGACAGCTTTAAGCTATTTAATAGTTCAGCTGCTCTTTTGTTTACACTATTCCAATCAATTGTTCTAAGTACTTTTAATGGCTCAATTCCTAAAAATATTGCTTCTGCTACAGTAAACTCTGATATTAAATTTAACTCCTGCATAATTATATAGATTCCTTTCTTATAGGCTTGAAATGGAGATTTTAAATCAATAGTTTCATTATCGTATATTATTTCGCCATCATCTTTAGAATAAATCCCAGACAAAATCTTCATTAATGTAGATTTTCCTGCTCCATTTTCACCCAACAGAGCCATGACTTCTGATTTATAAACATTAAAATCAACATTATCTAAAACTTTTACTGAAGAAAAATTTTTATTAATCCCTTTCATTTTTAATAAAATATTATCCATACAAAATCAACCAATTAAAAACTAATAATACACTTAAAAGGAGATTAAAAAAAGAACAAAATTAGATTTTTTTGTGCTAATATATAAGCAAAATATACTAGGAGGTTATGATGGAAGAAATGAAAGATACAAAATTACCTTTTAACAGGAGAGATTTTTTGAAGGCTACAATCGCTGGAGCAAGCGCTGCAACATTTATTAATGTAATGCCAGGGAAAGTCTTTGGATTCCAGAAGAATTTAACCACAAAAAAATCAACACAATTAAAAGATAGGTTAAAAAAGAACGGTATACTTATAATGCCAGGAGCCTATGATGCCCTTTCTGCAAAACTAATTGAGGCAGCTGGCTTTGAATCATTTTTCCATACTGGCTATGGAACAAGCGCCTCTTTACTTGCAAAACCTGATATAGGCCTTGTTTCATTTGGAGAAATGTGTTCACGTGTTAAAGAAATTGCAGATGCTGTAAATATTCCTTTAATAGCTGATGGTGATACGGGCTATGGAAATGCAATAAATGTCTTCAGGACCGTTCAGGAATACATTAAAGCAGGGGCTGCTGGAATGTTCATTGAAGATCAGGTCTGGCCCAAAAGATGTGGCCACATGAATGGGAAAGAGGTAATAGAACGTGGAGAGATGGTTGGTAAAATTAGGGCTGCAATTGATGCAAAAAATGCGCTGGATCCGGACTTTATAATAGGGGCAAGAACTGATGCAATATATGTTGAAGGTATAGATAAAGCAATAGATAGAGCAAAGGCATATGAAGATGCTGGGGCCGATTTTATATTTCTTGATGCTTATGAAAACAAAAAACAGATGGAAAAAGCTATTAAAGAAATAAAAGCACCACTTTTATTAAATATAATAGAAGGCGGAAAAACATCACCTATTTCAGCTAAAGAGGCTGAATCAATGGGTTTCAAAATGATAATATTTCCACTTGCTACGCTCTACGCAGCAACAAAGGCAATGCAAATTGTATTAAAAATATTGAAGGACACTGGTTCAGCAGATAATTATAAAGATCATATAGTAGAATTCAAAGAATTTGTGAAACTCATTGGATTGCCAGAAATAATGGAAATGGAGAAAAAATATATTCCAGAAGAAAAATTAATAAAAAAATATAAACAAACTTAACAGAACAGTAATATACTAAAGGCCTATTAATATATTATTGATTTCAGAGAGTGTTGGAAAACTTGTCTGTGTGCCTAGCTTGGTTACTGACAAGCCTGCTGCAATATTAGCAAATTTTGTTGATTCAAGTATATCCTTACTCTTTGCATAAAAGTAGGCAAATGCACCGATAAATGCATCTCCTGCTCCTGTTGTATCGATGGCATTAACTTTTATGGGAGGAATTACATTAAAATTTCCCTCACTATAGGTCAATACTCCTTTGCTGCCCAGAGTTATAATAACATTCTTTGCACCTCTCTTGTTTAAAGCTACAGCGGCTTTTCTTGCATCTTCAACTGAATCAATATCAATATTCGTCAACATTGAAGCCTCTACTTCATTAGGGGCAATAATACTTGCATATTTATAAATTTCCTCAGGCAGCTCCATAGCAGGAGCTGGATTTAAAATTGTTGTTACACCAGCTAATGATGCAATTTTTAAAGCTTCAATAGTTGTCTCTAAGGGAATTTCTAATTGGCAGATTAACACATCTGCTTTTATTATTAATTCTTTAGCTTTATGTACTTCATCAATAGATAACTTCCAGTTTGCTCCTGGAACAATTACTATAAAATTATTGCCACTATCATCAACAAAAATGGGTGCAACACCTGAGCTATCGTCACAAAAATATACAAAATCGGTATTAATATTATAACTTTTGTAATTCTTTAAAGTTTCTTTACCAAAAATATCATTGCCTAATTTTGTCACCATAACAACATTTGCCTTCAATTTTGCAGCCATAACAGCTTGATTAGCACCCTTACCTCCAAAGCCTATGTGAAAGTGTTTTCCGATAATTGTTTCGCCAAGTTTTGGCAATCTTCCTACTTTTGTCAATAAATCAGTATTTGAAGAACCTACAACTATAATGTTTGGTTTCTCTTTATTCATTATCGCCTCTCAATATACCTTTAAACCATTTTTTACCAATCCATCAGGTGTCAATAAAATAACATCTTTTCCATTCTCACTAACTCCTAAAACAAGACACTCTGAATAAAATCCAGCAATTTTTTTAGGTTTAAAATTAACAACAGCAACTACTTGCTTGTGTAGTAAATCATCTTTTTTATATAAACTAGTAATTTGTGCACTTGATTGTTTAATCCCAATATCGCCAAAATCTATTCTCAATTTATATGCTGCCTTTTTTGCTTCAGGAAAATCATTGACTTCTACAATTTTCCCAATTCTAATATCTATTTTCTCAAAAACGCCATACTCAATAAAATCTTCGTCATCCATATTCTACCCTAATGCAACGTCTAATGTCATCATAATTGCAAAACCAAGCATAGCAAATATTGTAGAAATATCTGTTTTTTTATCTAATTGAGATTCAGGAATTAACTCCTCAACAACTACATATATCATTGCGCCTGCCGCAAAGGCAAGAGCATAAGGAAGCATTGGTTGAATATAATAGACAGCAGCAGCTCCAATTACACCTGCAATAGGTTCAACAATACCACTTGCCTGACCATACATAAAACATTTCGTAACAGATAACCCTTCACGACGCAAGGGAACGGAAACAGCTGCTCCTTCAGGCATATTTTGGATGCCAATGCCAATTGCTAAAACTATTGCACCAGAAAGAGAGGCCGAAGCTATATTATGCGCTGCAGCTCCAAAGGCAACGCCAACTGCTAATCCTTCTGGAATATTATGAATTGTTATAGCTAAGACCAAGAGAATACTTCTGCGTAAATTAGTATGTATTCCCTCAGATTCTTCCCTTTTAAATTCAATGTGCAAATGTGGCATTATTTTGTCAGTAATCCATAAAAACAAACCACCCAGTAAAAAACCAGCTAGTGCAGGAAACCAACTAGGGACATTTAAGTCCTCTGACATCTCAATGGCTGGAGAAAGTAGTGACCAGTAGCTTGCAGCAATCATAACACCTGCTGCAAATCCTAACATTCCATCTAAAACTTCCCTTTTTATGGATTTAAAGAAAAAAACAAATGCTGCACCAAAAGCTGTTAAAAACCATGTAAAAAGAGTCGCAACTAAAGCTTGATTAACTGGGGATAAGTCAGCTAACCATATAGTATCCATAATTTTAGCTATATCAAATTTAAGAGTTTTTTACAATAAAAAACAAAATCTCATAATTTATCATCATATTAGACAACTTCATAGGGGAGCATCATTTCAAAGTCTTCATGCTCTAACATATGACAATGCCATACATACTTGCCTCTATATCCTTCAAATTTTACCTTAATAGTTGTAACTTCTCCAGGGTTAGCAACAACTACATCTTTAAATCCTTTTTCATAATCCTCAGGACTTCTAGATATATCAGTATTGATCACATCACCTGTTTTGTTAAACCTATCAACATCAAAAGATTGCCTTTCAAGAATGATAAATTTTACCAAGTGAAGATGGATAGGATGGGAGTCTTCTGTTAGATTAACAAAACGCCATACCTCCACATCATCTAATTTAACTTTAACAATATCTGGGTCATCCCATCTTTTTTTGTTGAGTAAATGTATCATAAGCCCCGTCTTTTCATCAGTTGCCATATCCAGAGTGAAATCTCTTATAATTGTAGCATTTGAATTGACCAAATCATCTAACTTATCTGGAATTGCCTTATTATTTAAATAAAAATATCCTTTGCTAGCTCTATTCTTTATCCTGAACTGCATTACATTTTTTAATTTCCCTATAGGTGCCTCTCCTTCAGGGTATGGTGCAGTAGCATCATTTGTCAATTTAACCATTTCGCCTTTCAATTTAGAAAAATCTATCACTATCTCTGCTCTTTCAGAAGGAGCTAATAATATATTATCTAAGCACACATAATTTTTAAGTAAGCCCTGTTCTGTTGCTATTTGATAGAAAGGCAAGCCTTCCAATGATAAATTATAAAATCTCGCATTTGATGCATTCAATAATCTAAATCTATAAAGTTCAGGATCTACATCAACATAAGGCCATATTTTACCATTTACTACATTAAAATCCCCATAAACTTCAGGCTCAAACGATTCAGGATAGGCCACCTGGCCAAAAAAATCAAAATTTTTATCCTGTAGCAAGATGGGTACATCATATTTATCCATAGGTAGTCCAAGGTTTTTATCTCTATTATTATCTTTTATTATATAAAAACCTGCTAATCCCGCATAAATATTCAGTCTCGTAATTCCCATTGAATGGTCATGATACCATAAAGTTGCATCATCCTGTTCATTAGGATACTGATAGAGGACTTCATTCCCTGGTAAGAACCAGTCTTCTGGATAACCATCATAGATGTCATAAGTTTTAGCACCATGAACGTGGATAACCGTTCGAACATCAGGAACATTTGTGCCTGCTCCATGAATTCTATGATCAATAGTAAATAAATGTCTTTTTGGTAAATTATTCTGCCATGAAACTGTTGCAATTTCATTAGGACTAACCTCAATAGTTGGGCCTAAATAATGTCCATTAAAGCCCCAAACTCTGCTATCAAAAAGAAATTTATGAAATCTATGATTACTTTCCTTCATTTCCATAATATATATATTATTCTTAGACATAAATGCTTTTGACAATACTGGCATTGAATCAACAAAGGGCGGCAATATATCGACTAGACTAGGAAGCTTACTACTGTAAAGAAGATTATTGCCAAGCGTATAGAAACCTGCTGTTGATGTCAACAAAAACTTTAAAAATTCTCTTCTATTAATCATTAATTTAATGATATATTTTAGATAAATAAATTCAATTTAAATTAAATTTATATTAAATTGCTTCTTTTATTTATTAATACCTATAAACATTCTTTATTCTTTTCAGGGTATAAAATCGACAAAGTAATTGTAATAAACAAAATTAAAGCAATTACTAGAAGTGTAATATAAATTGGGATTTCAAAAAAATGCCCAATTAACATTTTTATACCTATAAAAAACAATATAACCGCAAGACCATAATTTAAGAATCTTATTAACTCAATAAGATTTGCAATGGCAAAATACAAAGCCCGTAATCCTAAAACTGCAAAAGCATTGGAACTAAAGGCAATAAAAGGGTCAAGTGTTACTCCAAAAACAGCAGGAATCGAATCTAATGCAAACATAATATCGGTTGTTTCTACAACAATCAAGGTCAAAAATAGAGGTGTAAATATTATTTTTTTATTCTTCCTCACAAAGAACTGGCCATCCAAATAACCATCTGTTACAGGCAAAAATTTCCCTACAATGCGCACAACAGGATTTTTATCAACACTTACCTTTTTACCCCTACTTGTAAGTAACTTTATAGCACTATAAATAAGAATTAAACCAAAAATATATAAAAGCCATTCAAACTCTCTAATAAGTTTAATGCCTACAAGAATAAAAACAATGCGCATAATAAAAGCACCTATTATCCCCCAGAATAGTACTTTATGCCTGTATTTTTGTGGTACATTAAAAAATGAAAAAAGCAATATAAAAACAAACAGATTGTCCACACTGAGGGATAGTTCAACAAGATAAGCCCCATAATATTCAAGCGCCGAATTTGTACCAAAAGAATAGTACACAATAATGCCAAATATAAGGGCCAAACCTATCCACATAATACTGAATATAATTGCTTCCCTAAAGGCTATAGTATGAGAGTTCCTTTGAAAAACCAATAAATCCAAACACAACATAATAATAAAAAATATTGTTAAACCAACCCAATAATATACATGTATATCCATAATTGGGTTACTATAAATATATTAAGCGATTTTTACAATATATTTTTCTTAACACTACAAATATAACTTAATTTTTATATTGATTTACTATATAATAGTTATTTAATAGAAGGAGATAAAAATGCATTTAGGATTAAAGAAAAAAAATGTTTTAATTACAGGTTCTTCACGTGGTATTGGTAGAGCTATAGCAATTGCTTTTGCTCATGAAGGAGCTAATATTGTTATTTGCGCAAGGGGAAAAGAGAAATTAGATGAATTAAAGGAAATCCTTAATGATATGAACATAACTGTGCTACCAGTCATTGCTGATTTAACAAAAGTAGAAGATATAAAAAAAGTTGCCTATGAAGCTTTGGAACAATTCCAACACATTGATATCTTAGTTAATAATGTTGGGGGCGCAGAATTATATAGAAAATTCGAAAATATAAGTGAGGAAGATTGGATAGATACTTTTAATTTAAATTTCTTCTCAGCTGTTAGGATGACAAAAGAGATTATACCTTCAATGAAAAAAATGAAGTGGGGTAGAATAATAAATATTGCTTCAGAATCTGGTATTCAACCGGATCCATTTATGCCAGATTACAATGCAGCCAAAGCTGCTATTATTAATTTTACCAAATCTTTATCAAAGGCTTACGGCCACTATAACATTTTAATAAACTCTGTTTCCCCGGCCTTGACCAATACAGAATTAATTGAAGATAGTTTTCTAAAGGAAGCTGAAATGAAAAAAACTACTGTTGATAAAATAATGACAGATTTTTTGACACATGTAAGACCTAATATTGCTTTAAAGAGACCTGCAATGCCAGAAGAAATAGCCTCAGTTGTAGTTTTTTTAGCATCAACTAAAGCATCATTTATAACTGGTACTAACATAAGAGTTGATGGCGGTTCTATCAACTCTATATAAATAGTTTAAAAGGAGGCGTCAATGAAATATTATCTCAATCCACCAGACAGAATACTTATGGGGCCAGGGCCTTCAAATGTCAGTTATAAGGTATTGGAAGCACAGGCTAAACCTGTAATAGGACATTTAGACCCAGAATTTATCAAAATAATGAATGAAGTAGCTGATATGTTGAGACTTTTGTTTGGAACAAAGAATATACTAACCCTACCAATTTCCGCAACAGGCAGTGCTGGCATGGAAACAGTGTGCGTTAATTTGCTAGAGGAAGGGGATAATGCATTAATTTGTGTAAATGGTGTATTTGGGACACGTATGGTTGATGTTGCTGAAAGGTGTGGTGCAAACGTTACTAAACTTGAAGCACCCTGGGGAAAAATAATTGAACCAGATAACGTTAAGCGTGCATTAAAGGTTAAAAAATATAAATTTGTAGGAATTGTACATGCTGAGACTTCAACAGGTGTTTGGCAACCTTTAGATGAAATTGCTAAGATAGTACATGAAGCTGGTGCCCTATTTGTTACAGACCATGTAACAGCAATAGGAGGCATTCCTGTAGAGATTGATAAACTTGGTATTGATGCAGCCTATGCAGGCACACAGAAATGTATTTCTGCCCCTCCTGGCCTATCTCCAATAACATTCAACGAAAAAAGTATAGAAATTTTTTCACATAGGAAGAAGAAGGTACAAAGCTGGTATTTAGATTTAAATATGATTGGTAAGTACTGGGGTGGTAAAGAAAGAGCATACCACCATACGGCACCTATTTCATCCATATATGGACTACATACCGCCTTAAATATTATTCTAGAAGAAGGCTTATCTAATGTATACAAAAGGCATCTTACTTTGGGTAGGGCTTTACAAAAAGGTTTAACTGCAATGGGATTGAAATTATTCGTAGAGGATGAAAAATATAGACTTCCAGAACTTACATCAGTGTACATACCACCAAATATAGATGATAAAGTAGTTAGAATGAGATTATTAGAAGAATTTAATATTGAAATTGGAGCTGGACTTGGGGCATATGCCGGAAAAATCTGGCGCATAGGATTAATGGGCCATACCTGCAATATTAATAATATAATTTTATTTTTAAATGCACTAGCCATAATATTAAAAAATCTTGGTTTTAATTGTGATAACAGTGATGCCATTAATGAAGTATACAATTATATTAAGGGGTATTGACATTTAGCAGTATTTAATTTAATTGCTATACAATAATATAATAATATAATTTTAAAATGATGGACTTTTTATTTAAGACTATAAACAGGAAAGTTATATTTGCCTTAATTTTGGTTGCCGCCTTGTTAATTGCATCGATTATAATATATTCTATAATCAATAACAAAATTATTAATGATATATTAATAAGCAGTAATCAAGATTTTAAAAATATAATTTTTACAACAACCTATGATGCTATAAAATATGGGGATATGGATACTTTTAATAAAGTAATTGAAGAGATAGCAAAAGAAAATAACAATATAATTGAAATTTCATTGCTAGATAAAAATGGCTTTATTAAGTATTCAACAGATAATGCTAATATCGGCAAAAAAATAACAAGCAAATTATCAGATAAAGAGCACGTAGAAAGTTATTCAGATACAAATATTCATTACATACCCTTAAGAACATCAAGAGAGTGTCTCAGCTGCCATAACAATTGGCAAGATAGTGATATTAATGGTTATTATAAACTTTCACTAAATACTTCAAAATTTAATATCTTGCGCAATGCTAACTACTATTTTCTAATTTTTGTTATTATAGCAAGTGTCATTACAATATTATTCTTCTATTTTATAATACGATTTAACCTTGTCAAACATATTAATAAGATTAATAAAAATGTCGAAAAGATGGCCACTAATTTAGATTTTACCATTTCAATTCACTCTAAAACTAAAGATGAAATTAGAACAATTGCAGATAACATAAATTACCTCAAAAAAAATTTTGAAAACACCATAATTAATTTGATAAGAACCATTTCAGATACCTTAGAGACCTTTGTACCTACCTTCTTCACCTTTACAGAATTTTCTACAAACATTGATGAAACAGTTCAACTATCTAACCAAGTCGCAGCTGCAACTGAGGAATTAGATGCTTCTTTTAAAGATACGACAAATAATATCACAGCAATTTCAGATAAAACATCCCATATAGTGGAATTGTCTGATAATGGTTCACAATTAATGAATAACTCTACAGCTAATTCTGTAGAGATTAATAATCTCATAACTAACTTAGTAACGGATATAAAAGTGTTAACTGATAATAGTAAAAATATCGGTGAGATTCTAACGTTAATTCATGATATTTCAGATCAGACAAATCTGCTGGCATTGAATGCTGCAATTGAAGCAGCGAGAGCCGGAGAAGCTGGAAGAGGCTTTGCTGTTGTAGCTGATGAGGTGAGAAAATTGGCTGAAAGAACTATCCAGTCGGCAGATAGCATCGATTCAATAATAAAAGAAATGGATAACAATGTTACAACAGCTTCAAAAAATGCATCAAATATCCTTAATATTGTAAAGAGTCAAAATAAATCAATGCAGGAAGCCAATAAAGCCTTTACAACTATCGCTGATAGCATTTCAGAGTTAGATAATATTCTGACAAACATTGCTTCCGCCGTGGAGGAACAATCAAGAACCTTTACGGAGATTGCAGGCAATTTTGAGCAAGTAAGAGCAATGGCAGAGAAGAATGCTTCAGAATCAGTAAAACTTGAAGAAACGCTCACAGGTGCAACAGGAGCAATGGGCGCACTTGTTAACAATGTTGATGTTTTTAAATTTTCAAAAAGGGTTTACCCATTTATTAAAGCAAAAATTGCCCACATACTATATGTAAATTCCCTTTTTGCTTCATATTTTAACAAAGCCGTTAATATTGAAAGGGATCCTAAAAAATGTGATTTTGGTAAATTTTACTATGATGAAGGATTAAAAATATTTAAAGATGATCCTGACTTTCGGAATTTAGAAAAAATCCACGATAATATTCATTTATGTGCAAATAGACTTATTAAGGCCATCGAAGGCAACAATGATGTTGAGGCGAAAAAAGTACTCATTGATGCTAAAACATATTTTATTGATTTAGAAAAACAGCTCAATACACTGATAACAAAATATGTTAAAATCAACTAATATAAAGAACATATAATAATTATAAAAAGTTTTGTATTTACTAAAATTTGTAATATATTATTCTAAAATAAATAGAGATAAAAAGTAAAAATATGCTTACAACAACAGCTGTTATTTTATTAGGTTTAATAATATACATTGCCACTTACTATACCTATGGTAAATATATTAAAAATAGAATTGTTAAGCTCTCAGACAAGGAAGTTCCTTCAAAAAGATTGTATGATGGTATAGATTTTGTTCCTGCTAATAAATATGTTCTCTTCGGGCATCACTTTGCCTCAATTGCTGGAGCTGCCCCTATAGTTGGTCCTGTAATTGCACTCGCCTGGGGGTGGTTGCCTGCGCTTTTATGGGTATGGTTTGGTAATATATTAATTGGAGCTGTTCACGATTACTTGTCATTGATATCATCTATTCGTAATGAAGGCCACTCTATTCAGTGGATTGCAGGAAAGGTTATTAAAGAGAGAGCAGGTAAGATCTTTGCATGGTTTGTATTATTTGTATTAATATTACTTATAGCTGCTTTTTCAGCCATTATTGGAAAACTTCATGTAGCTCAACCTTCAGTACCAACTGTTTATCTTTTAACAATACTCATAGCTTTATTCTTAAGCTATCTACTTTATAAAAGAAAAATGAATATCGCAATGGCAACCACAATTTGCCTAAGTTTACTTATCCTTTCAATTATAGTAGGTTACTTTCTTCCTACAAAATTAAGTTATACAACATGGATGATAATTCTATTTTTCTATATAATCATAGTATCATCACTTCCTGTAAATTTGCTATTGCAACCCAGAGATTACCTTAATGCGTGGCTGCTTATCATTTGCCTAATATTTGCTGGTGTAATCATGTTATTTTCATTTAAATTTCTCAATTTTCCATATGCAACTACTTTTAGCGCAAAGGTTGTAAATAATTTGAACTCACCTTTCTGGCCAGTAATCCCATTGATTGTGGCTTGTGGTTCTCTATCTGGTTTCCATGCATTAGTTGCCTCTGGAACAACATCTAAACAGATATCGGATGAACAAGATGCCCAGTTTATTGGCTATGGGGCAATGCTGGTTGAGGGGTTTTTATCGACTGTAGTTATTGCAATAGTTGCAGCATTTAGTACACTCAATATTGATATTAATGATAAATTGGCCTTTGCCTCAGGGTATATTTCAACTGTTGATACATCTGGAGGTCCAATCAGTGTTTTTGCCACAGCTTTTGGTAATGCAGCAAACTATTTGTTTGGATTACCTGTTAATATAATTGTAATAATTGCTTCTTTATGGGTAGCCTCATTTGCAATGACAACGTTAGATACTGGCAATAGGCTTGCACGTTATGCTTTAGTGGAAATATGTGAGCCCTTAAAAGAGAATAATACCGATTTTTATAATTTTATTACGAATCGATGGGTAGCCTCAACGCTACCTGCTATTCTTGGGATCACGCTTGCCTGGAGCGGTACATGGTCTATGCTGTGGCCTTCATTTGGGGGAGCCAATCAAATGCTTGCTTCAATTGCACTTATTACAACTGCTGCATGGGTAATACGGGTCCAAAAAGAGAAAGCCTATTTCGTGCTTATACCTGCTCTTTTATTATGGGTAACAGTAACGGCTGCATTAATCTGGTACCTCTGTGGACCTGTTGTGGCTTTTTTCAATCATGCCCCTTTTCAATCTGCCTTACTGGGTGCAATTACGATTACAATGCTTATTTTAAATATAATTCTCATTTATGATTTCTATAGACCTGACAAAGATTTATTAAAAAATTTAGAAAAAGAAAATGTTTAATAATCTATTAAGCATACTAAAAGGAATTGTTAATGGACCTGTAAAGCTCACAGAATATGAGCTGGGGGAATTAGAAAACATTTTTGCCATATTAATATACCCGAATATAGCAGGTTTTCCCATTGTGCCTACATATATAAGCATGTGTCTGTTGCCCTATATTGAAAAAGAAATTATAGTGGCACTTAATAAAATTGTATATAATGATGACCAATTTGTAAAGTGGCTTTCTTCCTTAGATGTTACCTGAGCCAAAAACTATTGTCTTTGTTGGCAAAGGTGGGGTTGGAAAAACTACAATTTCTTCCAATCTATCTTTAAGCCTCTCAGAAGAGAAAAAACCAACATATTTATTATCTATTGATCCTGCAAGCAATCTCTTTGATTTTTTTTACATTACCAAAGATACTTCTATTAAATCAATCAACAAATATCTCACTATAGAGGAATGTGACCTCGAATCAAAAATGAATAAAGAAATAAACAAAACCCTAAATAATATGAAAGCACAATATAAATATTTGACAGTCCTAAATTTAGAACATCTTTTTAAAGCAATAAAATACTCGCCTGGTCTAAATGAATACATATCTTTATTAGCAATATATGAAGTCTATATAAAAATAAAAAACAACAATGATTATTTTTTAATCGACACACCACCAACAGGATTACTTCTCAACATTCTCTCACTGTTAAAAACCTCAACATTATGGCTAAAACAATTAATCGATCTCAGAGAAAAAATTATTGATAAGAGATTGTTTTTGGATCATCTCAAAACTAAAGAAAGCCTTAACAAAAAAGATATCCCTATTAAAATTCTAAAAAACGAAGTAAATATTGTAGACTCTTTGAATAAATTGTTTACCAACAATTTAACTAAATTTTGCTTGATAATTAACAATGATAATTTATCAATCAAAGAGGGAGAATACATAATTTCAAAGTGCAAAGACTTAGATATATCAATTGATTTTATTATAGTCAACAAGACAAAAAATAAAAATATTGGCCTTCCTAAGACCTTTAAAAATTATAAAGTATGTACACTCCCCCAAATTGAATCTGGAAATAATATTATATTTAATACAGCTAATATAAAAAATATTATAGATTTGTTATATTACTAATGTATTTGCCATCTATTATATTGACATACAAACCCAATTTCCCTATTATTTAGAGCAACAATGAAAACATACCGTTATCCAATTCAGGTTAGATTTGCTGATTTAGATGGGTATTTTCATGCAAATCATGCAGTTTTCTTAACATATCTAGAAGTTGCTAGAATTGCATTTATAAAAGAAGAGATGGGCAATTTTTTTACAGATTTATATGATGAAGGCACTCTTTTCCTATTAACAAAAGCATCTATTTCTTATTTAAAGCCTATCGGGCTTAATGATAATATTTTTGTTGAATTATGGGTTGGCAGCATAAAACATACTACTTTCACTTTTCAATATAAAATAGATGATGACTACAATCATATATTTGCTGAGGCTGAGACAGAATCTGCTATATATAGTAAACATAAGAAAAAGCTTACTAGAATCCCCGAGCATTTTAAAAATGTATTAACTAAGTATTTACAGCAATAATGAAGCAATTGCATTCCATTAATTTATAATTTTATATATGACTATAAGTTCAATAGACATCGTATTTTTCATGCTTGGCATAGCAATATTGCTATTTGTAGCTAAGCTTTTTGCAGAAATTGCAAAAAAGCTAGGCATTGTAGCTGTATTTGGTGAAATACTGGCAGGGATTGTTTTAGGCCCTACCGTTTTAGGGTTCTTCTTCCCATTTATAAATGATGTATTGTTCCCATCAGAGGGTGCACGAAAAATGCTCCTTGATATTATAGCAAACATATCAATTGTACTATTTCTGTTAGTAGCAGGCATCGAAGCAGACTTAAATTCAGTTAAAAGGCAGGGCAAGGTTGTTTTTACAGTTGCTATTTCAAGCCTGGTTGTACCTTTTGTTGTAATATTTTTTTTAGCAACTATAATGCCAGAAGTATTTGGTGGCCCAGGGGATTTAAAAAATACGATTTTTGCACTATTTATTGCAACAGCTCTATCAATTTCTGCTCTACCTGTTATAGCAAAAATATTAATGGATTTAAATTATTATAGAAGCGATTTGGGCGCAGTTATAATAGCAGCTGCAATACTTATTGATATTATTGGTTGGCTTCTCTTTGCCTTTACTCTTGGATTAATAGGTAAGAATGAAAGCTCATATATACCTTTATACTATGTTATTGCTTTAACGCTTTTATTTGCATTCTTTATGTTAACTTTTTTTAGAAAATTAATGCACAAAACACTTCCCTATATCCAGGCTCATTTTACCTGGCCAGATTCTATGATAACCTTTGCACTATCTATAGCCTTTATTTCTGCTGCTTTTACTCAGTGGTTAGGTATACATGCACTTTTTGGAGCTTTTATGGCTGGCCTTGCAATAGGAGATACCTATCACTTCAAGGAAAAAGCTCGAACTACTATTGAGCAGTTTGTTAATGCTTTTTTTTCACCACTTTTTTTTGGATCAATTGGGCTCTATATTAATTTCATAACTAATTTTAATACCATTCTGTTTTTAACCTACTTCTTAATTGGTACAATTTTGAAGCTTATAGGATCATTTATAGGTTCTAAAATGGGGAAATTAAGTAACAAAGAAGGTATTGCAGTAGGATTTGCTATGAATGCCAGGGGAGCTATGGAAATTATTATCGCTCTGGTTGCATTAAGATATAATGTTATAAATGAAGAAATCTTTGTAGCTTTAGTCACATTTGCCATAGTTTCATCACTACTTAGCGCACCTATTATGAAAAAAATACTGTCCATTAAAATGCCTACAAAATTTTATGATTTCTTAGATTCAAACGCCTTTATTTATACTTTAGAAAATATAGATAAATTTACATTAATTGAAAAAATATCTGAAATAATAGCAAAACATAACAACTTAGACAGTGAAATTGTAAAAAGTGCAGTAATTGCAAGGGAAGAAGTTATGCCAACAGGGCTCGAACACGGAGTAGCAATTCCACATGCAAGGATTGAAGGGCTAAAAAAGCCTATTATTGCAGTTGCCATTTGCCCAAGAGGTATCAATTTTCAAGCTCCAGATGGAAATCCATCATTTTTTGTTTTTTTAATTCTAACATCAAGTAAGGATAACTTAAAGCAGCTTGAAATAATTGCAGATATTTCTAAAACTTTTAGAAAAACAGACTATATAAGTGAAAAAAACTTCCCTGTTAACTATACTGAATTTCTTGCTCTCATCAAAAGTGGAAGCAAGTAAACATCTAATAACTTGAAAAATATAGTTTTATTTGTATTATAATAAACTATGAAAACCTACAGGAAAGAATTATATTTTAACACAAAAAACAGAGTAGAATTCATTAACATAACAAGAAATGTTGAAAAAGCTTTAGAGGAAAGTAACATCAAAGAAGGTCTTTGCCTTGTTAATGCAATGCACATTACTGCATCTGTTTTTATTAATGATGATGAAGCAGGGCTTCACAAAGACTATTACAAATGGCTTGAAAAACTGGCTCCACATGAGCCTGTGAACAATTATAATCATAATAGAACTGGTGAAGATAACGGAGATGCTCATCTAAAAAGGCAGATCATGGGGCGTGAAGTTGTGGTAGCTATAACAGGTGGAAAATTGGACTTTGGACCATGGGAGCAGATTTTTTATGGTGAATTTGATGGTAGAAGGCAAAAGAGAGTTTTAATAAAAATAATTGGAGAATAAATGGAAAAAATTTTACATATAACCCATAATGATTTAGATGGAGCTGGTTGCGGTATAATTGTTAAAAAAATTTACAGAGATGCAGAAGTTAAACACTTAGATTATAAGGAAGTGGACAACTTTATAATAGAAAATTATAGAGGTTATAATAGAGTAATTATAACAGATGTAACTCCAAGTAAAGATACTATTGAATTGCTTTCAAATGAGGTTACTCTGCTCGTTATAGACCATCATAAAACAAGCACACACTTACTTAATAAGGATTATGCTATTATTGATATAAATAAATGTGCAACACTTCTAACCTACGAATGGGCACTTACGATTGACAAAAAAATTGAAATATATGAACAATTTGTAAAGCTTGTTAATGACTACGATTTATGGAAAAATGAATTTGCAGAAAGCAGAGATCTCAATATCCTCTTTACAACTCTTGGATTAGAAAAATTTACAGAACGTTTTTTAAATAATGGATCTATAGAGTTTGATAAATGTGAAAAAGTATTGATAGATGTAGAAAAGGAAAGTTTAAATTTATCCTTTGAAGAGGCATTGATTAATCACCGCATATACAATGATAGATGGAATAATGTTTTCTGTCTTACATTTACTGAACGTTATAATTCTGAAATAGGCGATTTTTTATTGCACAAACTCAATGTAGATTACATTTTAATGATTAACGCAAAAAAGAGTAAAGTTTCTCTTAGATCGAAAGAAAACTTTGATGTAAGTGAAATTGCATTGAAATTTGGTGGAGGAGGACATAAAAATGCTGCAGGTTTTACGCTTGACATGTTTAGTTCTGCAACCACTACTTTTAAAAATATAGGGCTTGTTCTATAAGTCCCTGAAAAAATGGAAGTTCAACTTTTAACAACTGCTTACAACAAAGAACAGTTGCCTGAGTTATCATTGCCGTCTTTTGCATTTGTCGGTAGGAGCAACGTGGGAAAATCTACTCTAATTAATAAGCTCTTAAATAGAAAAAACTTTGCACGTGTATCAAGATACGCCGGTAAAACAATATCTATAAATTTCTATAAAATTAATAATGAATTTATTTTTATTGATTTACCTGGATATGGTTATGCTAGGCAGAGTACCTCTAATATTAATGAATGGAGAGAATTAATCGAATATTTTTTAGTACACAATAAAAAATATTTAACTCTTTTCTTATTATTGGATGTTAGAAGAGGTATAACTAATTTAGATTTAGAAATGCATAAATATATGATATATAACAATATAAAATTTTTTATAGTCTTAACAAAAATTGATAAAGTAAGTA
>DHGE01000017.1 GCA_002402635.1 Deferribacterales bacterium UBA4806
TTATCTATCCACTCCCATGAACGTGGTTGGAAATTTTCTTTTATATATCTCCCGTCGGTAACATCTATTAACAATTTACCCCATGGCTTTAATACTCTAAAAACCTCTTTTAAAACTCGTAGATCATCATTAACAGTTTCAAAGTATCCAAAGCTATTACCAAGTATCATAACAATATTAAAGCTATCAGCCTGATAGGATATTTTTCGTGCATCTCCTTCTCTAAATTTGATATCAAGGTTTTCACTTTTTGAATTTGATTTTGCCTTTTGTATTAAATAATGAGATCGATCAAGTCCTTCGACATTAATGAATCCTCTTTTAAAGAGTTCAATAGAATGCCTACCCTGTCCACAGCATAAATCAAGAATTTTATCATCTTTTGTAATCTTTAGTATATTTATATATTCATCAATTTCTTTCACAGTTAAACTATTATTTTCAACTACATCACCGTCAGTTTTGAGATATAGAGAATTAAAAATATTTTTCCACCAATCAATACTAACATGTTCTTCAAGACTTAGTAGTGGACCGTAAGAACTCTTATTTTTACCATTCTTTTTTTCCTTATGGTTTTCAGCTTTTTCATTTTTTTTGATCATCATTGACCTCAAATTAATTTTTGATTTCAATAATACAATTGATTAAAATTGTAAATATTTTGTTTTATATTTTTCTATATTTTACATAATTTTCAATAAATGAATAATATAGACAATGAAAATTTTACAAATTATTTGATAAGTCCAAAAGATACAGGACAATATTCACCGATAAATTCGAATATAGCCTTAATGTATTGTGAAGTTTCTTTCTGCGCATCCTTTGAAACTCTTAATGTGTAAATACGCATATATGCTGCAAGACTTGCTGATTCTATAAATTCTGTGTATGCACCCATTGGAAGCACAACTCTTGCTTGCTCTGCGGGTATATTATTCTGTAGCATTTCATTGTAAAGTTCTAATGAAGCCTTATATTGCTCTATTAATTTAGCAACAAAATAATCATTTTTAACATTCTTTTCATCAAGGCTTCCTTGTTTTATATTATCAGCATTAACTCTAAAATAGTCTGGCACAAAAAAGTCTGGTTCTTCTTTAACATATCTTCTACTAATTTCATTTCTACTTAGACCTATCTGATGTCTAAACCACTGCCTTGCCACAAAAAAGGGCATTTTTATGCGAAATTGAAATAATACATGACTAAATGGTGTCCAATGCTTATGCTCATAGAGATATTTAATTAGTCTTTTATCTTTTTCCGTTAATTTTTCTGAAGTTTTTCCAAAAGAAACCCTTGCAGAATTAACAACTGTAAGGTCATCACCCAAGTGACCTAAATATTCAACAAATCCTATTCTATCATGTAAAAAAATCTTCCTTTGATTTAACATTAAAAACCTAAATGTTCTCCTATTACAATAATTTCAATATTCGACAATGGTGGTTTTTTATCTATGATAGTCGTAATATTGCATATCCTTTCAAGGCTGTTGCAATCCACGCATTGTCCAGTCTCAGTACATGGTGTTTTAGAGTTAACTCTCTTTGCATTCATAGGCGCAGATATAAATTTTATTCTTTTTATGGCTTCATCAACATTTTCAACTATTTTATTAATTCCACATACAACAACTACCCTCTTAGGGCCAAATATCATTGCAGCCACTCTATTACCTGTACCATCAATATTTACAAGTCTACCATCAACTGTTACAGCGTTTGTTGAAGTTATAAATAAGTCAGCTGTTAACTGTTTTTTCCTAATTTTTAATTTTTCTTCAACTGTTAAATTAGGTATATTATGATTTAAAACATTTTTACCTAAACTTATGGCTATATCCTGTAGCTTTAATTCATATAAAACAGTTGTAGATCCACCAAAAGCAATAACATCATACTCATTAATGATTTCTTCTAGGTAATTAATAGAATCTGCTTTATTATTAATATAACGAGCATTAAATCTATTTTTTTTTAAATTATCTATTACTTTATTACCTAACTTTTCCCTATACCATTCGTGTATATTTTTCAATTACCAAACCTCTATAACAATTTTCATAAATTGAATAACTATTTTAATTAAAAGTTTGAAAAGTTTAGGATATATGAAAGGCCGAAATTAAAATTTTCAGCCTTTCATATAAGAAGTGTTAGTCTTTCAGATCATCAAAGGCTTGTTTCATATCTTCTATAATATTAGCAATATTTTCCTTCGTTTCTTCCCACTTATCTTCAGAAACATTATCAAGCTCTTTCATAGATTCATCTAATTGAGCCTTCTTCTCTTTTAAATAGTCTATTGTTGCTTTGTACTGTTCTTTTGCTTGTTCATCAGCTGATTCTAATTTTTTTTCAACTGCTGCAATTTTTTCATTGTACTTGTCAGATTTCCCTTTTACCCATGCAACAAAATCAGCTTTCTTATCATAGGTATAATCCTTAACTTTAGCATAAACATCCTTTGCTTTATCAACAACATCCTTTGTAGCCTCTTCTACAGGTGTTTCCTGCACAGCTGCATTATCTCCACCCTCTGGTGTTGCTGGTTGTTCTTGCTCAGTCCTTTGGCATGAAATTACAATAAAAGCAAAAGCCAGCATTACAGCTAAAAAACTCAAAATTCTCTTTTTCATATGACGCCTCCTTTTATTTCATTTTTTTTACTAATTCATCGTATTTAGTTTTGGCACTTTTCATTAGCTTATCAGTTTTTTCCTTTAATTCTTTCCATGTTTCTGATGTTGTGTTTTGCAATTTTTTTATAAAATTGTCAATATCTTTCCTTTCTGAACGTAAACTTTCTATTTTTGCTTTTAATTCTTCCTTTGCTTTACCAGAGTATTCCTTTAGTTTATTGCTCCATTCATCAACCTTTTCATCCAATTTTTTTAACTTTTCATTAAGCTTTTTTATATATTCATCTCTTTCTTGCATAATTTACCTCCATATTCATTATTAAGCCTTTGCCTTGGGTCCTAACAAAAACCATAAAATCAAACCTAGAACAGGTAAAAGAAGTATAATAATAATCCATAAGACTGTAACACCTATAGCCTGTCCACTTCTAATAATACTAACAATTGCCCAAATATCAAGAACAAGTATAATAAAACCTAAAATACCACCAACTGGCATACTTATCATAGACTTCCTCCTAGCTTTTTATATACTTACATATATGATAATATACAACATAATACCAGCTGCTGGCAAGTCAAAAAGAATGGGTGTGAATAAATACTTACTTCCTATAAATAATAAGAGTATGATTAGAGCCGTAGTTGATAATTTATTAGCTGCAAATTTAGAAAATATTTATTTGGTTATTAGTAAAAATAGCGATATTTATGGTGAAGTAAAAGATTATAATATAAAAATTTTAATAAATGATTTAGAAAGTTCTGAAATGGCCGATTCTATAAGAATTGCTTTAAAACATATCAATGCAAATAATTCTAAGGGTATTCTGATTACCCCGGCAGATATACCCCTTGTCAAAGTTGATACATTAAATGAGTTAATAAAAAATTTTACAGAAAATAAAGATAAAATAATAATTCCAATTTATAAAGGCAGAAAAGGTCATCCTGTAATATTTCCTTCAAAAATCATTTATGACTTATTTAATGAAAATACTCTTAGAGA
>DHGE01000055.1 GCA_002402635.1 Deferribacterales bacterium UBA4806
GAACCTACGGCTGGCCGCTTAAACGTTTTTTTAATCTTTTTGGTTCACCCAATATCATGGGCGCACAGAATGTATGCAGGTGCCCTGGATGGACTATAGAATGGGCAACCTTTGGTGGACCAATATTTCCTGATTTTAAAAATACAAAACTTATAATACTTTGCGGCAGTCACTTTAAGGAATCTTGCCCACATCCTGCATGGAGTGGCCTTATAAAAGCCAAAAATGCAGGAGCAAAAATTGTTGTAATAGATCCTATAAAAAATGATGAAGCAAAAATTGCGGATTTGTGGCTACCTATAAGGCCAGGAACAGATGTTTTATTGTTTTTAAGCATCATTAAATATTTCATTGATAATAAATTATATAACAAGAATTTTGTAGATAATTACTGTTCAGGTTTTGATAAATTAAGAGAATATATTAATATATTTTCTATTGATAATGCAGTTAATATTACCGGCATTGATAAAAATTTAATTTTTGAAGTTGCAAAATTATATGCTGAAATAACTCCCGCAGTAATTCCATGGACCTTTGGTATAGATAAACAGGGGTTAAATGCTAATCAGGCTCAAAGAGCAAGGCTTATTTTAATTGCATTAAAAGGTGATATTGATATTAAAGGAGGTGAATTTTTTGGAAGAAATGGTGTTGGTCCAATAACAGACTATGAAATGGAAGGCAATAAATTTTTAAGTGATAGTCAAAAGTTGAAACAAATTGGCTCAGAAAAACACAAACTCATGGCTTATCCTGGTTGGGAACTAATTAGTAGAGCAGCTTTAAAAAAACCAGCTCACTACGCACTGCCACCTGTAGCAGAATTTGGAGCGTCTGCCTTTGCTCCTGATGTTTTTGAAGCAATGGAGACTGGTAAACCTTATAAAGTCACTGCCTTTTTTTCTCAGGCAAGCAACCCTATAGTAACTCTCCCCAATCCATCGAAAATTTATAAAGCACTCATGTCTACAGAATTAAATGTCGTCATGGATTATTATATGACACCAACCGCAGCTCTATCTGATTATGTTTTGCCTGCAGCTTGTACTTTAGAGCGAGCTGATATTCAGGATTTTCATGGTTTTTCAAATTCAATAGTTGCAAACCCTAAGGCAATGGAGTCATTGTATGAAAGAAGAGATGATTATTTTTTATGGAGAGAACTGGGTATTAGACTCGGACAAAGCAAATACTGGCCATGGTCAACAATGGAGGAAGCTTTGGATTATAGGCTTTCAAGTGTGGGTCTTACTTTTAAAGAGTTATGCAATAATTATATTTATTCAATACCACCTGTTTATGAAAAATATAAAGACTATGGATTTCCAACACCAACAGGAAAAGTTGAACTATATTCAACAATTTTTGAAGAATTAGGCTACAACCCTTTGCCAGTATATAAAAGCTATAAGAATAAAGAGAAATTAAATAAGGAATATCCATTAACCCTTATTACAGGTACAAGATTTATGCCCATGTACCATTCAGAATTAAGACAAATTGCCACTGCAAGGAAGATTCACCCTGAACCATTGGCAAAGTTAAATAAAAAAACAGCAGATAAATATAAGGTTATTGATAATTCCTGGATTCTTGTAGAAAATCCTTTTGGAAGCGCAAAATTTAAATTAAAAATTGATGAAATAATGCAGGACGATATGATACATTTAGAACATGGCTGGTGGTTTCCAGAAAAAGAAGGGAATCTTCCAGGATTATTTGGTGTCTTTGAATCAAATTGCAACTGCTTGTGCCCTGACAAAGAAGATTTTATAGCACCTGAAATTGGCAGTTGGCCTCATACAGCACTGTTTTGCAGGATTAAAAATATAGAATAAATAGTTTTAGGGCTTTATAAATTATTTTTTATGACGATAATTAATGAAAACATATGAGGTGTTCACAAATGAAATATATGAATATCATGATTTTAATATTAAATATAGTTTTTTTCACATTCTTTTCAGTATACTCTGCTCAAGATACCTTTGCAGCTGAGGCTTTATGTGGCATAGGGAAAGATATTAATATAAGTGAACATAAAGAAACTTATCAGCAAACTGACCAAATAACAAATCTCATAAATACTGTCACAGGTGCTTTGGGCGGTATACTGGGTGGAGGAGGATCAAGAATTACTAACAGGACTATTGAACAACTGCTTTCAATATTCTTTACACTTGCTACTACAGGAACATCCGCTCAGGGTTATGTTTGCATCCCTGAGAGAACATATAATGAAATAGTGGACAATTTATCGCAAATCATTTTAGATTTACGGTAAAAAGCTGAAAAATAAAAAATTGTAACTCATTGCTATATATTAATCTATAAATGTGTAGGAGAAATGTTATATTTATAATATGTAATTTAATATTTTTGTTTATATTTTTAAATATAGATGCCTCTGCAGAAAGATTCGTCAAAAATCGGTATCACTATAAATATAAATTGGGGGTTCTTTCATACCTATTTAATACTGCCGATGAAAAACTAAAAGATGATATTAACATACTAAGTTCAGAATTACAATTTGATCAAAATGCTTTAGAAAGGTTAAAAGATTTGGCAATTTATGAATCTGAAGAAATTACTAGATTAAAAAACATAGATTATAAGTGGAGGAGAAAGGATAATAAAGAGCCTCTTGGTAGTGAGAAAACACAATATATTGAAAAACTGCACAAAAAAATAGAATCGCTAAGAAATAATATTTCCACTAGAGTTATTGTCTTATTAGGAGAAAATAAATATGAAGATTTTCTCCTATGGACTAGTAAATGGTGGCAAGAGGAAATTAATTACAGAAACAAAAAAATTAAAAGTGTTTATAATGCAGGACAATTGGGCGTTGTGGCGTGCTACGTTTTTGCAACACAATTTGAACTTGATGAAATAGCTGTTGCTCTTCC
>DHGE01000097.1:0-3824 GCA_002402635.1 Deferribacterales bacterium UBA4806
TTCTAATGATTTCCAGTTGTTAAAATACTTCCCATTAAAATCATCGAACTTTCTTATAGACGTATCTTTATGTGACTTCCCTTTTTTATTAAGAGTACTCAACCAAGTTTTATGGGTGGATTTACAATAACATGCAACAACTTCGCTTGGTACAATAAAATAGTCTGGATTTTTATCATTGAGATCTAAGTTTAAATTCACAAAAATATAAAATAGGTCATTAGCAATATAAGTTTCGACTTTTTGATTTAAAATCCAACTTCTTTTTGATCCACTATTTGTTTTCACTTGTATGCCTACTGTTTTGGTAGCATCAGAATTTGAGCATAATATATCGACACCTTTAGTATTCCTTAAAGTAATTGAAGCAATATAACCTCTCTTAGACAACTCTGCTGCAACAAAATATTCCCCAGATACACCTGATAAAATAGGATTTAACTTGTTCAATTTAGTCATGTTATTAAATTTTAAAATTTATTATGGTGGAGGTGGCGGGAATCGAACCCGCGTCCGGGAAATCTACTCACGTTCACAGCGCTACATGCTTAGTTCTGTTTGTTTTAACCCTATAAAGTCAACAGAACAAACCTTATAGGGCGTACCCCATTATTAAATTCAACTCCAGCTAATGAGGTGAAAATCTGGAGTCTATCCTGGAAAGTTGACATTTCATGAAAGCCCCAAGCAGCTTCCATGAAACGTCGCTGCTAATTAAGCAGCGAGTGCTAGATTTTCGTCTGCGTTTATTATAAATTGGTTTTTTTACGAGGAAACCAACCTCGGCATGCTCCGTAAACTTTTCAATTCCCCGTCGAAGCCTTTTCACCCCCATATACATAATATAAATGCTAAATGAAATCTGTAAAGGATATCTTACATACTGAAATATTATAATTAGAGGTACAGAAACTATGAAGTTGAAAATTGTAAAATATATCTTACAATCTATATTTAAAATCTATTTTTTAGTTCTCTTTTGATTTCCCTTGATATATCTTTTTTCTTTATACTTTCTCTTTTATCATATATTTTTTTGCCCTTTGCCAGTGCAATTTCTACCTTAATTTTATTCCCCTTTAAATACATCTTTAATGGGATTAATGTTAGTCCCTTCTCTTTAGATTTGCCTATGAGTTTGTTTAATTCTTTTTTATGTAGTAGCAATTTTCTTGTACGTGTTGGATCATGGTTTGTTATATTACCATGACTATACGGGGAAATATGACAATTTAATAGATAAGCCTCTCCATTCATTATTTTAACAAAGGAATCTTTTAGATTGACTTTGCCTTCTTTTGCAGATTTTACCTCTGTGCCAAGAAGTACAATACCCACCTCAAGACTATCAATTATTTCATAGTCAAAAAAAGCTTTTTTATTAGTTGATAAGACTTTCATTTGAACAAAAATATTAAAGATCTTAAGTAAAAACGGGGACGGCGAGACTCGAACTCGTGACCTCCGACTCGACAGGCCGGCGTTCTAACCAACTGAACTACGCCCCCGTTTAACAATTTATAAATGGGCGGTGCAGGGCTTGAACCTGCGACCCCCGGCTTGTAAGGCCGGTGCTCTCCCAGCTGAGCTAACCGCCCGATTGCTCTAATTAAATATACACTATATTGTCAAATTATATATCACAAATTAATAAACTTGACAATATATAACTATGAGCCGTGCAGGGATCGAACCTGCGACCCGCTGATTAAGAGTCAGCTGCTCTACCAAACTGAGCTAACGGCCCAAGTATTTAACGTCCCCAGGGGGATTCGAACCCCCGTTGTCGGCGTGAAAGGCCGGTGTCCTGGGCCGTCTAGACGATGGGGACAATATGAGCCGTGCAGGACTCGAACCTGCGACCCGCTGCTTAAAAGGCAGCTGCTCTACCTCCTGAGCTAACGGCCCACAATAACCTGGGAAAGAAAAATATATCAAAAGACTTGTATATGTCAATACTAAAATAATGAATTCATCATTATTGTCTCATTTCTTTCTGAACCAACCGAAATAAGTGCGTAATCAATTGAAAGTTCATTTCTTATGAAATCTAGGTATCTTTTGGTTTCATCAGGCAATTCCCTGTAATTTCTACACTGTGATATATCTTTCTTCCAGCCTTTAAATTGTTTATAAACTGGAGTAACATTTTCTATTATATTTAACTCTGGTGGAAATGTTTTTAAAATATCATTTTTATATTTATAACCGTCGCATATGTAAATATCTTCTAAATCGCTCAAGACGTCTAACTTAGTTAGAGAAATAGAATCTATTCCATTAATCATGACCGAGTATTTAGCAGCCACAACATCGAACCAACCACACCTCCTTGGTCTACCTGTGGTTGCTCCAAATTCACTCCCCCTGTTTCTTAACATTTCTCCTGTTTCATCTGTTAATTCAGTGGGGAAGGGGCCACTGCCTACCCTTGTGCAGTAAGCTTTAAAAACACCAGTAATACTTTCAATCCTTTTTGGTGATAGCCCAGTCCCTGTACAAGCACCACCTGCAGTTGAATTGCTGGAGGTTACATAAGGATATGTTCCATGGTCAACATCAAGCATTGTTCCCTGGGCTCCTTCCATCATAATTTTTTTACCTTTAGCCCACAACTCATTAATAAAATAACTGGTGTCACAAACAAAATCTTTTATCACTTGGCCATAGTCAAGATATTCATTATATATCTTTTCAGCATCCAATGGCTTTAAACCGAAAATTTTTGTAGCTATTTCATTAGCTTCAGCAACATTTTCTTGGATCTTTCTAAAAAAAGCTTCTTCTTCAAAAAGGTCACACACTCTTATACCTACTCTTGCGACTTTGTCTACATAAGTTGGACCGATGCCCCTACCAGTGGTTCCAATCTTCTTTAAACCTTTTTTGCTTTCGCTCTCTTTATCAAATATTTTGTGATAGGGCATTATCAAATGAGCCCTTTTACTAATGTATAAATTGCCTTTACAATCTATCCCTTTATCTTTTAGTTCTTTAATTTCCTGTATTAAAGCCTCTGGCTCAACTACAACACCACTTCCAATTATATTTATTTTATTTTTGTGAAGAATCCCTGATGGTATTAAGTGGAGAACATATTTTTTGTCATTAATAACAACTGTGTGACCAGCATTAGAGCCACCTTGATATCTTACTATTACGTCTGCTTTTTCACTTAACAGATCAACAACTTTCCCTTTGCCCTCATCTCCCCATTGTGCACCAAGAACAACAAGAGTTTTCATCCTTTTACCTCACTTTAAAATATTTTTGAATTTATAAAGCTTTATAAAATTCTCCAGTTCATTTTCGTTTTCAATATATAGCGTAGAGAATTTATTTTTTCTTAACTCAAATAATTTGTTTATATTTTGTTCCCCAATTATTAGATAATCTATTTGTTTTTTTAAAACCCTATCTTCAAAGCAGCTGAGAATCTCATCAATATCAAAGGCTAGGCCACAGGCAGATATATTATAACCAAAAATATTCATTAAGTTGTCATATCTGCCTCCACCACCTAATAGTGCCCCTCTATCATTATAAACAATATCATAATTAATACCTGTATAATATTTAAAACCTCTTAATTCTGATGCATCAAATATTATGTTATATGATGGTACAATCGAGTTTTTTAACATATCAAAAAAGCTAATTAGCTCATCAAGTCTCATTGAAATGGCTTTGTTAAACTTTGCCTTAAAAGCTAAATCTTTTATAATGTCTGTATTACCTATGGCTAATGGTAAAAATAACAATAGATCTTTAAAATTTTTATCTATATCAATCTTGTCAACAATTCTTTTTAAATTGTTAATATC
>DHGE01000097.1:3868-5401 GCA_002402635.1 Deferribacterales bacterium UBA4806
TCAATACATTCATTAATTATTGATAATATTTCTAGCTCACTTATAAAAGATGAAAGTCCCAAAATTTCTCCACCACACTGATATCTTTCAGATTTTAGCCCTTGGTTTATATTTACATTTCTAAAGACTCTACCATTGTAATAGAGTCTAACAGGCATAGGTGTGGAATCCAAATAGTTTGCAACACTTCTACAAACTTGCGGAGTAAAATCAGGTCTTAAAACCATTGATTTGCCAGTTACTCTATCAATAAATCTTATTATATTTTCATCACTGAAATCTCTAACTGCATCTTTTAAAACATCATAATATTCATACATTGGTAAATATATTTTTTGAAACCCATAACTTTCAAAAATACTATTAATTTTTCTTATAGCATTACTAATCTTATGAGCTCTTAAAACAGCATTATTTTCCATCGATGTAATCGCTGATTATTTTTTCTGCTGCTTCTATACCAGTGCCAAGTTTAATTGGTTTATATATTTTATTTATGGATATTTCTAAAGTTGTTAGACCTGCTATTACATCAAGATATGATTGGAAGCCCATATGGGAGATTCTAATGACTTGTTTGGTTAAATTTCCTTGCCCTCCAGCAAAATATACTCCAAAATTGGATTTTCCATATTCTATAAGATCTTTTGCTATATTTTCTTTAAAAATAATTCCTGTAGCTGCGTTAGATGGGATTCCTTTGCAAAGCAGTTCTAAACCCAGAGCATTAATTGCTGATCTTGTAGCAAGTGCCATGATTTCATGCCTTTTATAAACATTAATTAATCCCTCTTTATATATCAATTCTAGAGATTTTTTAAGTCCCAAAATTAAACTCACTGCAGGCGTATATGCAGTGGTATTTGATCTTTGAGCTTTTATCTCTTTATTTAAATCTAAATAGTACTTAGGTAAGTTAGCATTTTTCATAGATTTTTCAGCTCTTTCTGACATGGCTATAAATGAAAGACCTGGTGGCAACATAAGTGCTTTTTGTGAACCCGTTACTAAAATGTCTATCCCCCAATTCTCCAAAGATATCTCGCTGACTCCTACATAAGTTATTCCATCTACAATTAATAATGGGCCGTCAATTGATTTTAGTGCACTCCCTATCTCTTTAACAGGGTGGCAAGTAGTTGTGGATGTTTCGGAAGCCTGTACTAAAATAGCCTTAATTGCTGGATTTTTTTTAATTAATGCAATTACATCTTGGACGTTTGCAGATTTTCCCCATTCTACGTCGAGTAAAATTGGCTGTAAACTATAAGCTTTTGCAATTTCATACCATCTTTCGCCAAATTTCCCACCATTAATAACTAGTACACTATCATTAACAGATAGAGTATTAACAACAGCAGCTTCCATGGCTAGTGTTCCAGAACCTGATAGTATTATTACATCCCTTTCTGTACCAAATAAGTTTTTAAGAGAATGTCGAACGTTGCCAAATATACTTTCAAATTCCTTTGTCCTATGATGTATCATAGGCTTTGCCATTTCTAGAAGTACTTCTTCAGGAACATTTGTTGG
>DHGE01000047.1 GCA_002402635.1 Deferribacterales bacterium UBA4806
ATGGCAAAAATATATTTTAATGAAATAGATGTGTTAATTGTGGATAGAATTGGTAAAGACATTTCAGGCGATGGTATGGACCCAAATATTACAGGAAGATATCCAACGCCATATGCTTTTGGAGGCCCCAATGTATCAAAAATGGTTGTTCTGGATTTAACTAAACACACCTATGGTAATGCAAATGGAATGGGAACTGCAGATTTTACTTCGAGAAAATTAGCTGATAAGATAAATTTTGAAGCAACATATGTTAACGGATTGACTTCAACTGTAGTTAAACCTACACATTTGCCAACAGTTTTAAAAAATGATAGAGAAGCAATACAGGCTGCCATAAAAACATGTAATGCTTTGGATATATCAAAGGCAAAAGTAGTTAGAATTAAAGATACCCTTCATTTAGATGAAATATATATTTCAGAGTCATTAACTACTGAAGCAGTAAATAATAAAAATGTTAAGCTTATAAGTGATCCTAAGGAAATGATTTTTGACAATAATCAAAATTTAGCTGAGTTCAGTTTATGAAAGGTATTATTGGTGTTGATGTTGGAACAACAGGATGTAGGGCATGTGTTTATGATGTCCAATGGACTTTAATATCTAGTGCTTCTACGGAGTATCCATTATATATGCCTCAAACTTCATGGGCGGAACAGAACCCAGAGGAAATATATAATGGTGTGATATCCGTTATTAAGAGAGCACTAGAGAAATCTAATAAGTATGGAAATAATATCTTAGCCATGTCGCTAAGCACTGTATTCCATAGCTTGATACTTGTTGATAAAAACTGCAATGCCCTTTATCCAATGCTTACGTGGGCTGATTTAAGAAGTCAGAAATATTCAGAGTATATAAAAGAATATTATGATTCAGTTGAAATTTATAAAAAAACAGGATGTCCAGTGCATCCAATGTATCCACTTTCTAAAATTTTGTGGTTTAAAAATGAATTTCCAGAGATATTCTCAAAAACTTATAAGTTTATTTCAATTAAAGAATATTTGATTCATAAATTATTTAACAAGTATATTGTGGATAGATCAATTGCATCAGGCACAGGTGTCTATAATATTAATAATTTATGCTGGGATGAAAATATCTTAAAAATTTTAGAGATAGAGGGTACTCAATTAAGTGAAGTAGTTTCTACAACTCACTATGAAACTCATATGAATGAAAAAATTGCTGAAGAAATAAATCTTAACATTGATACTCCAGTAGTTATTGGTGCTGGCGATGGTGTTTTATCAGCAGTAGGCACAGGTGCAGTTAATATTGGACAAGCTGTAGCAACAATTGGTACAAGTGGAGCTGTGCGTGTATTAATTGAAATTCCCAAAACAGATATAAAAGGGCGAACTTGGTGTTACAACTTGACAGATGAATACTGGGTAGCAGGAGGAGCCATTAATAATGGTGGCATTGTTTTGCGCTGGCTTAGAGATAATTTTGCTCCATGCGAACAGGTAATTTCAAGGAAAATAGACATAGATCCTTATGACATGTTAACAGATTATGCAAAAACAATTCCTGCAGGTTCAAATGGTTTAGTAATGCTGCCATATTTCCTTGGGGAGAGATCTCCCAATTGGAATGCAAATGCAAGAGGTATTTTATTTGGTTTGCATTTACAACATAAAAAAGAGCATATTATTAGGGCAACAATGGAAGGCATAATTTATAGAATGTATAGTCTTTACATTGCATTAAAAGATGTTACAGGCGATATTAACGAAATCAGGGTGAGTGGCAGTTTTGTTAGGTCAAAAGTGTGGCTTCAAATTATGGCAGACGTTTTTGGAAAAGTTATTTCTAAACCTGATGCTTTAGAAGGAGCTGCATTTGGGGCAGCTATACTGGGACTGTTTTCAATAGGGCAAATTAAGAATATTAAAGAAGGGACAGATAATATAAAAATTGTTGAAAAGTTTTACCCTAATTTAGAAAATCATAAAAAATATGAAAAAATATACAATATTTACGAACGTATCTATTGGAATTTGCAAAAAGAATTTGAGGAAATTGCTGAAATTCAGAGGACTTCTGAATAAGCGAGGTTATTTATATGCCAAAAATTTTAATAACAGCAAGGTCCTTTAAAAAGTCTAAAAAGGCACTTAAACTTTTAGAGAAAGAAAATTATGAATTAGTTTATAATCCATTTGACAGACCATTAAAAGAGAGTGAACTAATAGGTCTTGTTAGTGGAGTTAATGCAATAGTTGCAGGGGTTGATGAAATAACTGAAAAAGTAATCGCAAATGCAATGCCCACACTAAAAATTATAGCAAGGCATGGAGTTGGTGTTGATAATGTTGACTTAGTAGCTGCAAATAAATATGGCGTAATAGTAACTAATACACCAGGCGCAAATAGTATTGCAGTTGCAGAGCTAACTATTGCATTAATGCTTGCCTTAGTTAGGCACATAACTACTATAAATGTAAAAGTTCGTGAAAATAATTGGCAGCGTATTATGGGCATAGAACTAAATGGTAAAACGTTAGGTATTATAGGTTTAGGAAACATTGGCTGCGAAGTTGTTAAGAGATTGAACTCCTTTAATATGAAAATTTTAGCCTATGATAAATACGAAAAAAGTGAAATGATAGAAAAATATAATATCACTTATGTATCTTTAGATAAATTACTAGAAGAATCAGATTTTATAACACTTCATTTAAGTGTCACAGATGAAACTAAGGGCATAATTAATAAAAGAAATTTAGAAAAAATGAAGGAAAGTGCAATGCTTATTAATACTGCAAGGGGTGAATTAATTGTTGAGAGGGATTTATATGATGCTTTAAAAAATAAAAAAATTGCGGGAGCTGCACTAGACGCATTTGAAAATGAACCTTTACGTGATTCACCTTTTTTTGAACTGGAAAATGTTATTTTAACATCACACATTGGAGCATATACTGCAGAGAGTGTTGATAGAATGGCAACAATGGCTGCTCTTGAAGTTGTTAGAGTTTTAAATGGGAAACCAGCTAAAAATCCTGTAAGATAGTTTAGTTTATTTGGAGGTATGAATGGATGCAATTAAGATTCATGAAAGAGATAATGTAGCGGTTTTATTAAAAGATGTAAAAAAAGATGAATATATGATAATAGAAGGAATTAAATTAAAAGCCTTAGATAATATTAGAAAGGGTCATAAAATCGCTTTAAATGATATAAATAGTGGAGAAAACATTATAAAATATGGTTTTCCAATAGGTAAAGCAATTAAAGACATTAAAGAAGGAGAGTGGGTGCATATTCACAATATAAAAACTAACTTAGGTGACATATTAAAGTATACATATAATCCTTTAAAAACAAATAATAAATGTAAATTAGCTTCTTTGCCACATAAAACATTCAAAGGATATAAGCGCGAGAATGGAAAAGTGGGGGTGCGCAATGAAATATGGATTATTCCTACAGTAGGATGCGTCAATAGAATTGCAGAACTCTTGGCTGAAAGAGCTTGGAATAAATTTAAGGGAGTTGATAATTTGGATGGAGTTTTTGCTTTAACACATCCTTATGGGTGTTCACAAATAGGAGATGATCTTTTATCTACTCAAAAAATATTAGCTTCTATTACTAATCATCCTAATGCTGCAGGTGTTTTAATTTTGGGTTTAGGGTGTGAAAATAACCATATTGAATCATTTAAAAAAATTTTAGGGGATTATAATAGCGATAGAGTAAAATTCTTGATCTGCCAAGACGTTGAGGATGAGTTAGCAGAAGGTTTAAAATTAATTGAAGAAATAGCCAATTATGCAAAAAAATATAAAAGAGAAGAAATAGATATTGCAGAATTAATTATTGGTTTAAAATGTGGTGGTTCAGATGGTTTTTCAGGAATTACTGCAAACCCACTTATAGGCTCATTTTCAGACAAATTAGTAGATATGGGTGGATCTACAATTTTGACAGAAGTTCCAGAAATGTTTGGTGCTGAAACAATTCTCATGGAGAGAGCTATTAATAAAAATGTTTTTGAGAAAATTGTAAGTTTGATTAATAATTTTAAAGAATACTTTATATCTCATAATCAACCAATATATGAAAATCCAGCTTATGGAAATATCCAGGGCGGTATAACAACATTAGAAGAAAAATCACTTGGATGCACTCAGAAAGGCGGTAATTCTCCTGTTGTTGACGTAGTAGATTATGGTGAAGTGGTAACGAAGAAAGGCTTAAGCCTTTTAAATGCACCTGGCAATGATGGAGTTTCAACATCTGCATTAGCAGCAGCATGCTGCCATCTCATATTATTTTCCACCGGAAGGGGAACACCTTTTGGTACCATTGTGCCAACAATAAAAATTTCAACTAATAGTAATTTATACAATAAAAAACACAATTGGATAGATTTAGATGCAGGTAGATTATTAAGTGATGCAACTAAAGAAGCATTAACAGATGAATTATTTTCACTAGTAATAGATGTGGCATCAGGGAAAAATACGAAAGCAGAAAAAATAGGTTTTAAAGAGGTTGTTATTTTTAAAAGAGGTGTAACTGTTTAAAGATGCAATCAGTTAAAAAGGTTATTT
>DHGE01000004.1:0-399 GCA_002402635.1 Deferribacterales bacterium UBA4806
AATGCTGATTACTATAAAATTAATGGTAACATGCCACATTTAGCTTTAAATCGCTGTTACATAGAGAAACAAAACTTAATTGTTGAATTGATTTATAGTTGTAGTAATAAAAATAGAAAAGATACAGTAAAAAACAATAAAGAAATAAGCAATATATTGAATCAACTAATTGAGGTGATTTTTTATAAAATGATAGAAATTTCGATGATTAGCTATAGAATTGACATAATGATTAGGGATAGCAGATATGCTAATCTTTTTAGAGACTACATAGTTTATCATTACAAGCCATCAGGGAAGACGACAGGAACATTAGATGGATTAGAAAAGGAATTTAAGAGGAATTTACAAATTTCGAGAAAGACAAAAGAAACTTTTAAGGAGTGCCCATAAAATGGA
>DHGE01000004.1:479-11392 GCA_002402635.1 Deferribacterales bacterium UBA4806
ATTTCTAAGGGGAATGTAATAGAAGTGGCAAGAATTGCAGGTTTTATGGCAGCTAAGAGAACTGCCTATTTGATACCTATGTGTCATCAGATTAATCTTGAATTTATTAATGTCAATATAAGTCTTGATAAAGAACATGGCACAGTACAAATAGAATCTATTGTAAAACTATCAGAAAAAACAGGGGCAGAGATGGAAGCATTAGTTGCTGTTGCAACAAGTGCATTAACGATATATGATATGTGTAAATCCGTTGATAAAACAATGGTCATAGGAGATATAAAATTAATTGAGAAATCAGGTGGTAAAAGTGGTAAATACATTAGAGATTGATATATGAAGAAGATTATGCTAGCGCAAACGTCACCAATTTTAGGGGAGTTAAATAAAAATTTTCTAAAGCACTTGGATGATATAGATAGAGGTATTGAAGAAAAATGTGATCTAATTATTTTCCCTGAACTTTCACTAACAGGTTATTGCCTGAGAGATCTTGTATATGATGTGGCTATTAATGGAGAGCATGAAATTATAAGAAAATTGATAGATAAATCTCATAAAATATCTATAGTATTTGGATTTGTTTATTTAGATGAACATGGCCTTGTATATAATGCTGGGGCTTATCTGGAAAATGGGGTCTTGTCATATTTACATAAAAAAGTATTTTTACCAGATTATACAATGTTTGAAGAAGGCCGTTACTTTGCAAGAGGGACAACTGTAAATGGAATTAAAACACAAATGGGGGACACTACTTTATTAATATGTGAAGATGCTCTGCATATAAGTTCAGCATATGCTATGTTTAGAAGGGGAGTTTCAACAGTGATTATTATTTCAAACAGCCCTGCAAGAGGGGTCTATAAAGAACAGTTTTATTCAAAATCAATGTGGGAAACAGTGACTAAATTTATTTCTATGAGCCTCACAAGTTATGTAATATTTGTAAACAGAACAGGAGTTGAAGAAGGAATAACCTTTTGGGGAGGTTCACATATATTTAACCCTTTTGGTGATAAAATAATCGGTCTTCCAATGATTTCTGAATCTTATAAAACTATAGAAATTGATATAAATGATACTAGTAGAGCACGCATAAATTCTCCATTCTACAGAGAAAGCAACAATATAGTTGGTTAATAGTATGGACATAAATTTAGATATTTGCACACATATATTGACAAATTTCATATCTGAAGAAACTAAAAAAGTTGGTTTTCACAACGTTATAGTTGGGTTAAGCGGTGGTGTAGATTCAGCATTATCGACAAAATTGGCATCTATTGCATTAGGGAGTAACAGTGTTTTTGCTTATATATTACCGTATAAATTGAGTAAAAGAGAAAATATTGATGATGCTATAACTTTTGCAAAACAATTGGGGATCAATTATGAAATTTTAGACATAACTCCAATGGCTGATTCATATTTATCATTAAATAATATTATAGATAAAGTGAGAGTAGGCAATGTCTTGGCTAGGATCAGGATGGTTATATTATTTGATAGATCTGTTCAACATGAAGGCCTTGTTTTAGGAACTAGCAATAAAACGGAACTTTTGCTTGGTTATGGAACATGGTATGGAGATATGGCCTCATCTATTAATCCCATTGGAGATTTATATAAGACACAAGTTTGGCAATTGGGGGAATATCTGAGAATTCCTGTAAATATTTTAGAAAAAACACCATCTGCAGATTTATGGGAGGGGCAAACTGATGAAAGTGATATAGGTTATAGATATAAAGAAATAGATTCATTGTTATTCTATATGGTTGATCAGAGAATGAACCGTGATAAATTAATAAAATTAGGTTTTAAAGAAGATATGATAGAAAAGTTTAAAGAAATGATACGGAAAAGCCAGTTTAAGAGACAATTGCCTGTTATAGCTAAAATAAGCCTAAGAACTATTGATAAAGACTTTAGGTATTGTAGAGACTGGGGGTACTAAACTATGGAAAAAATACTAAAGGAAGCATTGACTTTTGATGATGTTTTGCTTGTACCTTCTAAAAGTGGGTTTTTACCTTATGAAGCTAATATTTCTACAAAGCTTGTTAAAGATATTTATTTAAACATACCAATTGTAAGTTCAGCTATGGATACTGTGACTGAAGCAAAATTGGCCATTGCTCTAGCACAAGAAGGTGGTCTGGGTTTTATTCATCGAAATATGTCAATTAATGATCAAGCAGAGGAAGTTGACAAAGTAAAACGTTCTGAAAGTGGTATGATAGTTGACCCAATTACAATAAGTGCTAACAAAAAAGTTAAAGATGCCCTTGAACTTATGACTAAGTTTAAAATTAGCGGGGTCCCTGTAACTGATAAGGGAAAGTTAGTGGGTATTATTACAAACAGAGATTTGCGTTTTGTTGAAGATAAAGAAGCACTAATTGATGATTATATGACAAAAAGGAATTTAGTTGTTGCTCCCGTTGGTATTACTTTAGATGAAGCAAAAGGGCATCTGCAGAAGCACAAAATTGAAAAGCTATTGGTTGTAGATGAGGAATTTAATCTAAAAGGACTTATAACAATTAAAGATATCAACAAAAAAATTATGTATCCCAATGCTACTAAGGATAAACTTGGCAGACTCCGAGTTGGTGCAGCAATTGGCGTTGGTGAAAGGGAGCTTGATAGAATAAAAGCGCTGATAGAAGCTAAGGTGGACACTCTTGTAATTGATACTGCCCACGGACATTCGGGTGGTGTTATAGATATGATAAGAAAGGTTAAGAACGCCTACCCAGATATTCCTTTGATCGCTGGTAATGTAGCTACAGCTGAAGGGGCAAGGGATTTAATAAAGGCTGGCGCTGACTGCATTAAAGTAGGGGTAGGTCCTGGTTCAATATGTACAACTAGAATTGTATCAGGTGCCGGGGTCCCTCAGATAACTGCTATTATAGACTGTAGTACTGAAGCAAAAAAATATAATATACCAGTTATTGCAGATGGGGGTATAAAATATTCTGGCGATATTGTAAAGGCTCTGGCAGCTGGTGCAGATACAGTTATGATAGGATCATTGTTTGCTGGCACTACTGAGTCTCCTGGAGAAATAGAGTTATTTCAGGGAAGAAGTTATAAAGTTTATCGAGGGATGGGTTCTGTTGCAGCTATGAAACAGGGTTCAGCTTCAAGATATGGACAAAGTGAGAGAGAGGAAAATAAATTGGTTCCTGAGGGAATTGAAGGCAGAGTGCATTATAAAGGAGATTTATCACATACAGTATATCAGCTAGTTGGAGGACTAAAATCTGGAATGGGGTATACAGGATGTAAGACAATAAAAGAGCTACATGAAAAAGCCTGTTTTTATAGAATAACAGGAGCAGGGTTAAGGGAAAGTCATGTGCATGATGTAATAATAACAAAGGAGGCTCCAAATTACTGGATTATAACATAAACTTATGAATATTTATGCAGAAAAAATAGTTGTTTTAGATTTTGGTTCACAATATACAAAATTAATAGCAAGACGCATCAGAGAATTAGGAGTATTTAGTATTGTTTTACCCTATGATGTCCCTTTAAATGATATTATACAGGAATGCCCAAAGGGCATTATTCTGTCAGGGGGTCCCTATAGTATATATAGAGACGATGCTCCAAATATTGATAATAAAATTTTTGAATTTAATATTCCAATTCTTGGCATTTGTTATGGTATGCAAATAGTAGTAAATGCATTTGGTGGTAAAGTTAAAGAGGGCTTAAAAAGAGAATATGGAAAAAGTGAGTTAACATTAATAAGAGAAGATCTACTTTTTAAAGGTATAAACAGGAATTCATTTTCAGTCTGGATGAGTTATGGAGATTTAATTCAGGTTCTCCCTGAGAACTTCGAAGCAATAGGAAGGAGTAAAGAAGCAAAATATGCTGCAATAAAACACTCTAAGAGACCTATTTATGCTCTTCAGTTTCATCCTGAAGTAAGCCATACAAAGTTTGGAAAGAAAATTTTACATAATTTTATAATGAAGGTATGCAAATGTAAGCGTGTGTGGACGCCTAAAAATTTTATTAATGAGAATGTTAATAATATTAAAAACATTGTGGGAGAAGAAAAGGTTTTATGCGCATTAAGTGGCGGTGTGGATTCAGCAGTTACTGCAGCTCTATTACATAAAGCTATAGGCAATCAGCTATTGTGTGTTTTTGTCAATAATGGATTATTAAGAAAAAATGAAGCAGAAAAGGTTATACAAACTTTTAAGGATATTTTGGGCTACAATCTTATTTATATAAATGCTGAGGATGAATTTTTATCTGCCTTAAAAGATGTAGTTGATCCTGAGAAAAAAAGAAAAATTATTGGCAACAAATTTATTGAAATATTTGAAAGAAAGGCTGAAGAATTAAAGGATATACACTTCCTAGCACAAGGAACTCTTTACCCTGATGTTATAGAATCTGCTAAAAAAAGTGGACCGGCGGTAACCATAAAAACCCATCACAATGTTGGGGGGCTACCTGAAAAAATGAATTTAAAGCTGATTGAACCACTAAAGGAGATTTTTAAAGATGAAGTGAGGGAAATTGGTATTGAATTAGGTCTTCCGGAAGATTTGATTTATAGGCATCCCTTCCCTGGGCCTGGACTTGCTGTTAGAGTGTTAGGTGAAGTCACTAAGGAAAAACTCGATATACTAAGAGAAGCAGATTTTATTTTTATAGAAGAATTGAGAAACTTTAATTTATATAAAAAAATCTGGCAAGCCTTTGCAGTATTGTTACCTATTAAAACAGTAGGAGTTATGGGAGACTTGAGGACTTATGAGCATGCCTTAGTGCTTAGAGCTGTCGATTCTGTTGATGGAATGACAGCAGACTGGTTTAAAATTGAAAATACTTTGCTAGAGATAATAGCAAATAAAATTATAAATGAAGTTAGGGGTATTAACAGAGTAGTATATGATATAAGCTCAAAACCTCCTGCTACCATTGAGTGGGAGTAAACGTTGAATCTTATAAATTTTATTTCTCTTAGATATCTTTTTTCTAAGAGATCAGAAAAATTTATCTCCTTTATTTCTACAATTTCAATTGTTGGTATAACTTTGGGAGTTGCAACATTGATTATTGTTATAAATGTTATGATTGGATTTGAAGAAAATTTAAAAAACAAAATATTGGGGGTAAATGCCCATATTATTGTCAACCGTATTGATAGAGCTCCTATTAGAGGCTGGGAAGAAACATACAAGAAAATAACAGATATTAAGGGAGTTAAGGGAGTTTCTCCTTTTATAATAAATCAGGTTCTTATTACTTCAAAGGATAGTGCATCTGGTGCTGTTGTTAGGGGCGTTGATCCAGAATTAGAGATAAACGTCAACAACATAAAGAAATTTATTACCGATGGAAGACTTTTTAAAAAAAATAGCAAAAACTTTGAAATTATATTGGGAAAAGAGTTAGCTCTCCAGTTAGGTGTTTTTGTTGGAGATGAAATAACTATGGTTTCTCCTATGGGGACAAAGGGTCCTTTCGGTTTTATTCCATTAATGAAACATTTTAAGGTTGTTGGTTTATTTGATTGTGGCATATATGATTATAATGCTACCTTTACTTTTATAAATCTGAAAGTAGCCCAAGATTTTTTTAACACAGGTAATATTATTACTGCTTTTAGTGTTAAAGCAAAAAGCTTTAAGGAAGCTAAGAAATTGGCAGAAATCATAGAAAGAACACTTTCAGTTCCTTATGTAGCAAGAGATTGGTTGTCAATGAATAAAAGTCTTTTTTCAGCTTTAAAGCTTGAAAAAATTGCAATGTTCTTAATTTTAACTTTAATAGTTATTGTAGCATCTTTTAATATAGTAAGCTTAATCACTATAACAGTTAAGGATAAACAGAAAGATATTGCTATTTTAAGAACTGTTGGTGCTTCTGAATCATTAATTAGAAAAATTTTTATAAGACAGGGATTACTAATAGGATTAATCGGAACAATAATTGGAAATGTTTTGGCTCTTATTATATCTTTCGTTTTAGAGCGTTATAAAATTATAACATTACCTGAAGAAATTTACTATATGGATAGAATACCCATTAAAATTTCACCTGAAATATTTGTTATAGTATCTATTGCTGCAATACTTATTACTTTTTTGTCTACTCTATATCCATCTAGAAAAGCTTCCAGATTAAATCCAGCGGAGGCCTTACGCAATGANNTATAAATAAAACATATAAAAAAGGTCTTTATACAATAGAAGTACTGAAGGATTATTCTCTTGATGTAAAAGCTGGAGAGTTTATTGCAGTAGTTGGTCCTTCAGGATCTGGTAAGTCCACTTTACTGCATATCCTAGGAGGTTTAGATAAGCCTGATAGCGGAAACATTATATATAAGGGAGTTAATATTTTAGATAATAATGGATATCTTGATAGATATAGAAATCAGTCAGTTGGTTTTGTCTTTCAGTATCATTATTTAATGCAGGATTTTACTGCTCATGAAAATATAATGTTGCCGTCACTTATTAAAGGGGATGCTTTTAAGAATGCATCAAAAAAAGGTGAATACATATTAGGAATCTTGGGTTTATCCGACCGCATGCAACACTATCCTTCAGAACTTTCTGGTGGTGAGCAGCAACGAGCTGCAATAGGGAGAGCTTTAATAAACTCTCCTGAAGTATTGTTAGCTGATGAACCAACGGGGAACTTAGATAGATCCAATAGTGATAAAATATTAAATATATTTAAAAAACTTAATGATGATGGACTAACAATTATAGTGGTAACCCATGACGAATATATTGCCAGTAATGCACATAGAGTTATACATTTAGAAAAGAGGTAAATAATGAACATTGGAATAATAGGTGGTTCAGGTTTATACAATATTGAAGGCCTATCTTTTGTAGAAAAGATTAACATTAACACTAAGTATGGTAAGCCTTCAGACAGTTATAAAATATACAGAAGAGGATCTCTTAATTATTATTTTTTAGCTAGGCATGGCGAAAAACATAGCATTGTTCCACACAAAATAAATTATAGAGCGAACATTGCTGGTTTTAAAGAATTAGGAGTAAATAAGATTGTATCATTTTGCGCAGTAGGGAGTCTTGATATAAAATATACACCCTCAACAATAATGGTTCCAGATAATGCTATTGACTTTACCCATGGAAGGGATTTTACATTTTTTGATGAAAAGAGGGTGTTTCATATAGATATATCAAATCCCTTTTGTAGTATTTTGAGAAATTTACTTGGAAAAATATTGCACAAGAATAAGATAACCTTTGTAGATGGTGGTGTATATGTTTGTACCAATGGACCGAGGTTGGAGACTGCAGCAGAAGTGAAAATGTTTAGAGCTTTAGGTGGCGATATCGTTGGGATGACCTTATTTCCAGAGCTTGTGTTAGCAAGGGAAGCTGAATTGTGTTATGCTAACATGAGTGTTGTAACGAACTTTGGAGCAGGTATTTCTAAGAATAAGTTAACAACTGCCGAAGTTAAACAAAATATGAAAAATAACAACTCTATTATAAATAATATTGTTTATGCCTTAGCTGATGAATTAAAGGGGATAGAGAGTTGTTCTGTTTGTCCAATGGCATTAAACGATACTAAAGCATAGATTTGGAATATAGCTTGTTGCTAGAGAGGAATGTAGGACTTTCGAATTATTGTTTTTATAAAACAGGTGGCCTAGCAAGATTTTTTGCCAGGCCTTTAATTCTAGAAGACTTACTGGAAATTCTATCATTTGCAAGGCAAAACAATCTCAAGTATTATGTCTTTGGTGTCGGGAGCAATATATTATTTTCTGATGAACCCTTTGAAGGTATTGTTATAACACTTAAAAATCTAAATAAATGGATTTATTTTGATGGTGAATACTTCTATGCTGGTGCTGGAGTATTATTAGATGACTTCATCAAATTTACAATGAATTTTGGATTTTCTAAAATAATATATTTATCTGGTATTCCTGGCACGATAGGTGGTGCACTTTACATGAATGCAGGGGCTTTTGGAGTAGAAATAAAAGATTTTGTAGTTGATGCTGAAGTTCTAAAAGAAAATTTGGAAATTCAAATTCTGAAAAATAGTGAAATAAGTTTTTCATACAGACAAACTATAGGGTTAGTTAATAACATTGTTATAGCAGCTAAATTCAAACTAGAATTTCTTCCTCGTAAATTTAAATCTTTCAAAGTAAGAAATACGGTGATTTACAAAAGAAATGTAAAGCAGCCCATAGAATATCCTTCTTGTGGCTCTGTTTTTAAGAGAGGTCCAAATTATTATGCTGGTGCGTTAATAGAAAAATGTGGCCTGAAAGGCTATTCAATTGGCAATTGCGAAGTTTCTACAAAACACGCTAATTTTATAATTAATAAAGGTGGTGCTACTAGCTTTGACATTTATAGATTAATATTGTATATAAAAGAAGTAGTATATAAGAAATATGGTATTACCCTTGAAGAGGAAGTAAAGCTTATAGGGTTTAATTAGAAGACCTTTGGCGAATTTTAATATGAATATACCTTAAATTTTCGTTATATTTACGATTTAATAAAAAGGATAAATGATTTGCATCATATACTATTTTCCCTATTTTAAATAAATTATATTATAAATGCCTCTTGCTTTTCTCTAGTACTCAATTTCCTGTTATTACTATGGTTTTATACTTATGATTTACTGAGTTTTTACAGACAACTTTAAAATCGAGTGAGATGTCAATTACTTGTTCTTTGCAACAAAGTATGAATGTGAGTACAATGAGGAATTGACAAATATAACAAAATTCGATTTAGGTAAAATAGATTAGAAAAGGAATAAAAAAGAAATTATCGGAGATAATTTCTTTGGTAATGTAAAAATAGATAGGGGCAACTAGCCCGTAAATGATGTGAAAGTTAATCTTTTTATTAATGCAACACATTGTGTAAAATGAATTAAGTATTATCTTAGAATTTTATATTGATGAATGCGAGAAGACTAATTAGAAAAATAGTTGTCAGATTAAAACGAAAGCAAGTGTATATATGCAATTTTATTCGTCTGTTTTAGTAACATTTAATTTTTATTTTAAGTAATTCTAATGACAGAGTTAAAGGTGAATGCTACTATTTATTAATGGTTAATTTTAGGAGGTTGGAATGCAAATCATTAAATTAAAAAACAAATTAATATATATAACACTTGGATTATATTTCGTGGGAATATTTATAAGTGGGTGTAATTTAAAATTAACTAATAATAAAAAAAAGGAATATTTTAATGAGGTAAATCGTTCATTTGTGGAGCATATAAAGAAAGGTAGAACAGAAATTTTTAAAATAAACTTTGATAGATATAAAGTGAATTTGAAAAGTTATCCAATTGGTGTATTTGATTCAGGAATTGGAGGCCTCACCGTTTTTAAAGAAATCCTGCAGATTGACCATTTTAATAATATTACTCATAAAGAAGGTCCTGACAATATACCAGATTTTTCAAGTGAGCATTTTATTTATTTGGCTGATCAAGCAAATATGCCATATGGTGCATATCCATCATTGGGAAAGGTAGATTTTTTGAGGGAGCTTATTATTAGAGATGCTGTATTTCTTTTAGGGAGTAGATATTGGCCTTCAGAATTTGCAAAGTTACCCCTCTTTGATAAACCACCTGTTAAATCTGTAGTTATTGCATGCAATACTGCTACTTCTTATGGCTTAGATATGTTACGAGCTGCTTTTAAAGAATGGGGATTGCCTGTATATATTGTTGGGGTTGTAGAAGCTGGATCAAAAGGTGCTATAGAAGCCTTGGAAAGACGAGAGAAGCCAGGAACGATAGCGGTAATGGCTACAGTTGGAACCATTCTAAGCAATGGATACCCAAAGGCTATGGAAAAAGCAGCCAGTAAGGCTAGCATTAAGAATCTAACAGTAATTCAAGAAGGCAGTATAGGCATTGCTGGAGCAGTTGAAGGAGATGAAGCATTTATAATAGATAAGAACAAGAGAAGGACCACAGAATATAAGGGCCCATCAATAAATAATCCTGAAGCCTTAATTGATATGAAAACAATTCAAGCATATGCCTTTGATTTTAAAGGCATAATTGGAGATAAAGACAATCCATCAACGTGGGAACTTAATTCTGTTGAAAATTATATCCGCTATGATGTTACAACTTTAGTTGAAAAATATAAAAAGAGTGCTCCTAATAAACCAATTAGTGTAGTCGTTTTGGGCTGCACACATTATCCTTTCTATATGGATAGCTTTACAAATACCTTTAAAAGACTTAAGAATTTTGAAGACGATGATGGCGACAAGCCTTATTTTAACTTGATAGATGAAGATCTTATTTTCATTGACCCCTCAGAATTGACTGCCATAGAACTTTATAAACATCTTTCAGGGAAAAATTTATTATTAGAGGGGCGTGAAAATTCCCTCATAAAAACAAATGAATTTTATATATCAGTACCAAATAGAAGTATTTTTGAAGGAAAATTAACTTTAGATGGCAGCTTTACTTACGAATATAAGTATGGTAGATCAGCTGGGAATTTTAACATTGAAGATGTAAAACTGGTGCCTATGAGTAATTATAATCTCAATGATTTTGTTCAAAAAAACATTATAAATTCAACGCCATTTGTCTGGAAAAGCTTAGTTGAATTTAATTGGCAGAGTCCACGCACCAAAAATTTGCCTGAAAATGCACGTTTAAAAATGATGAACTAAATTCGCTTAAATAATTTTATGTACATTTATAAACAATTCTCATATTAAAGATACATCGATTATTGTTCTTTTGGTGGTAGTTATTTATAGAGTATTTATATAAAAATTTGTTTTGCTTATCCCTTTCTATTTGTAAATTTATATACTTATTGCAATCACTTCGATTTTATAGACAGCCATATA